>JANNEA010000185.1:0-22262 GCA_031388175.1 Gammaproteobacteria bacterium
CGATGGCGGCGCTCATGGTCTCAAGTACGCCGCCTGACCAGCCGTCGGCACGCGGCGGGCGCAAGGCGCACCGGCTCGGCGACTGAGCGGTGTTGGTGCCCGCCTGCGTTGGCGTCCTACTGCGGGTGTGACGGCGTTCTCGCCGCAGAGGGCCGTTCCGCGCTACTGTCTGGCGCCTGCTTGGTCGACCTGGGGTGTGCCGATGACCTTCACGACCTTCGAACGCTTCGTCGCGATGCTGCTGCTCGCCGAAGGGTTTGCGCTCGTCTTCCTGCTGACGGGGGCGATTGCACTCTGGGCGATGCATCGCTTCCCGGCCAAGACTCCGTATCCCGACACCACGCTGGTGCCGCCGGGCTCGCGCGCGCGCCGCGCGCTGCTGCGTCATCGCAGCTACCTCGCCTTGTTCGCCGGTACCGGTCTGGTGCTCGCGCTCGCCGCCGGCACGCTCATGGTCGTGCTGACCTGGGAGATCCCGTTCGTGCCGTTGTGGTGGGTGAAGTGGCTGGTGATCCTGATCGCGACCTTCCTGCTGTGGGGCTACGGTTGGCTGACGCTGCTCTGCTTGCGTGCCTACTTCGCGTCGCGCGCCGAGTGGCACGCGAACCTCGCCGCCGGCGGCGTGCTCAAGGGTCTCGCGCTCACCGGCCATCAGGTGTTCCACGATGTCGCGGTCGCTGACCTCATGGTCGACCATGTGGTGGTCGGGCCGAAGGCGGTGTTCCTGGTGAACGTCGCGGTGCGCAGCAAGCCGTGGTCGGCCAAGAACGCGGTGGTCAAGATGTTGCCGGTCGAGCGCCAGCTCGACTTCGGGGTGAACAAGGAGTTCGAGGCGGTGTTCGCCGCCACCCGCCGCGTCACTGAGATGGGTCGGGTGCTGGAGAAGCTGCTCGGCCACAAGTCGCGCCCGTTGTCGGCGATCGTGGTGCCCGGCTGGGAGACTGCGCCGACCGAGGCCGGTGACCACCTGTTGTTCAACCTCGCGAACCTGTCCTCGCTCCTGTCATGGGCCAAGCCGCAGGACGGCTTGCTGGTCGAGGACCTGCCGGCGATCAACAAGCAGATGCTCTCGATGGCGCGCGAGACGCGGCCCGTATGACGCGCCGCACCGCGCTGCTGCTGGTCTCCATATGGAGCGTGGCTGCGCTCGCCGCTTCGGCGCCCCCGCAGGGGGGCGCTGCGGCCACGCTGCCCGTGGGCTGGCGCGTCACCGACGAAGACGCGCGCGGCTACGCGCTCGATTCTATGGTTGGCGGCCAGTTCAACTACTGGGCGTTCAAGGCCGGCTGGACCAACACGCCCGCTGCTGCGCGTGCCGCATTGGTGCAAGGCGGCCTCGCCTGGGCCAAGGCCTACGCGGCCTCGCCGGCGTTCGCCACGGCGTATGCGGCGCGCCGTGTTGAGAACAAGCCGGAGGCGCCGCAATACACCCAGACGGTCGAACAGGAGCTCGCGGCCGAACGCGCAAAGCAGAAGCAGGAGCTCGACGACTTCAAGGCGCAGATCAAGGCCCTGCCCGTCGAGCAGCAGAAGGCGATGAAGGACATGGCGGTGATGATGGAACAGCAGTCCAAGCAGATGGCCAGCGACCCGCAGATGCAGGCGATGATCCGCCAGGGCAAGGAGATGGAGCGCGCCGACTATGCGCAGCGCTACAAGGACGGCATGGTGATGTGGCAGAAGGACTGGCCGGTGGACCCGAAGCCGATGATCGCCAAGCGCCTGCGCGAGTTCCTCGCAGTCTGCAGCGATGTGGATTTCGCCGCCAAGCTCATCCACGACCCGTCGATCGACAAGCAGCGTTTCGCCGAGACGCGTTACGAGATCAAGTCCGCCGAGTGGAAGTACTGCTACCGCGCCGGCAAGGCCCCGGTTGAGGCCGCGCGCGCGTTCGCCCAGGCGTGGTTGAAGGAACTGCCGGCGCGTCCCTGAGACCATCTCGCGAGCACTTCTGTGCTAGACCTTACCCATGGGGGTCCAGGGGCACTGCTTGGCGCTGGCGACAGCCGCGCTCGCAACCGCGGCGCAAGCCGACGGTGCGACGCTGCTGGCGCGCATCACGCTCGCAGCACCCGCCGGCTACAGCGAGGTCGCGAGCAGCGCTGACACCCGCGAATGGGCACCGGCTCGGCTGCAGCCCGGCGCCGCCACCCGCATCGTGCTGCTCGACCGGCCGCGCGAATCCTGGGATGACGCCGCCGGCGCGCTGAAGCGCCTGCACCGCTTGCTCAAGGACAACTGTCGTGGCACCACGCTCGAGAGCCTAGCGCGCGCAGTCCCTGCCAACGCCGATGCCGCCGTGCGCGGCATCCTGTCCTGCCCGAGCCACGACGCCAGCGGCCGCGGTCTGATCGTGATCGAGGACGTGATCGTGGCCGGCGAGCGGATGCTCATCGCCAAGCTTGCCTATGATTTCCCGCCGTTCAGCGCCGGCACCAAACCGCTCGGCCGCGAGCAGCGCAGCGTCGCATTCGCCGCGCTGGATTCGATCGCCATCCGACAATCCGCTCCGAGGGTCCTGCCGCCATGACCATGCTCTACCTGGGTCTTGCCCTGTTCCTCGCGATCCACATCCTGCCCACGCTCGGCGGACTGCGCGGCCAGCTGGTCACGCGCGTTGGCGAGAACGGTTGGAAATCGATCCACAGCCTGATCACGGTCGGCGCGATCGCGCTGATGGTGCTGGGTTGGCGCCAGGGGTCGTTGGAGGTGGTGTATGCGCCGCCGGCCTGGGGCCGCAACGCGGCGTTCGTGCTGATGCTGCCGGTGCTCTACTTGCTCATCGGTCGGCGTATCGGCACCAACCTCAAACGCCACACCGCGCATCCGATGCTGTGGGCGGTCGCGCTGTGGGCCGGCGCCCACCTGCTCGCGAACGGCGAGCTGCGCGCGGTCGCGCTGTTCGGCACGCTCGGCGCCTACGCCATCTTCGCGATGTGGTCGCAGGAGGCGCGCGGCGTGGCCAAGCGGGCGACCGAGCGCTGGCCCTGGTCGTCGGAGTTCCGCGCGGCGGCGGTGACGATCGCGGTGTACGCGGTGTTCATCGCCGTGCACGGCTGGATCTCGGGCGTGGCACTGGTCGGTTAGTCGCCGAGAGCGGCGTGGCTCGCGAGCCAAGCTCGTAGCGCGGACGTGTACCCGGGCGCCAATCGCACGGCGGCAGGGATGTCGTCGTCGAAGGCCAGGCGCGAGACCTCGAACAACTCATGGCTTGCGTTCGGGATCACGATGATGCTGTGGTCCAGATGACGGGACTTGGCCAGCGTTGTCTCCAGCACGCGCCGCGTCGCTTCCGTTGGCGTGCTGGAGTCGTGTTCCGCCAATAGGAACAGCACAGGCTGACGCAATCGTGCAAGCGCAACGACCGGGTCGTATGCGCCGTTGATCTCCCAGAAGCCGTCGGGCAGTTTCCCGCCGGTCTCGGCGAACCAGGGCAGAGATTTCACCCGCGCGAGCTCCGTCTCGTAGGCGTTCCGAGGTTCGAGCCCAGCGGCGACGTGGTACTTCAGCCGGCGGAACTTCTCGATCTCTTCGATATGTTCCTCCGGCAACCGGCGCTTGACGCGGTAGTAGTTGCTGCCGGCAGAGAGGTGTTGCTCGATGGGCGACACGCCGCCGCCGCATTCCGCGATGACGAAGGCCACGTCGGTCGAGCGTGAGGCGGCGAGCACCACTATCCACGCGCCTTGGCTGTGGCCCCACAGCCCGATCCTCTTCTGGTCGACCCGCGGTTGCTGTTGGAGCCAATCGACGCCGCTGACCACATCCTTCGCCAAGTCGTCGAGGGTCGCAGACCTCAAGTCACCCTTCGACTCACCGGACCCTCGCTTGTCGAACGTGAGCACGGCGAACCCAAGCCGGGCGAGCTCATAGACGAGCGGACCGCGGTTGCGGGTCTCGGCGCCGGACCCGTGGGCGAGGACCAGCGCTGGGAATGGCCCGCGACCCTCGGGGGAGATCAGCGTTCCAGCCAGCTTCGTTCTGCCGTTGCGGAAACTGGCTGGTTCCTCCCGCACCGCGAGCCTCGTCGCGAGCCTCTCGTGCGGGCGTTCGCGCGTCCACCAGCCGATCGTCTGCTGCGCGGTTTGGTCGCTGGACTGCCGCAGCCAGCCTTCGACCGGATCCGTCGCTCCCAGAGAGGGACCGTAGATCCATCCCGCTGGATCGGGCGCAAGTCCACGGATCTGCTCGTCAGGCAGCACGACCAACTTCCGGTGGCCATCGCCTTCACCGATGAAAAGGAATGCGCCATCCTCGAACCGGTAGGCGCCGGGGACCAGGTCCGACGGGACTGCGGCTTCACCGCCGGACGCGGCGCTCGGCGCGGCGCTCAACGCGGCGCCCAACAGTATGAGTATTGCTCGCGCCAGACGGAACGTGAACGCGGGCTCCGGCGTCTGTCGCGCCCCGATCTGGGCAATCGTGCAGTCGTGATGGAGCATGGTTCGTCCCTCGTTGGTGTTGGCGTTGTGATCGTTCGGGCAGCGCCTTCTTGGCACACCCGTTGATGTGGATGCTCGGCCGTCGCCGAGCGTCGCAACGCCCTCGATCGCGCGCGGCCCGCGTCCCGTCACTCGGCACGCCACAGTAGGCACGCAACAGCAGCGACCTCCGGTCCGCGCGAGGTCCACCGGATTCGGAGGCCATCCGCATCCACCGCTCGACCATCGTCAACCCGGCCTTGGTCAGAGAGATCGAGTCGCTCGGCGGCGGCGAGTACTCGCTGACCGTGGGCAGTGGCGCGGGTGCTTCGCGCCTCGGCTAGCTACGGCGCGGCGGTGCGGGAGATGGCCGACCGCAACCCGGAGCGGGCGCGCGGCGTGGGCTAGACGCGCTTCAACACCAGCGTAGCGTTGGTGCCGCCGAAGCCGAACGAGTTCGACATCACGGTCGTGAGCTTGGCGTCGCGGGTCTTGGCGACCAGCGGCAGGTCGCCGACCGCCGGGTCCTTGGTCGTGACGTTGGCCGAGCCGGCGATGAAGCCACCCTCCATCATCAACAGGCAGTAGATCGCTTCCTGCACTCCGGCTGCGCCGAGCGAGTGGCCGGACAGGGACTTGGTGCTGGAGAACGGCGGCGCCGACCCGCCGAACGCCTGTTTGATGGCGCCGAGTTCAGCGATGTCACCCACGGGCGTCGAGGTGCCGTGGGTGTTCAGGTAGTCGACCGGGCCCTTCACGGTCGACATCGCCATCTGCATGCAGCGCACCGCGCCCTCGCCCGAGGGCGCGACCATGTCGTAGCCGTCGCTGGTCGCACCGTAGCCGACGACCTCGGCGTAGATCTTGGCGCCGCGCTTGCGGGCGTGCTCGTACTCCTCGAGTACCACCATGCCGCCGCCGCCGGCGATCACGAAACCGTCACGGTCGGCGTCGTAGGCGCGCGAGGCTTCCGCGGGGGTGGCATTGCGCTTGGAGGAGAGCGCCCCCATCGCGTCGAACAGGCAGGACAGCGTCCAGTGCAACTCCTCGCCGCCACCGGCGAACATGATGTCCTGCTTGCCCGCGGCGATCTTGTCGGCGCTCTCGCCGATGCAGTGCGCGCTGGTGGCGCAGGCCGAGGTGATGGTGAAGTTGATGCCCTTGATCTCGAACGGCGTCGCCAGGCAGGCCGAGGTCGTGCTGGTCATGGTGCGCGGCACCATGTACGGGCCGATGCGCTTGACGCCCCTGCTACGCGCGATGTCAGCGGCCTCGACCTGGTTCTCGGGTGAGCCGCCGCCGGAGCCGGTGATCAGTCCGGTGCGCGGGTTGGAGACCATCTCCGGCGTCAAGCCGCTGTCGGCGATCGCATCCTTCATCGAGACATAGGCGTAGGCCGCGGCCGGCCCCATGAAGCGACGGATCTTGCGGTCGATCGCCGCCTCGAGGTCGATCACGGGCGCGCCCGCCACGTGGCTGCGGAAGCCCATCGTCGCGTACTCGGGCTGGAGGGTGATGCCGCTCTTGGTCTCGCGCAAGGCAGCGCTGACGCTCTGCTTGTCGTTGCCGAGGCAGGAGACGATGCCGAGTCCGGTGATGACGACGCGACGCATGTCAGAACGCATCCGTGGAGGTGAACAGACCGACCTTGAGGTCGGTGGCGGTGTAGATCTCGCGGCCGTCGACCAGCATGCGACCGTCGGCGATGCCCATGACCAGCCGTCGTTCGACCAGTCGCTTGATCACGAGCTCGTAGGTCACGAGCTTGGCGTTCGGCAGCACCTGGCCGAAGAACTTGACCTCGCCGGCGCCGAGCGCGCGACCGCGGCCGGGATTGCCACGCGACACGAGGAAGAACCCGACCAATTGCCACAGCGCATCGAGACCGAGGCAGCCCGGCATCACCGGGTCGGTCTCGAAGTGGCAGCCGAAGAACCAGAGGTCGGGTTTGACGTCGAGCTCGGCCACGACCTCGCCCTTGCCGTGCGCGCCGCCGTCACCGTTGATCTTGGTGATGCGGTCGAACATGAGCATCGGCGGCAGCGGCAGCCGGCCGTGGCCCGGCGCGAACAGTGTGCCGTGGCCGCAGGACAGCAGCTCTTCGTGGGAGAAGGAGTGTTTCTGGGTCAACGCGGCGTTCTCGCGGCGGCGGGAGCCGAGAGGATAACCCGGACCCGATGCTCCGGCGCAGGGCCGAGGGGCGGTTCGCCGGGATCGAGCCGGGTCGCGTCAGTCCTTGGCCAGGTCGCGCAGGTCCGCCGGCAGCTTGCCGAAGCGCTTCTCGAGCTTGTAATAGTCATCAGCGCTCATCGTGAAGACCTTGTCGTTCTTGTTGGCGCCGCCGCTGCCGCCGGGGCCGCCGAGCGATGCCAGTGTGTCCTCGCGGACGCTGCGCCAGAAGCGGTTCGTCGCGCAGTTGATGACCTGGCGGTGGCTGCCGATCGCGGCTTGCTTGAAGCACACCACAATGTCCTGGTCCGCGGTCAGATCGCTGCGCGAGCGCTCGAGTCCGACCTGGATGGTGCGCAACGAGCGCTCGACGCGCTGGTCGGCGGTGAGCGTGACTGGGTCGCCGACGTAGGGCGCCTCGGTCGGGACGTCGGCGGCGAACGCCGTGCCGGCGAGCGTGATGGCGAGCACCGGCAGCAGCGGCCGGAGGCGGGTGGTCATCATGGTCAGCCCCTCCTTGGGGTTTGTTGGTTCCGGCGTACCCGGCTATCCCATAAGACGCGCCGCTGGGCCGAAAAGTTGCATGGCGCGCGCCCGCGCCTTGAGTCTGGGGCGCCGGCGGATGAAGATGTGCGTTCGGGCCGAACCGGGATGACGGGCGGCCCCTGGAGCACTCGATGTCCCGCCTCAGTTGCCTGTTCGTCTGCCTCTTCCTCGCCTGCGGTGCTCTGGCCGCCGATGAGCCGCGCGCCGAGTTCACGGCCAAGTCCGCCGATTACGAGGCGGCGTTCGGCGAGGCCAGCGCTGCCATCAAGCAGATCATCCTCGACGAGAGCTTCGATGTCGTCGGCGTCGCCGACTTCACCGACCTCGCCGGACAGCCGCTGCAGATCGGTCGGTTGTATGCAGAGGAGTTCGCGACCCGCCTCGTCGGCCCGCGCAAGAAATACCGCCTGCTCGACCCGGGCACGCTGCTCGGCCTGGTCGAGGCCGCCGGCGGCACCAGCCTGTGGGCGACGCCGGAGAAGATCCGCCAGTTCGGCGCCAAGTCGAAGGTCGATCTCGTCGTCACCGGTCGCATCGAGATCGCGGCGAAGGAAGCGCGCTTCTTCATCAAGGCCCTCGCCACCGAGGATGCCGGTGTGGTGTGGGCCAAGACCATCGCGGTGCCGGGCATCTCGGCTGCCGCCGCCGCAGCAGCGGCACAAGCCGAGGTCGAAGCGCTCGCCGCCCAGACCAAACTCGTGGCGCAACCGATGAACGCCGACGCGACCGGCGATGCCGTCGCCGAACTGTTCACCGGCAGCGCTGCTGCCGCGACCGGGGAATCCGCTGCTGCGGCGACCACGGCACCGGCCAGCACACCGACGATCGGCGCGCTCGTCGCTGCGTCGGTACCGGCGGTGAGCGCGTCTAGCGCGCCCGTGACCGCGCCGCCGCCCATCACCACGCCGCCGTTGGTCAGCGCACCAATCGCGAGCGTTCCAGCGGTCGGCGTCGCTGCCGCCGCCGCCGCGACGCCAGCGCCGCGCAGCGTGGCGCCTGCACCCACCACCCCGAGCCCGAAGCCGGCCACACCGTCAGCCGCTGCTGCCAGCAGCGCGCCGGTCGCCGCCGCGGTGACCGCACCGGTCTCGACCGGTGCTGCAGCAGTAACCGCTGTCGCCGCGGCTGCCGGCGTCGCTGCCACCACCAGCGCGCCACCGTCGGTGCCCAAGCCGGTCGCGGCACCGGCGCCACCGCCTGAGGTGTTGACCTTCGAGAACGCTTGGCTGCGCGCGCGCGTGCGTTCGGCGTCGAAGTACGAGGGCTCCGGCTGGGTCACTGCGGTGCTCGACCTCACCAACCTCTCCGACCGACCGATCAAGCTCGATGCTGCGCAGGACGATCCGGGCAAGGGCGTGGACGAGCTCGGCAACAACTGGCGGATCGAGCGTGTCTCCGGCCTCAAGCTCGCCAACGGCACCGGCACCGCCAACACCACGCTAAATCCCAGCTCGACCGTCTCGGTGGTGGTGGTGCTGGCCACCACTGCGCAACCCTCGGGCCGCCGCCTGTCGTTCGGCCCCAACCTCTACTGGTTCGGTTCGGCAGCGGTCGGCGACAGCGGCCGCGTCGCGGTCGCGTTCAGCAACATCCGCGTCAACTAGCGTCGGTTCACCCTCGGGTATGCTCCGGCCACCTCTGGCTGGAGAGCATCACCATGCGTCGCATCCTTCCGCTGTTGTTGTTGGCCGTCGCCTTGGCGTTGCCCGTGGCGGCGCACGAGGAGGCCGCCAAGATGCCGCCACCGAACGAGGTGCCGCTGGTGGTGCCGCCGGGCGCACAGGCTGGCGCGGACTTCGACATCGAGCGCGCAACCCAGGCCTACATCGAGACGCTCTCGGCGGAGAAGCGCGCGCGCTCCGACGCCTACTTCGAAGGCGGCTACTGGCTGCAGCTGTGGGCCTTCCTCTACGGCCTGGTCACCGCCTGGATCTTCCTCGGCCTCAGGGTCTCGGCATGGATGCGCGATCTCGCCGCGAAGCGCACCAGCAACGCGACGCTGCAGACCGTCATCTACGCCTTGATCGCCACCCCCATCAGCACGCTGCTGGCGTTGCCGCTCGCCTGGTACGCCGGGTTCTTCCGCGAACACCAGTACGAGATGGCGACGCAGACGCTGGTCGAGTGGCTCGGCGACCAGGGCAAGGGCCTGATGGTGGGGATGATCCTCGGCACGCTGTTCATCGCCGTGATCTACGCCGTGATCCGCAAGACCGGCCGCAACTGGTGGGTGTTCGGCACGCTGACCTCCGTTGCGTTCATCGTGTTCGCCGTGCTGATCGGGCCGCTCTACATCGATCCGTTGTTCAACGATTACCAATCGCTGCCGCCTGGCCCGACCCGCGACCGCATCCTCTCGATTGCCCACGCCACCGGCGTGCCGGCCGACGACGTGGTCTGGTTCGACGCCAGCCGACAGACCAAACGCATCAGCGCGAACGTGTCGGGCATCGGCGGCACCATGCGCGTGGCGCTCAACGACAATCTGCTGGTGCGTTCACCGCCGGAGAGCATCGAGGCGGTGATGGGCCACGAGCTCGGCCACTACACGCTCAACCACGTCTACGAGGGGATCATCTACTTCGGCCTGATCTTCCTGGTCGGGTTCTGGTTCGTGGCCTGGTCCTTCGACCGCACGGTCGCGCGCTGGGGTTCCGGCTGGGGTGTGCGTGACGTCACGGACGTCGCCGGCTGGCCGCTGATCGGCGCGCTGTTCTCGGTCTACATGTTCGCCGCGACACCGGTGCTCAACAGCGTTATCCGCGGCAACGAGGCCGAAGCAGATCGCTACGGCATCGCGACCTCGGGCCAGCCGGATGGCTTTGCCTTCGTCGCGATGCAGCTGTCGGAGTACCGCAAGATCTCGCCCGGCTACTGGGAGGAGATCCTGTTCTACGACCACCCCTCGGGCTACGCGCGGGTGCGCGCGGCGATGGAGTGGAAGGCCGAGCACGGCGGGCGCGTCCCGCCTCCTTGATGGCTGACGCTCGCGCGGAGCGCATCGAGTCGCTGCTGCCCAGCCTGGCGGTCGATCCGACCGTCTACCTCCATTCGCTCGACCTCGCGCTCGACCGCGGGCTGGTGCTCGAGGTCGACCGTCGTTTCTACCGCGACGCGGCTTTCCTCGACGAGCGCGTGCTCGACCCGCAGCGGGTCGGTGCCTGGGTCCCGCTCGCGCGCATCTGGCCACTGGTCGAGACGGCGCCGCTCGCACGCCTGCCCTGCAACTTCATCTTCCATCTCGGCCACGCCGGCTCGACGCTGCTGTCGCGGCTGCTCGACGAGGTCCCCGGTGTGCTCGGGCTGCGCGAGCCGCTTGCGTTGCGTCCGTTGGCGCTGGCGGCGAACCGCCTCGCGCACGCGCCCGACGCGGAGTTTGCCGCTGTCTGCGCGCGAGCGCTGCCGAACCTCCATGCGTTGTTGGCGCGTCGTTTCGCACCCCTACGGGTGCGCCGAAACGGCGACGGCGACCGCGCGGTGGTGGTCAAGACCACCAGCATCTGCAGCGCGATCGCGCCGCGATTGCTGGCGCAACACGCTGATGATCGCGCGGTCGTGATGACGGTCGGGCTGCGTGCCTACCTCGCCAACACTTTGGACAAGCCGATCAGTGACGACCTCATCGGCTTCGCCAGCCACCGCGGCGCCGGACTGCGCGCACGGGTCGCGGGCTTCGGGCTCGAACTGGCAGGGCAGCCGCCGGCCCGGCTGGCGGCGCTCAGCTGGCTCGCGGAAGTCGTCGCGCTTGCGCCGCTGCACGCTGAACGGCGCGCGCTGTTCGTCGATTTCGATGCGCTGCTCGCAGCGCGCACGACAATCTTGGCGCAGGTGCTGGACCATCTCGGCCTGCCGGTGGAGGCCGCGGCCGCCATGGCCTCGAGCCCGGCGTTCGGTGTGTATTCGAAACAGACCGATCATGCCTTCGGGCCGGAAGCGAGGCGCCAGGTGCTGGCGCGCTCGTGGCAGGCCAATCGCGACGCGATTTTGGACGCCGAAGGCTTCGTCGCGTCGCTGGCTGGCAGGCATCCGGAACTGGCAAGCGCCATGGCGGCGCACCCGTAGGGGTGGCCGGCCTCTAGGTATCGACCCACATTCGCTGCAGGTTCATCAGCACGTGGTTCAGCTCGGTGCGTGACTGCCACGACAGCGCGGCGTCCTCGCGCGCCAGCGCGCGAGCCAAGGTGTAGAGCAGCTCGCGCTGCTGATGGTCGCGGACCGCGCTCTCGAAGAACGTGATCGCCACCAGCCGCTCGCCGCGCGTCACCGGTTTCACCTGATGCAGCGTCACCGACGGGTACAGCACCGCTTGGCCTGCGGGAAGCTTCACGTCGACGGTGGCGTCGCCGAACGAGGTCGCGAGCTCGCCGCCGTCGTAGTCAGCCGGATCGTTGAGGAACACGGTGCAGGAGACGTCGGCGCGGATCGGCGGCTGGGTCGCGAGCAGGCAGGCGTCGGTGTGCAACCCGTACTCCATGCCGGGCGTGTACTTGGTCAACATCGGCATCGCGACGCGCTTGGGGAACGCATAGTCGCGCACCACCGGGTTGCGGTAGAACGCCTGCTTCACGATCGCGCCGGCCTCGAGGTAGGCGGGATCGGTGGCTTCGGGCTGCAGGTTGTTCTTGACCTGCGAGCCGGGGTTCGAGGAGGCGCGCCCATCGCCGAAGCGCACGCGCAGCGCGAGCAACCGCAGCTTCGCGACCTCGTCGGCGGTGAGCAGGTCCGGGACCATGAGGAAATGCATGGCACGATTCTATAGGACTTGTTACAGGCCCAGGCGAGCCCATGGACCGGTGATGGCGAAACTGATCCCCGGGGTCTGAACGTTGACGAACAACCAGCGCCCGTCGGGCGAGAAGCAGGCGCCAGCGAACTCCTGGTCACGGAAGTCGCCCACCAGCCCGTTGCGCTCGCCGTCGAGCTGCACCGCGTTGCGCGCGAACGCGGTGGCGCGGCCGTCGGTGGAGATCGCGATCAGCCGTTCCGGATCGTCGCCGCCGTCCTCGCAGACCAGCAGCGCGCCTTGCGGCGTGAGCGTGATGTTGTCAGGCCGGTCGAGCACTTCGGCGTCTCGCGATTCGAACACCAGCGTCAGTCGCTCGGTACGCGGGTCGTAGCGCCAGATCTGGCCGCGGCCGGCATCGCCGCCTGAGGTCGAGGTGAAGTGCAGCACGCCGCCAGCGAACACGCAGCCCTCAAGCCGGACGAAGCGCGTGCCGCCGAGCGCCTGGCCCTGCGAGTAGACGCCCTTCGCGTCACGGGTGCCTGGGTTGTGCGCGAGCATCGGGTCGTCGATCGGCACCCAGCGCACCGCATAGCTGGCGCCGGCAGGCAGGTCGCGCGCGAGCTCGGGCGCCGGGCCGTCGGCGCTGCGCGCCGCGAGCATCTCGAGCTTGCCGCCGCGCTCGAGTTCGCCGGGCTGGTTGGGCACGCAGCGGTAGAGGCCGGCTTCGGCGCGGTCCTCGGTGAGATAGACGATGCCGGTCGCCGGATCGATCGCGGCAGCTTCATGCGTGAAGCGGCCGAGCGCGGGCAACGGGCGGGCGGCGTGCGGCCCGTCGCCGCGCACCTCGAACATCCAGCCGTGGGACTTCTGGTAGCGCAACGGGCGCGGTTGGTCGTAGTGCGGGTCGCCGGGCCCCCGCACGGTCTCTTCACCCGACAGCCACGAGCCCCAGGGCGTCGGGCCGCCGGCGCAGTTGATCGCGGTGCCGGCGAGGCTGGCGTAGGCGCGCACCAGGCGACCGCGCTCGGTGTCGAACTCGAGCGTAGTGGTGCCGCCGCCAGCGGCCGGGTCGTAGACGATGTCGCCGGGAGCGAACGCGCCGTCGTCGCTGCGGATCTCGTGGTTGCGCACCAGCGTGAGTCGCTTGCCGACCGCCGCGACCACCGCCATGCCGTCATGGAGTTGCGGCGTGGGCACGCCGCCGAACATCGGATCGCCGGCCCAGCCGAACGAGAGATACGAGAAGCCGCGTGGCAGTTCGAGCAGCTTGAGACCCGTGGTCCGGTCGCGCAGCGCCACGAGCTCCAGCGCGCGCGCGGTCGTGCCGAGCGCGGCGAGGGCGCGCGCACTCGGCGGGATGGCGGCGAACGTGCCTGCCGCCGCGATGCCGAGCAACAAACGCCGACGATCTGGGTCGAACGACATGAGGCGATTCTCTCCCATCGCCGGCTCGGGCACACTGCTCGCAGTCGATGGAGGATCCGATGCGCAGTCTTCTGATGCTGACCACGCTTGCCGCCATTGCGGTGACACCGCACTCCGGCGGGTGCGCCGAAGCGGCGACCGCGGAGGTAGCGGCCGGAACGCTCGACGCCGTCGCCCGTGACTACGTGAAGCTGGTGCTGGCGATCGGCCCGCACGACGCGGATTACGTGGATTCCTACTACGGCCCAGCGGAGTGGCAGGCCGCCGCCACCGCCGCGGGCAAGCGCCCTTTGCTTGAGCTCGCCGCTGAAGCCAAGCGCCTGCGCACCGCGCTCGCCGCTGCGGCGCGCCCGCAGGGGCGCGCTGCCGCCAAGGTCGCTCGCGCCGACACGCCGCGCCGCGACTATCTCGATGGTCAGCTCGCCGCGGTCGCGGCCGAGATCGACCGTCTCAGCGGTAAGCGCGTCGCCTTCGACGACGAGGCCGAGGCGCTATACCAGCTGCGCCCACCGCATCACGCGCTGCCTGAGTTCGACGCGGAGTTGGCGAAGCTCGATGCGGTCCTGACCGGACCCGGCAGCGTGCAGGAGCGCTACCAGGCCTATCGTTCGCGCTTCATCGTGCCGCAGGACAAGGTCGATGCGGTGTTCCAGGCCGCGATTGCCGAGGCGCGTCGGCGCACCGCGCTGCATGCTGCGCTGCCGCCGGACGAGACCTTCACGGTCGAGTACGTCACTGGCAAGACCTGGTCCGGTTACAACTGGTACCAAGGCGGCGGCCGCTCGTTGATCCAGGTGAACCTCGACCTGCCGATTTACATCGATCGCGCGCTCGACCTCGCCGCGCACGAGGGCTACCCGGGACATCACGCCTACAACGCCCTGCTTGAGGCGAACCTCGCCAAGCAGCGCGGCTGGGTCGAGTTCACCGTGTACCCGTTGTTCTCGCCGCAGTCGCTGATCGCCGAGGGCAGCGCGAACTACGGCATCGAGGTCGCGTTCCCGGGTGCTGCGCGCACGCGCTACGAGCGTGAGGTGCTGTTCCCGTTGGCCGGGCTCGATCCCGCCGAGGCCGAACGCTACGCGGCGGTGCGCGCCATCACCAAGCAGCTCTCGTTCGCGGGCAACGAAGCGGCGCGCGACTACCTCGACGGGCGCATCGACCGCGCTGCGGCCGAGGCCTTCCTGGTGCGCTACGCGCTCATGACCGCGACGCAGGCTTCGCAGCGCGTACGCTTCATGGACCAGTACCGCAGCTACGTCATCAACTACAACGCCGGCGAGGCGCTCGTGCGCGAGTGGATCGAGCGCCGCCTTGCGCAGGAGGGTGGCACGGCCGCCGATCCGGCCAGGCGCTGGGCGCTGTTCATCGACCTGATCTCGAGCCCGCGGCTGCCGCGGGCGTTGCAGCGCTAGCGACGCGCGACCAGAATCATCACGACCCGCGTTCGCGGGCCAACCGGGGAGATCCAACATGGGTGACCTGATGAACGACGCCGCGCGACCGGCGCTCAACTGGCTCGCGATCGGCGGTGCTGGTGTCGCGGCCTTCATGGTCGGCGCGGTCTGGTACAACCCCAGGGTGTTCGGCGCATCGTGGATGCGGCTGGTCGGCATGAGCGATGCCGCCGCGAAGAAGGCCAACGTGCCGATGGTGATGGGCGGCGCGCTCGCGCTCACCATCCTCACCGCCTACTGCATCGCCCGGCTGATGCTGCGCGGCGGGGGCTGGGAGGGTGGCGCGAAGATCGGGCTGTTCGTCGGCGCGGCGGTCGCGTTCGGCACCGGCATCAACTGTCTGTTCGAGATGAAGCCGATTCGACTCTGGCTGATCAACGGCGGGCATCAGTTGGTCACCTGCGTGCTGAGCGGGGCGATTCTCGGCGCCTGGCGCTGAGCATCGCTCTGGACGGACGGCCCTCTGACACACCGTCGGCTCGACCCCTACGCCCGCGCCCGCGAGGTGGCGCGCGACTTGGCGCGCGCCGACCCGCGCAACGCGCGGTTGCACGGCGCGCGTTCGCTGCTCGAGTACCTGCCGTTCGTCGTGCTCTATCCGCTCTATCCCGAGCTGTTGGTGGTCGTGATCGTGATCGGCGCGGCGCTGTGGCTTGGCTTCCAGTCGTTGATCGGTCTGTGGTTCGGCATTCCGATTCTGGCCGGCGTGCTCGCCCATCTGATCGAGATCGTGGCCGAGACCGCGAACGGTCGCGGCACGCCCCCCTCGTACACGCACGTGCATCTCGTCGGCTTGCCGCTGCTTGCGTTCAAGGCGCTGCTCCTCTTGGCGCTCGCCGTCACTGCCGTGGCGATCGCGTTCACCGCTGATGCTGGCTGGATTGCATGGGCGGTGCTTGCGGCGACCGCGCTGGTGCTGCCAGCGAGCTTGGTGCTGCTGGGATTGAGCAGGGCGCTGAGCGAATCGCTCGACCCACGGAACGTCTTCGCGCTCATCGTGCAGGGCGGTCCGGCCTATCTAGGCGTCGCGCTGTTGTGCATGGCGCTGCTCTACGCGGCACCCGAGCTGCTGCCGACAGTGCCCCGCCCCGACGAGCTCGCCGGCGGACGCGCCGGTTGGGGCGCGACGGGGGCCATCGCGACGCTCTACCTCGCGATCGCTGCCGCGCACCTGCTCGGCGCGATGGTGTTCATCCGCCGCGAGGCGCTCGGCCTGCGGGTGACGCTGGTCGGTCGCAGCGACGACGAACACGCGCAGGAGACGCTGCAGGAAACCGTGGCGCGCTGCTGGGTCCAGGTCGAGGCGGCGCTGATGGCCGAGGATGACGCGGCGGCCGAGCGCCTGGTGCGCACGCATCCCTACGGCGCGCATGCACCGCATCCCTTCCTCGAGGCGATGTTCGACAGCGCGCTGGCCCGGCCGAAGCCCTACCTCGTCATTGCCGCGGGCGAACGCCTGCTCGCGCACCTGATTGCGATCCAGCGCTGGCCCCGGGCGCTCGAGGTCTTCGTGCACGCGAGCGAGCGTTGGGCGAAGTTCCAACCAGCGCTGCCCGCCGACCGCATCAGGCTCGCCGCCGTCGCGCTCGAGCGCGGTCATGCGCTGGCGTTCTCGCGCCTCACGCAGGAGCGGGAAGCGGCGGGCGACGCGGCGACCGAACTGACCTTCCTCGCCGCGCGCTGGCGCGCCGAACGCGACGGTGACGAGGCGGGTGCGCGCGCGCTGCTCGCGCCGCTGTTGCAGGCACCGGTGGACCCGACACAGCGGCGGATTGCCGCCTACGTCGCCGCGCTCGCCGCTTCGGCGCGCCGTTAGGGCGCGACGCGGGAACGCCGCGCCACGGCTGACGCCCTACTTGAACGCCTGGGTCGCGACCGAGACCCGCTTCTGGAAATCACCGCTCGACTCGAGCCGCGCGACCAGCTCGTTGTACTCGTCGACGCTGAAGCCCTGGGCGCTGATCGCAGCTGCCATCCGTTGCTCGACAACCGCTGCATCGCCGCCCTGCCTGGCCACCTTGCCGACCTCGTCGAAGGCACGCGCGAAGCGCCCCACTACGGCAGCGGGAGTGTTCCATTCGTCGGTCAGGCGCAGCGCGTTCTCCTCGGCGGTCAACTGCGCCAGCCGCGTGGCGTGGTCGCCGTCCCCGAACTGCTTGCCGAGCGTGCTGAGCACCGAAGGGTTGAGTTCGTAGACCGGGCCCTCGTACAGCGTGTATGGCGCACCGACGGTGTTCATCGCACCGAAGGTGTCGCGTGTCGTGATCTTGCGGATGTAGTTCCAGCTGCGGTTGGTGGCGCAGACAATCTTCGTGATGTGCGTGCCGACCCGCTGGCCCCTTTGGCAGACCACCAGGTCTGCGTCCTCGGACCGGTCGCTGCGCGGACGATTGAGCGCGACCTCGACGGTACGGAACGCCATCTCGCGCCGGTGCGTGGCATCGACCGAGATCACGTCAAGTTGCGCCGGCGCTTCGTCCTCGAGACCCTGCAGCGGACGGGTAGCGGTGACCTGATCGACCTGCTCGAGCGTGGGCAGGTCCTGGGCTGGCGCGGGTGCTGCCGCAGCCGCGCCGGTGAGCGCGGCAGCGAGGAACAGCGGGAGGATCGAGCGGGGCGTGGTCATGGCCGTAGCCTCGCTCGAAGTTGGATCCGCTGGCAAGGGCAGGCTGGCGCCGGGCGCGCTACCATCGTGTGTGGCGCACCATCCATCGCGGAGTCAGTCGATGCCGATGCGAGGTCTGCGATTGTTTTGCGCTGCGCTGTGCACCGGCCTGCTCACTGCCTGCGGCGGTGGCGGCGGTGGCAGCGCGCCCGAGGTCGACGCGGGCCTGTTGTCGTTCGGACCGCCAATCGCCGAGTCGGTCTCGTTCATCGACGTCACGCTGCCGCTGAGCCCCGCGGTCCCTGCTGCGCGTTACGCGAGCAAGCTGTCGCAATGCGTCTGGGCTTCGCCGCGCAGCGCACCGTGTACGTTCACATTGTTGCCCACGCTGTACCAGGAGGCCGGTGGCACACCGACCGTGGACCAGATCATGGGCCGGGTCGCAGTCTCGGACCCGTGGCACGCGCAGCGCTTCCGCGAGCTGCTGTTGCTGATGCCCGACGACGTGCGGCGGCTGTTCCGCCCGGTGACCGCGATCATCATCAGCAACGACGTGCGGCCGTCGTTCTACTGGGTCTACACCGGCGCGATCCACCTCGATCCGGCCAAGCTCTGGCTGACTCCGGGCGAGCGCCTTTCGCTCGATGCCACGCCCGATTTCCGTTCGAGCTTCGGCGCCGACCTGCAGTTCACGATGCCTTGGCGCTACGTCAAGGACGACGCCTACGCCTACCGCACCAACCCGCCGAACGGCGAGAGCCGCACGGTCACCGAGGTGCTGTACCAGCTCACCGACCTGCTGTTCCACGAACTCGCGCACGCCAACGATTACACCCAGCCGTCGGTCCTGCCGTCGCTCGGCCAATACGACTCGATCTACGACGCATTCCTCAACGCGCCACAGTTGCGGGTCGGCGACGCGCTTGACGTGTTCTGGCCATTGTCGTCGTCGACGATGTTCGGCCTCGCCCGCGTGCGCTTCTACGGCGATCCGTCGACGCTGTTCCAGCGCGGGCTCACACCCACCGACGTCGCCGGCTACTTCGCGCCCGATGTGGCCTCCGACCACTACGGCTACTCGAGCACCGCTGAGGACGTGGCGATGCTGTTCGAGGAGCTGATGATGTATTACCACTTCGGCGTCGAGCGCGACGTGGCGGTGACGAACCTGCCGGTGATCGTGAACCCAACCGCGGCGGATTACTTCGTCGCCTGGGGCCAGCGCGGTCGCGTCCGCGACCTTGCGGTCAACGACCGCGCGCGATACGTCGCCAGCCTGCTGCTGCCGGAGACCTCGTTGGCGCTGGACGCCTGGGCCACGACGCTGCCCGGTCCGCAGTCGATGATCGTCGGCGCGTCCTGGCTCGACAACCTCGACCTCGACACGCCAATCGTCGTCGGTAGCGCCAAGTATCGCGAGGCGGTGGCCGAACCGGTCGCGGTCGCTCCGGACCTCGAGTGACGTAGGCCGCTCGCTGCGGGTTCGGCTACCATGAGGCATGGCCGACGCCAAACCCAAGATCCTTCTCGCGGACGACTCCAAGGTCGTGCGCGTCTCAGCGCAGCGCATCCTCGCCGACGAGTTCGAGTTGGTGTTGGCCGAGGATGGCGAAGCCGCCTACGAGATCCTGGCCAAGGACCGTTCCATCGAAGCCGTGTTCACGGACCTCGGCATGCCGCGGCTCGATGGCTATGGCCTGGTCGAACGACTGCGCGGGGCGCGCGAGGAGCGGCTGCGCGTGCTGCCGATCATCGTGGTCACCGCCAACGAGACCGATGAGGCGCGCGAGCGCGCGCTCGGGCTCGGCGCCACCGACTTCATCACCAAGCCCTTCAACAAGGTCGACCTGACCGCGCGGGCCAAGGCCCACGTCGAGCATGCGCGCCGAATCAAGGCGGCCAAGGCCGAGACCAGGCAGGTCGAACAGCTGGCGACCATCGATGCGCTGACCCGGCTCGGCAACAAACAGCATTTCGAGGACAGGTTCAAGCAAGCGCGAGCGTTCACGCTGCGCCACAAGCAGGCGATGTCGCTGATGCGCATCGAGCTCGACCACGCCAAGCCCATGGCCTCCAAGCTAGGCCAGACCGCGTTCGATTCGATCATCAAGGAGCTCGGTGCGTTGCTGCGCACCACGGTGCGCACCGAGGATTCCGCCGCACGCATCGGCACCGGCAGTTTCGTGGTGGTGCTGATGAGCTGCGATGCGACCGGCGCCCAGGCGCTGGCGCAACGCCTCATGCGCCTGGTCGAGGCCGCCTCGGCGCGCCACGTCAAGCGCGGCATCAGCTACCGCATCAGCATCGGTCTCTCGACGCCGTCGGAGAGCCCTGAGCTCGGTCTCAAGGAACTCGCGGCGCAAACCGACGAGGCGCTGCAACAGGCGGTCGGTCATGGCGGCGGGCGCATCGTGGCTTGGGCGGCGCGCGGCAAGCAGCCGGTGCAGCCGCCGACGCTGGTGCCGCTCGGCGAGGCGCCGAGCCTCGAACGCGCGTTGGAGATGATCACCGCCGGCAACGCCGCCGCGCTGTTGCCGCACATCCCGGCGCTGCTCAAGCGGCTGGTGCCGCTGCTCAAGCTCGCCAGCCGCCAGCACAAGCAGGCGCTGGCCGCCTACCTCGACCGATCCGCCAAGGGCAAGTGACGCTCGCGTCGCGCGCGTCGCGCGCGCAGCTTCAGCCGTTCTTTGCGAGCACGCTGTGGTGGCGTGAGTACAGGAAGTACACGATCACTGCCACGACCATCACGATGCCGAAGTACATCCAGGTGTGCGCGCTGAGGAAGAGCATCAGCCCGCCGCACAGGATCACGCCGAGCACCGGGATCACCGGGCCGCCCGGCGCGCGGAAGCCACGCTTCAGGTCCGGATGCGACTTGCGCAGCACCAGCACGCCGAGGCACACGACGACGAACGCTGCGAGCGTGCCGATGTTGGTGAGCTCGGCCAGGCGGTTGAGCGGCAGGAAGCCTGACAGCCCGCACATGATCGCGCCGATCAGCACGATCACCCGCACCGGGCTGCGCGACTTCTCCGAGAGGTGCGAGAAGAACGGTGGCAGCAGGCCGTCGCGCGACACGGCGAACAGGATCCGCGTGATCGCGTAGTAGAGCACCAGCATCACGGTGGTGAGGCCGGCGATGGCGCCGAGCGAGATCATGCCGGCGGCCCAGTCCTTGCCGATCTTGAGCAGCGCGGTCGCCACCGGCGAGGCGGTGTTCAGTTCGGTGTAGGGGACGATGCCGGTCAGCACGCCTGAGACCAGCATGTAGAACACCGTGCAGATCGCGAGCGAGGCGAGGATCCCGATCGGCAGGTCGCGCTGCGGGTTCTCGCACTCCTCGGCCGCGGTCGAGACCGCGTCGAAGCCGATGTAGGCGAAGAACACCAGCGAGGCGGCGGTGAAGATGCCGGTGATGCCGAAGTGCCCGACGCCGTCGGGGCCGACCACGCGCTCGGGGATGTAAGGCGTCCAGTTCGCGGTGTCGACGTGGCCGAACGCGACCGCCAGGAACAGCAGGATCGCGCCGACCTTGACGAACACCATCACGGCGTTGAACTGCGCCGAGACCTTGGCGCCAGTCGCGAGCAACACGCCGAGCAGCGCCACGATGGTGAGCGCGGGCAGGTTCACCAAGCCGCCTTCGGCGGGACCTTTCAGCAGCCGCTCAGGCAGCCCCGAGCCGAACAGGGCGGTGAGTCCTGCGTCGAAGTAGCCCGACCAGCCGACCGCGACGGTCGAGATCGCGACGGTGTACTCGAGGATGAGCAGGCAGGCGATGATCCAGGCGGCGAACTCGCCGAGACCCGCATAACCATAGGCATAGGCCGAACCGGCACCGCCGACCGTCGAGGCGAGCTCGGCGTAGGCGAGCGCGGCGCAGGCGCAGGCCACGCCGGCGAGCACGAAGGCGAGCGTGATGGCCGGGCCAGCTTCGACCGCGGCCGCGCGGCCGGTGAGGACGAAGATGCCGGCGCCGATGATCGCGCCGATGCCGAGCAGCGTGAGGTCGAACGCGGTCAGCACGCGCTTCAAGCCGGTGTCCTTGCGCAGGTCCGTGTCGACCGGCTTCTTGCGGAACAGGTTCATCGAGAGACCCCCAGGGCGCGATGCGGCCCGGCCCGGAGGATAGTGGAACCCCCTGCCTGGGGGAACCTGCGCCGCCATCGCGGGTCTGAAGCCGGGTACCATCCCCAGCCCCTCGTCCCAACCCTGACCCGGAGTCCACCGTGAAGCACCTGCGTTCGAAGCTCGCTGGCATCGCTATCGCCGCGCTCCTTGCCCCGGCGTCGTTCGCCGGCCCCGTGTCTGGCATCGACATGACGGCGGTCGATCCCGCGGTCCGCGCCCAGGATGACCTGTTCCGCAACATCAACGGCAAATGGTTGGCGCGCACCGAGATCCCGGCCGACCGCTCGGGCTACGGCGCGTTCACTGCGCTGTCCGACCAGGCCGAGATCGACATGCGAGCGATCATCGAAGCCGCGGCGTTCGACGCCGAGCGCAAGCATGGCTCCGAGGCGCAGAAGATCGGCGACCTGTATGCATCGTTCATGGACGAAGCCCGCGCCGAACGGCTCGGCATGCAGCCGATCGCGGCCGACCTGAAGGCGATCGACAAGCTCAAGGACAGCAAGGCGTTCCTCGCGCAACTCGCTCGCCTCGAGCGCCAGGGCGCCGCCGGCCTGTGGCGGAGCGGCATCGGCCAGGACGACAAGGAGTCCACGCGCTACACCTACTTCATCGGCCAGGGCGGACTCGGCCTGCCCGACCGTGACTACTACTTCGAGGACCGGTTCAAGGACAAGCGCGACGCCTACAAGGCGCACCTCGAGAAGATGTTCGCGCTCGCCGCCTTCGCCGACCCGAAGGCCTCGGCCGCCGGGGTGTACGCGCTCGAGGAGCGGCTGGCC
>JANNEA010000011.1:0-4453 GCA_031388175.1 Gammaproteobacteria bacterium
GCGCATGTCCACCACGAGGTTGTTGTAGCCGAAGGAGAAGCCGCGCTCGCAGACCATGATCTGGTCGTTGCCGGTGCTCTTGGCCTTCTCGACCACGGTCAACATCAAGAAGGGCCAGTTCCTCTCGCCCTACGAGATGAAGACCGTGGTCGAGAAGGCCAAGAGCACCGGCAACGACCAGATCATGGTCTGCGAGCGCGGCTTCTCCTTCGGCTACAACAACCTCGTGGTGGACATGCGCGGCCTGGCGATCATGCGCGACACCGGCTGCCCGGTGGTGTTCGACGCCACCCACTCGGTGCAATTGCCCGGCGGCCTCGGCGGTTCGAGCGGCGGCCAGCGCCAGCACATCCCAGTGCTCGCGCGCGCGGCGATCGCGGTCGGCGTGGCCGGCGTGTTCATGGAGATCCATCCCAAGCCCGAAGAGGCGCTGTGCGACGGCCCGAACTCGCTGCACCTGGCCCGCGCGCGCGAAGTGCTCGAGCAGCTCAAGGCGCTCGACCTGGTGGTCAAGTCGAAGCCTTATCCCGAATCGACGATGGCCTGACGGCGCTTTGAGATAAGTCGCGGATATGAAGATCACAGATGTCATCGGCCGCGAGATCATCGACTCGCGCGGCAACCCGACGGTGGAATGCGACGTGTGGCTTTCCGACGGCACGCTCGGTCGTGCGGCAGTGCCCTCGGGCGCCTCGACCGGTTCGCGCGAAGCGCTGGAGCTGCGCGACGGCGACGCCAAGCGCTACGGCGGCAAGGGCGTGCTGAAGGCCGTGGCCAACATCAACGGCGAGCTCAAGACGCTCACGGTCGGCCGCTCGGCCGACGACCAGGAAGGCCTCGATAGGGCGTTGATCGCGCTCGACGGAACCGCCACCAAATCGCGTCTGGGCGCGAACGCGATCCTTGGCGTGTCGCTGGCAGTGGCTCATGCCGCAGCCCGCGCCCACAAGCAGTCATTGTTCCGGCGCCTGGGTGCTGTTCCCAAGGATGGGTCCTACGAGATGCCGGTGCCGATGATGAACATCATCAACGGCGGCGCCCACGCCGATAACAACGTGGACGTGCAGGAGTTCATGGTGCTGCCGGTCGGCTTCGACCGCTTCAGCGAGGCGCTGCGGTGCGGTGCTGAGATCTTCCACGCACTCAAGACGGTGCTCAAAGGCCGCAAGCTCAACACCGCAGTGGGCGACGAGGGCGGCTTCGCCCCCGACCTGCCGAGCAACGAGGCCGCGCTCGGCGTGATCATGGAAGCGATCGACAAGGCCGGGCACAAGGCCGGCAAGGACGTGTTCCTCGGCCTCGACGTCGCCTCCACCGAATTCTTCAAGGACGGCAAGTACCACCTGGAAGGCGAGGGCAAGCACTGCAGCAGTGCCGAATTCACCGACTACCTCGCCGGTCTCGCCGCAAAATACCCGATCATCTCGATCGAGGACGGCATGGCCGAGGATGACTGGGCTGGCTGGAAGCTGCTGACGCAGAAGCTTGGCAAGCACATCCAACTGGTCGGTGATGACCTGTTCGTGACCGATGCCAAGACGCTGAAGAAGGGCATCGACCAGGGCATCGCGAACTCCATCCTGATCAAGCTCAACCAGATCGGCACGCTGACCGAGACCCTGGCGGCGATCGCCTTGGCGCACGCCCACGGTTACAGCGCGATCGCCTCACACCGTTCGGGCGAGACCGAGGACGTCACCATCGCCGACCTCGCCGTCGGCACCACCGCCAGCCAGATCAAGACCGGCTCGCTGTGCCGCTCTGACCGCATCGCCAAGTACAACCAGCTGCTGCGCATCGAGCAGGAGCTCGGCGCTGCGGCGCGCTACGCCGGCCGCGGCGCGTTCCCGCGCGGCGTGAAGGTCGGTTGAACCCGCGATGATGCTGCGCGCCTTCCTGATCGTGCTTGGAGCGATGTTCATCGCGCTGCAGTACCGCATCTGGTTCGGGCCCGCCGATGCCTTCGATGCGCTCGCTTTGCGCGGCGAGATCGCGGAACAGCGGATCGAGAACGAACGCCTGCTTGAGCGCAACCGTGCGCTCGCCGCCGAGGTCCGCGAGCTCAAGCAGGGTGGTGACGCAGTCGAGGAGCGCGCACGCAGCGACCTCGGCATGGTCAAGACCGAGGAGACGTTCTACCGCGTGGTGCCGCCGGTGGCGGCCACGCTGCCCGCGAACACGCCGCCGTCGAGCGCGCCGTCGCCGCCCGCACCTGGCGCGACCAGCGCGTCCGACCACACGCCGGCGCGCAAGCCCTAAGCCATGACGGCCAGCCCCGCTGCGTTCTGGGTCGTGGTGCCGGCCGCCGGCTTCGGCCAGCGCATGGGCGCCGACCTCCCCAAGCAATACCTGCCGCTCGCCGGCAAACCGGTGATGCGCTGGACGCTCGAGGCACTGCTCGCGCATCCGCGCGTGGCCGGCGTGATGCTGAGCGTTGCGGCCGATGACGCACGCTGGCAGGCGTGCGTGCCGGCAGACGCGGGCGCGCGCGTGCGCAGCACGATCGGCGGCACGCAGCGCGCGGAGTCGGTCGAGGCTGGGCTGAGCGCGCTCGAAGGCACGGTCACCGAGGACTCCTGGGTTCTGGTGCACGATGTGGTGCGCCCCTGCGTGCACCCGCAGGACATCGAACGTCTGGTGCACGGGCTCGAGGCCGATCCGGTCGGTGGTCTGCTGGCCGCCGCCAGCGCCGACACCATGAAACAGATCGATCTCGAGCAGCGGGTCGCGGCTACGCTCGATCGACGCCAGGTCTGGCGCGCGCTCACGCCGCAGATGTTCAAGTTCGGCACGCTGCGCAAGGCCTATGCTCATGCGCGCGAAACCGACCGCGTGCCCACCGACGAATCCGCCGCGATCGAGGCGCTGGGCTTGAAGCCCAAGTTGATCGTCGGCCGCGCCGACAACGTCAAGATCACCCAGCCCGAGGACCTCGGCCTCGCTGAAGCCGTGCTGCGCGCGCGGGGGCTGCTGTGAGCGGCATCCGCGTCGGTCAGGGCTTCGATGTGCACGCCTTCGGGCCGGGCGACCATGTGGTTCTCGGCGGCGTGCGCATCGCGCACAGCAAGGGCATCAAGGCGCACAGCGACGGCGATGTGCTGATCCACGCGATCTGCGACGCGCTGCTCGGCGCTGCCGCCCTGGGGGACATCGGCCAGCACTTCGCCAACACCGACGCCAAGTGGCGCGGCGTGGACAGCCGCGAGCTGCTGCGCGCCGTGCGCGACAAGGTGGCAGCCGCGGGCTTCGCGATCGTGAACGTGGACTCGACCCTGATCGCCGAGACGCCGCGCGTCTCGCCGCATGCCGAAGCGATGCGCAGCAACATCGCCAGCGACCTCGGCCTCGGCATCGGCGCCGTGAGCGTGAAAGCCACCACCAGCGAGAGGCTCGGGTTCACCGGGCGCGGCGAGGGCATCGCGGTGATGGCCGTGGCCCTATTGCAGTCGCAATGAGCACGATTCTAGAGGTCACCGACCACGGCCCCGTGCGCGAGCTGCAGCTCGCCCGGCCGCCCGTCAACGCGCTCGACCCCGCGCTGGTCGATGCGCTGCTGGCCGCCCTCCGTGAGGCTAGCCAGGGCGCGCCCGCGAGCAGCACCAAGGTGCTGGTGCTGTCGGGGCGGATCGGCATGTTCTCGGCCGGGCTCGACGTGCCCGCGCTGCTCGCGCTCGACCGCCAGGCGATGGCAGCGTTCTGGCAGCGTTTCTTCGCGCTGACCCGCGCGCTCGCCGAATGCCCGCTGCCGATCGCTGCGGCGATCACCGGCCACAGCCCGGCCGGCGGCACGGTCCTCAGCCTGTTCTGCGACCTGCGCATCGCGGCCGAGGGCGACTACAAGCTCGGCCTCAACGAAGTGCAGGTCGGTTTGCCGGTGCCGCCGGTGATCATCGACGCGTTCACGCGACTCACCGGCCCGCGCGCCGCAGCCCAGTACCTGATCCAAGGCGCGCTGATATCGCCGGCCGAGTCCTACCGCATCGGTCTGGTCGACGAGCTGCTGCCGCTGACCCAGGTCGTGCCGCGCGCCATCTCCTGGGGCCACGCGATGGCCGCGCTGCCGCCGCTGGCGCTGAAAGCCACGCGCGAGGCGGTGCGTGCGGACCTCGTGGCGCTCGCGCGTGGCAAGGAAAGACTGACTTACGAAGCAATGACCGAGGTGTGGTTCAGCACCGAAGCGCAGACCGCGCTTCGCGCCATGGTGGAAAGAGTTAAAGCAAAAAGTAGAGCGGGGATTGCGTGAGCCCCCGGCAGCCCTAAGACGCGGACGCGATATCGGGCTGCCGGGGGCTCACACACTCCCCGCACCCACCTTCGCGCCCAACCTCTTCGACCTCACCGCGAAGCGCGTTCTGCTCTTCGGCTCTGAAATGTTTGGTGATGGTTGAGTTGCGGCGGAAGCGCGTGATGCCTTGCCAGCCCGGTATCGCGTCCGCGTCTTAGGGCTGCCGGG
>JANNEA010000044.1:0-17841 GCA_031388175.1 Gammaproteobacteria bacterium
CCCGACCGCGCACGCTGAGATCGTGGCGCTGCGCGCGGCCGCCGCGGCGGTCGGCAACTACCGCCTGGGCGGCGCCACGGTCTACGTCACGCTGGAGCCCTGCCCGATGTGCACGATGGCGATGGTCCACGCGCGGATCGCGCGTCTGGTCTACGCCGCGCCGGACCCACGCCAGGGCGCGGCCGGTTCGGTGCTGGACCTGGCAGCTCACCCAGCGTTCAACCATCGGCTGGAGGTCAGTGCCGGAGTGGGGGCCGAGGCTGCGGCCACGCTGTTGCGGGAGTTCTTCCGCGCGCGGCGCTAGGCCTCCGGCCGCTGCGTTGTATAGGGTCTCTCGTATAGAATGCGCGCCCGCGCGGAAGGGTACCGAAGCGGTCATAACGGCGCACACTCGAAATGTGATGGGGGTTAATAGCCCCACGTGGGTTCGAATCCCACCCCTTCCGCCACTCACTTCCAATCGGGGACAAGCATGAACCGCATCGCCACGTCGATCGTCGCCGCAATGTTCACTGCCGCGATCGCCAGCGCGCCGTGTGCGCGGGCCGGTGTCGAGGACCTCGCTGAGGCGATGAAGGTCCTCGATGAGGTCAACAAGATCACCGCCACCATGGCGACGATGAACGTCACGCTGGCGGCGCCCACGCCGCTGGCCGACAACAGCGGCGCGTTCCTTTCGCCCTACCGCTGCGACGGCACGCCGACCGAATGGTCGAACAAGGCGATGACCGCGGGTGCGGGTGCGGCGGCCGGCGGAATGGTCGCAGGCCAGGCCGCGGCCAAGGTGCCGTTCGTCGGCGGGTTCTTCAAGAAGAAGGCTCAGGCGATTGGCGCGCAGACCGGCGCGGTCACCGCAGCCGGCGGCATGGAGTTCATCAAGACCTCCTCCGACATGTCGTTCAACAGCGCCGATGAGCTCGCGGTTTACCTGCAGGCGAAGCACGCGGCCATCGATCCGGACTTCGCCAAGCGCGTGAGCGCCGCGATGGCCATCTACCCGGACCTCAAGACCAACTACACCAAGGCGGTGCAGGTGGCGGCGGACGCGGCCAAGGCTGCGGCGGCCATGGCGCCGGCCACGGCGGCGACCGCGGCGGTCTCGCCCTGCAAGTGATCCAGGCCTAGCGCCGGAAGCGACCGAGGCCCGCGCGAGCGGGCCTCGGCGCGTCTGGGCCGGCTTCCGGTAGAATCCGCGTCCCCGCCAGCAGGACGTACGCATGCTGCACCTCCCGGGCAGCCCCGCACTCTCCGCCTTCCGCGTCCGCAAGCTCCTGGCGCGACTCCGTCCGAAACTCCCCGGTCTGCGCGGCATCGATGCGCGCTACGAGCATTTCGTTGACCTCGATGCGCCGCTGCCGCCTGAGGCGCGCGCCACGCTCGATCGGCTGCTCGACTACGGCGCGCGCGGCACCCCGGACGCGATGCAAGTCGCGCTCACCCTGCTGGTGCTGCCGCGCTTCGGCACGATCTCCCCCTGGGCCAGCAAGGCCACCGATATCGCCCATGACTGCGGGCTCTCGCAGGTGCACCGCATTGAGCGCGGCGTGAGCTATCGCTTCGACCTTCCAGCGGCGCCCGACGCAGCGGCGCGCGCCGCCGCCGCCGCCGCAATCCACGACCGCATGACCGAATCGGTGGTGGACGATTCAGTCGAGGCCGCGGCGCTGTTCAAGCGCGAAGCGCCGCGCGCGTTGCGTCGCGTTGAACTGATCGCCGGCGGACGCGAGGCGCTGGTGCGCGCTGACCGCGAGTGGGGCTTGGCGCTCTCGCCCGACGAGATCGACTACCTGGTCGAGGCCTACCGCGTGCTGGCGCGTGACCCGACCGACATCGAACTCATGATGTTCGCGCAGGCGAACTCCGAGCACTGTCGGCACAAGATCTTCAAGGGTGATTGGATCATCGACGGCGTGCCGCAGCCGCAGTCGCTGTTCGACATGATCCGTGCGACGCACGCCGCGAACCCCAGCGGGATCCTCAGCGCTTACAAGGACAATGCGGCGGTGATGCAGGGCAGCCGTGCCAGCCGCTTGTTCCCCGATGCCGACGGCGTGTACCGCTCGCACGAGGAGGACGCGCACATCCTGATGAAGGTCGAGACCCACAACCATCCCACCGCGATCGCGCCGTTCTCAGGTGCTGCGACTGGCGCGGGCGGTGAGATCCGCGACGAGGGCGCGACCGGACGGGGGGCCAAGCCCAAGGCCGGCCTCGCCGGGTTCACGGTCTCGAACCTGCGCATCCCTGGCCACGAGCAGCCCTGGGAACTCGACAACGGCAAGCCAGGTCGCATCGCGTCGGCGCTCGACATCATGCTCGAGGGTCCAATTGGAGCGGCGGCCTTCAACAACGAGTTCGGTCGGCCGAACATCCTCGGCTACTTCCGCAGCTTCGAGCAGCGTGTCGGCAACGACGAGGTCCGCGGCTACCACAAGCCGATCATGATCGCGGGTGGCCTCGGCAACGTGCGTCCGGGCGACGTGGAGAAGGCCGAGATCCCGGTCGGCGCGAAGATCGTGGTGCTGGGCGGGCCCGCCATGCTGATCGGTCTCGGTGGCGGCGCCGCGTCGTCGATGGCGACCGGGGCCTCGTCGGAGCAGCTCGACTTCGCCTCGGTCCAGCGCGGCAACCCCGAGATGCAGCGCCGCGCGCAGGAGGTCATCGACCGCTGCTGGGCGCAGGGCGCGGCCAACCCGGTCCTCGCGGTGCACGATGTCGGTGCCGGCGGTCTGTCGAACGCCATTCCTGAGATCATCGACCACAGCCAGCGCGGTGGCCGCATCGAGCTGCGCGCGGTGCCGAGCGACGAGCCCGGCATGGCGCCGCTCGAGTTGTGGTGCAACGAGGCGCAGGAGCGCTACGTGCTGGCGATCCAGCCTGCGCGGCTGGCCGACTTCGCCGCGCTCTGCGCGCGCGAGCGCTGCCCGCATGCAGTGCTCGGCGAGATCACCGCCGAACGTCGCCTGCTGGTGGGCGATCGCGAACTGGGCGGCACACCGGTGGACATGCCGATGGACGTGCTGCTGGGCAAGGCGCCCACGATGATGCGCGACGTACGGCGCACACCACCTCCAGTGGACCCGCTCGACCGCGCGGCGATCGACCCCGCCGACGCCGCGCTGCGCGTGCTGCGGCTGCCAACCGTCGCCGACAAGGGTTTCCTCGTGACAATCGGCGACCGCACCGTCGGCGGTCTGGTGAGCCGCGATCCGCTGGTCGGGCCTTGGCAAGTTCCGGTCGCGGATTGTGCGGTGACCACCGCTGGCTTCGACACCTACGCCGGCGAGGCGATGGCGCTGGGCGAGCGCACGCCGATCGCCGTGCTGGATGGACCGGCGTCCGGCCGCATGGCGGTGGCCGAAGCCGTGACCAACATCGCCGCCGCCCGAATCGCCGACCTCAAGCTGGTGCGTCTGTCGGCGAACTGGATGGCGGCAGCGGGGCATGCGGGCGACGATGCGGTGCTCTACGACACCGTGCGCGCGGTGGGCCAGGAACTGTGCAGCGGCCTCGGCATCACCATCCCGGTCGGCAAGGATTCACTGTCGATGAAGACCGTCTGGCGCGACGGTTCACGCGAGCGCCGTGTGGTCGCGCCGGTGTCGTTGATCGTCACCGCGTTCGCGCCGGTGCTCGACGTGCGCTGCACGCTGACGCCGCAGCTACGACTCGACGCGGGGCCGACCCGGCTGTTGCTCGTCGATCTCGGCCGCGGTCAGAACCGACTGGGCGCCTCGTGCCTCGCGCAGGTCTACGGTCACCTTGGCGTCACGCCGCCCGACCTCGATGATCCGCAGCTGCTGGCCGGCTTCTTCGCCGCGGTGCAGGAGTTGGGCGCGGCCGGCTTGATCCTTGCCTACCACGACCGCTCCGACGGTGGCTTGTTCGTGACCGTGACCGAGATGGCATTCGCCTCGGGTTGTGGCCTCACCGTCGCGCTCGACGCGCTCGGCAACGACCCGCTCGCCGCGGCCTTCAGCGAGGAGCTCGGTGCGGTGCTGCAGGTGCGCGACGCCGACGTCGATGCGGTTCGCGCCACGTTCACCCGTCACTGCCTGGCGCCGCTCGTCCACGACCTCGGTGCACCGAGCGATGGCCAGCGGATCAGCCTCACCCAGGGCGGGCGCGAGTACCTCGGTGCGGCGCGCATCGAGCTCCGACGAGCCTGGAGCGCGTGCACCGGCGCGCTGGCCGCGCTGCGCGACGACCCGGACTGCGCCGCCGAGGAGCAGGCCGCGCGCCTGGACCCGTCGGCACCTGGGCTCTCAGTCAAGCTCAGCTTCGACCCCGCCGCCGACATCGCCGCGCCCTACATCAACAAGGGCGCGCGTCCGCGCGTCGCGGTGCTGCGCGAACAGGGCGTGAACGGCCAGGTCGAGATGGCGGCGGCGTTCACCCGCGCCGGCTTCGACGCGGTCGACGTGCACATGACCGACCTCCACAGCGGGCGCCTCGCGCTCGACGGCTTCGCCGGCATCGTCGCCTGCGGCGGCTTCTCCTACGGCGATGTCCTTGGCGCCGGCGAGGGCTGGGCCAAGGGCATCCTCAACAACCCACGCAGCAGAGATGGCTTCGCCGAGTTCTTTGCGCGGCCGGCGAGCTTTGCGCTCGGTGTCTGCAACGGTTGCCAGATGATGGCCGCATTGAAGAGCCTCATCCCGGGCGCCGCCGACTGGCCGCGGTTCGTGCGCAACCGCTCCGAGCAGTTCGAGGGGCGGTTGGCGCTGGTCGAGGTGCTGCCGTCACCGTCGCTGTTCCTGCGCGGCATGGAAGGCTCGGTGCTGCCGATCGCGGTGGCGCACGGCGAGGGCCGCGCTGATTTCGCCGACCAAGCCGGTGCGGCGCGCCTGCTCGCGGCCGGGCATGTCGCGCTGCGCTGGGTCGATGGCCGACATCAGCCGACTGCGCTCTATCCGGCGAACCCGAACGGCTCGCCGCTCGGCATCAGCGGCCTGACCACGCCCGATGGGCGCGTGACGGTCTGCATGCCGCATCCGGAGCGTGTGTTCCGCACCGTGCAGCATTCCTGGCATCCGCAAAGCTGGGGCGAGGACGCACCGTGGCTGCGGATGTTCCGCAATGCACGCGTCCATCTCGGCTAGGGGATCCCGTGCGCAGACGGCGCTTCGCGGGATGGTGGAGAGAGTTAAGAGCAAGAAGTGAGAAGCGGAGACCGCGTGAGGCGCCGACCTCCCTAGGACGCGGACGCGATACCGGTCGGTCGGGCCTCACGCGTTCTCCGCACCCACCCTCGAGCGCTCATTCTTCGACCAACCCGCGAACCTCGTTCTGCTCCACGGCCCCGGATGGTTCTGTGAAGGTTGAGTTGCGGCGGAAGCGCGTGAAGCCTCGCCGGCCCGGTATCGCGTCCGCGTCCTAGGGCCGGCGAGGCTTCACGCGCTCACCGCCGCTTGGCGCCTCTTCGCTCAACGCTTCTGCGCCTGGAGCAGGACGGGCGTCGCCCTCGAGCGCTACGGGCTCCCGCCGGACGGCCGGATGGTCGCCTTGCGGGCCGACGACAGCCGGATCACGTCGATGCCCATGCCGCCGGCGCCGTGGCGTGGATCGCTGGCGCGGCACAAGCGTGAACCGGTCACCGGTTCGCAGTTCTCGTTCGGCGCAGCGAAATCGAACTGCTGCACCAGTTCGCGCGCGACTGGGACGCCGTCCTCGAGGTAGGGCGTGAAGCGCCAGTTGCGCGTGGCGCGCAGCACCGAACGCTCGAACATGCCGGGTGGGTCGGCATGGATGATCTCCACGCCGGTCGTGAGGCCGCGCGCATCGATCGAGATCCGCGCAGTGACGAGGCCAGTGATGCCGTGGCGACGCGCGCGGTAGGGGAACTCGGGCGCAATCCCGACCACCAGATCACCGCCGCTGACCAGCGGCCCGCTGCCGGCCGCAGGGGCGGGCGATGCGACGCTGGGCACATCGGTGGCAAGCATGCCGTCGCCACCGGCTGCAGGGCTGGGCTCCGGCACCGATGCTTCGACCAGTGCGCTCGGTTCGATCACGGGCGCGTCGAGCGCAATCGCGGGCGACGCACCGGCGCGTGCCGGCGTCGACGCGTGCTGCGCCACCGCTGACGGTTCAACTTTGGCGATGGTCGACGCCGCGGGTGCCTCGGCCATCGTTGCCGCCACGCTCGTGCCTGGCGCCTCGAGCGTCGCCGCCCATTCCGGCGTCGCCACCCCGACCACCAGCGCGGTCAGGGTCGCGAACGCGCAAGCGCTGGCCAGCGCCGCACCGCGTTGTTGGCGCGGCTGATGGCCGAGCAGGCGTTCGATGCGCTCGAGCAGCTCACCGCCGGTGGCAGCGAGCGCGAGCGAAGCATTCAGGCTGCGCAGATCCTCGAGCTCCGCCAGCGCGCGGGCGTAGGCGATGGCATCACCGCCGAAGCGCACTGCGATCGCGTCGCAGCACTCCTCGCGTTCGTGGCGCAGCTTGGCCGAGATCCAATGCACCGCCGGGTGATAGAACAGCAGCGTCTCGATCACGGTCTGTACGGCGTTGACCAGATAGTCGTGACGGCGGATGTGGGCGAGCTCGTGGGCGAGGATCATCGCCAGCTGCTGCGGCGCCAAGCCGGCCAAGGCCGAGGTCGGCACCAGCACCAGCGGCTCGAGCCAGCCGAGCACGGTCGGCGAATCGACCAGCGTCGAGCGCGCGATGCGCACCGCGCGCGCGATGCCGAGCTCGAGCCGCAGGCGCTCGACCAGCAGCGCGAGCTCCGGTCCGCCCAACGGCAGCGCCGAGCGGCGCAGTGCGCCGAGTTGGCGCCAGGCGCCGACCACGCGCGAGGCCGAGGCCAGTACGCCCGCGCACCAGGCAGCGACCAGGACCGGCAACCAGGGGGTGACGGCCGCGGTCAGGTCGGTTGGTACGGCGCGCATCGCATCGGCACCGATCACCATCAATTGTGCCCCGAGGACACCGCTCGAACTGGCGGCGCCGAGCGTCCCGCCGTCACCGAGCGCGAAGAAGGTGACCAATGGTGCGAGCGCCAGAAGGGCGAAGGCGCCGAGCGAGAGGGCGTAGCGCGATTCCGGGCGGTGCTCGCGCAACAGCGTTCGTAACAGCAGGTAGACCAGCGCGATCACTGCGCCCTGCCACAGCGAATGCAGCAGCGTCCAGCCCAGTCGTTCGATCAGCGGGTGCACGACGAGGTCCACGGCTCACCTCCGCTTCGTGTCGTCGGGGCTGAGGCCATCGAGCAGTTCGCGGATCTGCGCGAGCTCGTCGGGTTTCAGCCGCTTGGCGGTGCCGAGCGCTTGCAGCGCGAGCGCTGATGGCGAGCCGTCGAACACGCGGCGGCTCAGGTCGCCGAGCATCTGTTCCTGGGTCTGCTGCTTGCTCAGCGCTGGGACGTAGACGTGGGCACGCTGCGAGTCGTCGCGCGTCACCAAACCTTTGCCGTGCATGATCTGCAGCAGCTTCAGGGTGGTGGTGTACCCCGTGCTCTCGCCCTGGAAGTGCTCGAGCGCTTCGTGCACCTCGCGCACGGTGGCGGGACCCAGGCGCCAGAGCGCAGCGAGGATCGCGACCTCAGCATCGGTGGGACGCGGCAGGGCGGTGGCGCGTGCGGGACGAGGGGCCATCGGCAGACTCCAAATCGGTGCGAGAGATTGAGGTCTGACCGGAGTATAGGCACAAGACGAGGGCTTTCGTAGGACGCCGACAGTAGAATGCCCGCCGATGTCCGCCGCCACTCCCCCGAACCGCCATCGCTCAGGCCGCATCAGCGCGCCGCGCGGCAGCACGCTGCGCTGTCGCGGCTGGGTCCAGGAAGCCGCGCTGCGGATGCTCATGAACAACCTCGACCCTGAGGTCGCCGAGCGCCCCGAGGACCTCGTGGTCTACGGCGGCATCGGCCGTGCCGCGCGCGATTGGGAGTCTTACGACGCAATCGTCGCCACGCTTGAGCGGCTGGCCGACGACGAGACGCTGTTGATCCAGTCGGGCCGCCCGGTCGGCGTGTTCAAGACCCATGAGCGTGCGCCACGCGTGTTGTTGGCGAACTCGAACCTGGTCGGGCAGTGGGCGAATTGGGACCACTTCCACGAGCTCGATCGCAAGGGCTTGATGATGTATGGGCAGATGACCGCCGGCTCGTGGATCTACATCGGCTCGCAGGGCATCGTGCAGGGCACCTACGAGACCTTCGTCGAGGCAGTGCGCCAGCACTTCGGTGGCGATACTTCGGGCAAGTGGCTGCTCACCGGCGGCCTCGGCGGCATGGGTGGGGCACAGCCGCTGGCCGCGGTGTTCGCCGGCCTCTGCTGCCTCGCGGTCGAGGTCGACGAGACCCGCATCGACAAGCGGCTCGAGACCGGCTACCTCGACCACAAGGCGCGCACGCTCGCCGAGGCGCGCACGCTGATCGAGCGGGCGCTGGCGGAACGCCGCGCGATCTCGGTCGGACTGCTCGGCAATGCGGCCGAGGCGTTCGAGGAGCTCACCCGCTTCGACCAGCACCGCGGCTTTACCCCGCATCTCGTCACCGACCAGACCTCGGCGCACGACCCGTTGAACGGCTACATCCCCGTTGGCCACACGCTGGTGGCTGCTGCGGCGCTGCGCGCCAGTGACCCCAAGCGTTACGTCGAGCTGAGCAAGCAGAGCATGGCGCGCCAGGTGCGCGCGATGCTGGTGTTCCACCGGCACGGCATCGCCACCTTCGACTACGGCAACAACATCCGGGCGATGGCCCAGGATGCCGGCGTCACCGACGCGTTCGACTTCAAGGGCTTCGTGCCGCTCTACATCCGGCCGCTGTTCTGCGAGGGCATGGGCCCGTTCCGTTGGGCCGCGCTGTCCGGCGATCCGGCCGACATCGCCAAGACTGATGCCAAGGTACGCGAGCTGTTCCCGCACAAGCCCGACTTGCATCGTTGGCTCGATCACGCGCAGCAGCGGATCAAGTTCCAGGGCCTGCCGGCGCGAATCTGCTGGCTCGGCTACCAGGAGCGCCACCTGGCCGGCCTCGCGTTCAACGAGATGGTGGCGAAAGGCGAGCTCGCGGCGCCGATCGTCATCGGCCGCGACCATCTCGATTCGGGCTCGGTCGCGTCACCGAACCGCGAGACTGAAGGCATGCGCGACGGCAGCGACGCGGTGGCGGATTGGCCGATCCTGAACGCGCTGCTCAACACAGCGTCTGGCGCGTCGTGGGTCTCGTTCCATCACGGCGGCGGCGTCGGCATGGGCTATTCGCTGCACGCCGGCGTCGTGATCGTCGCCGACGGCACCGAGCGTGCTCGGCTCGCGCTCGAACGCGTGCTGGTCAATGACCCGGGGACGGGCGTGATGCGCCACGCCGACGCGGGCTACGCGCGCGCGCTCGAGATCGCAGCTGCGCGCGGGCTCGACCTGCCCATGGCGCGCAAGCGCTAGCGCGAACGTTTGCGGGCGGGGCGTCCGACCGGGACGGTCCGGATGTGCAGGTCAGGCGCGGTGCGGTCGCTCTTCGGCGTTGCGGCGCTCTTCGACGGTGCCGCACGCTGCCACTCGTAGGGCGCCGAAATCTGCTCGACGCGCTCCGGGTCGGAACGGTCGATTTTCTTCATCTGCGGGACGGTTTTGCTCATGTGCACCTCCGCCGCGGTTCCCTGCGGCGAGGCCATCAGACGCCTTCCGCACGGTGGGTACTGCGACGGGGTTCTCAGTCTGGGCAGCCGCCCGTCGGTGCCGTGACGCCGCTCACGGGCCCGGCGCGGGCAGCAGCGCAGCGAACTCGCTGGCGCTGACGCGGGCCGCGAGCGCTTCGATGTCGCGGTCGAGCCGGCGGTCGCCGCTGTGCGGCGCCACCGTCTTGCGCACTGCGGCCAGCACCCGCGCGAGCTCGGGTGTGGTGCGCGCAGGTTGCTGCTGCTCGACGCCGACCGCCGCCGCCATCAGCTCGATCGCCAGGATGCGCGCGACGTTGTCGCAGACCGCGAGCAGCTTGTGGCCGGCGCCCGGCGCCATGCTCACGTGGTCCTCCTGGCCGGCGCTGGTCGGGATCGAATCGACCGACGCCGGATGCGCCAGCATCTTGTTCTCGGAGGCGAGCGCCGCTGCGGTGACGTGCGCGATCATGTAGCCGGACTCGAGCCCGGGCGCGCGGGTCAGGAACATCGTCAGCGCGGGATTGACCTGGCGCAGCATGAGGTCGATGCGCCGCTCGCTGATCGAGCCGAGCTCGGCCGCGGCGATCGCCATGAAGTCGCTGACGAACGCCAGCGGCTCGGCGTGGAAGTTGCCGCCCGGGAGCACCTCGTCACCGAAGATCAGCGGGTTGTCCGATACCGAGTTGCATTCGCGCGCCAGCACGCCGCGCGCGTGCGCCAGCGTGTCCCAGCCGGCGCCGAGCACCTGTGGCATGCAACGCAGCGCGTAGGGATCCTGGACCCGGTCGCAGCTCGCGTGACCGTCGTGGATCTCACTCGCGGTCAGCAGGCTGCGGAACCCAGCGGCAATCTTGGCTTGGCCTTCGAAGTTGCGCGCCTCGTGGATGCGCGCATCGAACGGCGCGTAGGACCCGGCCAGCGCCTCGACCGATAGCGCGCCGGCGACGATGCTGGTGGCGAGCAGCGCGTCGGCCCGCAGCAGGCCCTCGATCGCGAGCGCGGCGGAGAGTTGGGTGCCGTTGAGCAGCGCCAGGCCTTCCTTCGCCGCGAGCGTCACCGGCGCAATGCCGGCCGCAGCACAGACCGCCTTGCCCGCGAGCGGGCCGCCGCGCCGGTCGCCGGTGTCGGCCTCGCCTTCGCCGATCAGCGCGAGTGCTAAGTGGGCGAGCGGGGCGAGGTCGCCCGAGGCGCCGACCGAACCCTTGCCGGGGATGACCGGCAGCACGTCGGCGTTGAGCAGTGCGAGCAGCGCCTCGACCAACGCCGGGCGCACGCCGGAGTGGCCGCGCGCCAACGAGTTCGCCTTGAGCAGCATCACGCGGCGCGTGAGCGTGGGCGAGAGCGCAAGGCCCACGCCACAGGCGTGGCTGCGCACCAGGTTGTACTGCAGCTCGACCACCTGGTCGGCGGAGATCTGGGTCTTGGCGAAGGCGCCGAAGCCGGTGTTGATGCCGTAGGACGGCTTGCCGGAGGCGACCGCGCGTTCGACGGCGGCAACCGAACGCTCCATCGCCGCGAGCGCGGTCGGTGCCAGCACGACCTTCGGGCGCTCGCGGTCGAAGCGCGCGAGATCGGCGAGCGTCAGGCTGCGGCCATCGAGCGGGAGCTGGGTCATCGGTTGTCACCTTGCTGGACGCCGAAGAGGAAGCGGGCGGTCGGGCGCAGTCCGCCCATCTGATAGACGAGGTGCTCAGGCGTAGGCAGGTCCCAGACCGCGAAATCGGCGCGCTGGCCCACGGCCAGAGTGCCACGGTCGGCGAGGCCGAGCGCGCGGGCCGCCTCGCGGGTGGCGCCGAGCAGCGCTTCCTCGGCGGTGAGGCCGAACAGCACGGTGGCGAGGTGCATCGCCGTCAGCAGCGAGCAGCAGGGCGAGGTGCCGGGGTTGAGGTCGGTGGCGACCGCCATCGGCACGCCGGCCCGGCGCAGTGCGGCCACTGGCGGCGGCTGGGTGTCGCGCAGGAAGTAGTAGGCGAAGGGCAGCAGCACCGCGACCGTGCCGTGCTTCGCCATCGCGGCCACGTCGGCATCGCTGGTGTGCTCGAGGTGATCGCAGGAGCGCGCGCCAAGCTCGGCGGCGCGCGCGGTGCCACCGAGGTTGGACAGCTGGTCGGTGTGGGCGCGCAGCGCGAGGCCGTGGCTGCGCGCGGCGGCGGCGAGCCGCGCGAGGTCATCGGTCGAGAACGCGATGTGCTCGACGTAGATGTCGACCGCGGTCGCCAGGCCGGCCGCCGCGACCGCCGGCAGCCAGCGCTCGACCGCCTCGGTCACGAACGCGGCGTGGTCGCCGCCCTTCGGACAGGCGTGCAGCGCGAGGAAGGTGGCCACGACGTCGACCGGTGCCTCGGGCGCGGCGCGCAACGCGGCGATTGCGCGCAGCATCTTGAGCTCGGTCTCAAGATCGAGACCGTAGCCGGATTTGATCTCGACCGTGGTCACGCCCTCGCTGGCCAGCGCGGCGAGGCGCGCCCAGGTCGCGTGCACCAGCTCACCCTCGCTGGCCGCGCGCACCGCGCGCACCGTGCTCTGGATGCCGCCACCGCGCGCGGCGATCTCGGCGTAGGTCGCGCCGCGCAGCCGCTCGGCGTGCTCGGCCATCCGGTCGCCGGCGTACAGCGCGTGGGTGTGGCAATCGATGAGGCCCGGCAGCACCAACCCGTCGGTGGCATCCAAGTGCGCGCGCGCAGGTGCGGCGGCAGGCGGGTCGAAGGCGGCGATGTAGCCATCGCGCACCGCGAACGAGCGGTGCGGCGAGCACGCGAGCCCGGAGGTCATCGGGAACAATCGCGCGTTGCTGACCAGCAGGTCGTACATCGATTGCGCGTTCCGTGGGTTGGCGGAGGTTATGATGCGCGCGATGCAGCGGCTCTCATTCCGTCACATCCTCACGCCGGACGGCATGTTACACGACCGCGCGCTCAGCGTGGCCGCGGACGGGCGCATCGTCGCCATCGAGAACGTCGGACCGGAAGCGACCGATGCGGCCGCAGTGGCCGACGGTTTCCTCGCGCTGCCGGGCATCCCGAACGCACACAGCCATGCGTTCCAACGCGCGCTCGCCGGTCACGGCGAAGTGCCGCGTCCCGTCGGACGCGACGAAGCGTCGAGCGGGGCTGATTCGTTCTGGTCCTGGCGCGAGGCGATGTACCGCCTCGCGGCGCGCGTGACGCCCGAGGACTGCGCAACGATCGCGCGCCAGGCCTACGGCGAGATGCTCACTGCCGGCTATACGAGCGTTGCTGAGTTCCATTATCTGCACCACGGCGTTGACGGATCGCGCGGCAGTGAGATGGCAGAGGCCGTGATCGAGGCGGCACGCGCAACGGGCATCCGCCTGACGCTGCTGCCGGTGTTCTACGCCGCGGGTGGCTTCGGCGTTCCGCCCAAGCCGGAACAGGCGCGCTTCGTCCACACCAGCGTCGATGATTTTCTGAAGCTCCTCGAACGGTTGCGCGGCAAGGTGCCGCTTGGGCTGGCGCCACACTCGCTGCGCGCGGCGCCGGTCGAGCTGCTGCCAGAGCTGTTGGGCGGCGCGCGTGCGCTGCTCGGTGCCGAGCTGCCGATCCACATCCATGTCGCCGAACAGATGGCCGAAGTCGAGCAGTGTCGCGCGGCGCACGGCTGCGGTCCGATCGAGTTGTTGGACCGCGTGGTCGGGCTCGACCGCCACTGGCACCTGGTGCACGCGACGCACGCCGATGCGCGCGAGCGCGCGCTGATCGTCGAGCGCGGTGCGAGCGTGGTGATCTGCCCGATCACCGAGGCCTACCTGGGCGATGGGCTGTTCCCGGCCGACGAGTTCGTGCACGCGGGTGGCGCGCTCGGCATCGGCTCGGACTCGAACTGCCGCATCGATGCGTTCGAGGAGCTGCGCTGGCTGGAATACGGTCAACGGTTGCGGGCGCGGGCGCGGGCGCGGCTCGCTGGCAAGCACGGACTCGGGCAGCCGCTGTGGCAGGGCGCGGTCGCCGCTGGCGCGCGGGCCTTGGGGCAGACGGTCGGCGGTCTCGCGGTCGGGCAGTACGCCGACCTCATCGTCATCGACGAACGCGCGTCCGTGTTGGCGGGCCACACCGCCGCGACGGCGCTCGACGCGTTGATCGTGAACGGCTCGGCCCGCGACGTGGCGGCGAGCTATGTCGGTGGTCGGCGGACCACGCCGGTTGCAGCCGGCGCTGAGTTCGACCGCTGCGTGCGCCGGCTGCTAGGCTGAGACCGAGCCCCACCATGCAGCCCTTCATCGTCCGCGAACCGACCAGTGAGCTCGTGCCGCTGGTGGTCAGCATCCCGCACGCCGGCACCCATCTGCCGGACGCGCTGCGCGCGCGCCTGCACTCCGATGCGATGCGCGCGCTGCCGATGACCGATTGGCATCTGATGGAACTCTACGATTTCCTGCCGGCGCTCGGCATCACCACGCTGATGACCCCGTGGAGCCGCTTCTACGTCGACCTCAACCGGGCCCCGGTCGAGCGCCCGATGTACCCGGGCAGGTTCGAGACCGGGCTGATCGCGCTGCAGACCTTCCAGGGCGAGCAGGTGTGGAGCGATGCGCCGAGCGGCGACGAGATCATGGAGCATCGTGCGAGGGTGCACGCGCCCTACCACGCCAAGCTGCTGACGCTTCTGTCCACGGTGCGTCAGCGTTGCGGCGGCAAGGTCTGGTTGATCGACGCGCACAGCGTGGCCTCGCGCGCCAACAAGCTGCACGGCGAGCTCGCCGACGAGATCTTCCTCGGCGACCGCGATGGCACGTCCTGCGCCGACTGGTTCATGACCGCGGTGGACGAGGCGTTCCAGCGCCGCAAGCGCAGGGTCTCGCGCAACCAGCCCTACAAGGGCGGTTACATCACCGACAACTACGGCCGCGTGCCGGGCACGATGGCGCTGCAGATCGAGATGGCGCAGCGCGTGTACATGGATGAGGCCGATCCGGCCGCGGCGCTCGGCCAGCCGAGGTTCGCCAGCGCCAGGGAAGACCTGCAGGCGGTGTTCGAGGCGATCGCCAAGGCGATCGCGGCGCGCGGCGCCGTCGCCGCCTGAGCGGCGGCCGATCGCTTACGCCTACTTGCCTTTCGGTTTGATGAACTTGAGCGTCATGCGATCGGATTCGCCGATCGCGGCGTACTTCGCCCTGTCCACGTCGCCGAGGCGGTAGTTCGGCGGCAGGGTCCACACGCCCTCCGGGTAATCCTTGGTGTCCTTGGGGTTGGCGTTGATCTCGCTCTTGACCACCAGCTTGAACCCCACGCTCTCGGCGATGCGGATCACCTGGTCCTCGCGCACGTAGCCTGACTTCGCGACCGTCGCCTCATCGGCATCGGGCCGCGCGCGGTGCTCGACCACGCCGAAGATCCCGCCGGGCTTGAGCGCGCGGTAGGCGGCGAGGAACACCGGATCGAGCTTGCCGTTCTGCATCCAGTTGTGCAGGTTGCGGAACGTCAGGACCATGTCGGCCTTGCCGACCTCGCCGAGAGTCACTGACTCCGGCGGGTGGAAGGTGATCACCTCGACCTTGTCGTAGACCGCGGGTTCGCCCTTGAGCTTGGTCTCGAACGCGGTGCGGGTGCGCGTGTAGTAGGCGCCCTTGGCCGGGTCGGCGTAGGCCGCCACCAGCTTGCCGCGCTCGCGCAACACCGGCGCCAGCACCTCGGTGTACCAGCCGCCGCCGGGCCACAGCTCGATCACCGTCATGTCGTCGCGCAGACCGAAGAACTGCAGCGTCTCCTTCGGATGACGGTAGGCATCGCGCGCGCGGTTGGAGTCGCTGCGCTGCTTGCCCGCGAGCGCAGAGTCGAGCGCGCTGCCGGTGTCGGCGGGGCTGCCGGCGCAGGCGAGGAGGGTGATGGTGGTGAACGAGAGGGCGAGGCTGCGAGCGTGGTGCATGGTTGTCTCCGGCAGGGGGCTAGAAACTAGCACGCGGCCGCCGCTTCGGCGCACCCGAAGGGGCGCGGCACTGTGGGAGAATCCGCGCCGCATGAGCATCCCCCAGTTCGAACTTGAGCTCACCGGTCGGCGCATGATCGCGCCGCGGGTGTTGGAGCTCAGCTTCCGTCGCGCCGACGGCACGCCCTTCGCCTGGGTCGCCGGCCAGTTCGTCACGCTGCTGCTGCCGCACGAGGGCAAGGACCTGCGCCGTTCCTACAGCATCGCGACCGTGCCAGGGACGGAGGGTGGTGGGTTCTCGTTCGCGCTGTCACACGTCGAGGGTGGGCGCGCGACCGCCATCCTGTTCGCCGCCACGGTCGGCCAGCGCTTCAAGTGCAGCGGCCCGTTCGGACGCTTCATCCTCAGGGACGATCCGACCTGCCGTTACCTGTTGCTCGCCACGGGCACCGGCGTCACGCCCTACCGCGCGATGCTGCCGGAGATCGCGGCGCGCATCGCCGCCGGACGTTGCGACGTCGACCTGCTGCTCGGCGTGCGCAGCCGCGCGGAACTCCTGTACGGCGACGACTTCCGCGCCCTGGCTGCGCGCGAGCCGCGGTTCCGCTTCCACGCCTGCTACTCGCGCGAGCTGCCCGCGGATGCGAACGCGCATGAGCTGAAGGGCTACGTGCAGGAGGCGCTCAAGGCGTTCCCGCTCGACGCGGCGCGCGACATCGCCTACGTCTGCGGCAACCCCGGGATGATCGACGCGGTGCATGCGCACCTCACTGCGGCTGGGTTCCCGATCGGCAACCAGCGGCGCGAGAAGTACGTCTCAAGCAATTAGGGGTCAGGTCGCGCTAAGGCAAGCGCTCGCCGAAGCGCGACCAGCGGAAGTTCCAGTCGTCGTCGATCGACCAGATTACGCGGCTGGCTCGCCCCGCGAGGTTCTTGCGCGGCACCGGGCCGAACACGCGCGAATCGCCGCTGTTGTCGCGGTTGTCGCCCATCATCCAGTAGTGGTCGGGTTCCAGTGTGAGTGGGCCGAACTCGGTGCCCGGACGCAGCACCAGCGCCACCGGATGCGGATGGCCCGGCAGTGCCTCCTCGAACACTGCGGCCGCGTAGCTGCGGCCTGGCAGCTTGATCGCGCCTTCGAACACGCCGGTGCGCGCGTACGGCACGCGCTCGCCGTTCACGGTGAGCACCTGGTCCTTGTACTCGAGCGTGTCGCCGGGCAGGCCGATCAGGCGCTTGATCAGACGCTCGCCGTTCGCCGGCGACCAGAACACCACGATGTCGCCGCGCGCCGGTTCGCCGATCCGCGCCAACGCGAGGGTGGTGAACGGGATGCGCACGTCGAAGGCCCGGCGGTCCACCAGGATGCGGTCGCCGATGAGGATCGAGGGCTGCATCGAGCCGCTCGGCACGTAATACCAATCCACCAGCACCGAGCGGCAGGCGAGGATCACCGCGATCAGCAGCAGCGTGACCTGCCACTCGCGCCACTCCTGGCGCCACCATTCCTTGGTGAACCGCGCCGGCTTGTCGCTCATCGTGCGGCTACCGGCGCGATCGCCTCGATGCGCAACGCAACCTCGCTGCCCATCAGGCAGCCGGCGAGATAACGGCAGCGGAGACCGTGGCTCGTCACGAACGCCTGCCAGGCGGCGAAGTCGGCGCCGCGTGCGCCGGGGTAGCCGAGGTAGGCATCGAAGGCGACGACGGTGCCGGCGTGGACGCGGTCGGCCAGGGTCGCGAGCAGTGCGGCGGTGGCGTCGTGGTCACGGCGGTCGATGCGCAGCAACCGGATCGGTCCGGCGGGCAGGTCCGAGAGCTCGGTCGATGGCCCGAACGCAATCTCGATCCCCTCGAGCGTGCAGACCGCGCGGGCGTGTTCGAGCACCTGCTGCGGCCGGCCAACGAAGCGTTCGCAATCCGCTGCGTGCAGGTGCTCGAACATCTCCCAGCGTGCCCGTAGGACTACGCTGTCTTCGGTCGCTGCGCCGAAGTCGGGTGCCGCATCCGCATCGCCGCCAATCGTGAGCAGCATCGCCTTGAGCAGGTTCAGGGTCGGCTCGGCCGGCGTAAGCGCGAGCGCGGCATCCACGGCGGGCAGGCTGCGCGCCGGTGCGACGGAGTCGAGCGTCGCGAGCGCGAGCAGCGCCGCCGCCAATCCGCCGCCATGGCGCGCGATGCTGCGCTCGAGCACCGCGATGCCTTCGTCGACCAGGTCGCTGCCGAACAGGGCACGGGCCAGGGCGATCTGGACCTTCGCGATGTCGGGTGCGTGGGCGGCCGCCAGCTTGAAGTCGACGAGTGCGCCGGTGCGATCGCCTGCGGCCCAGCGCGCCTTGCCGGTCAGCAG
>JANNEA010000105.1:0-24524 GCA_031388175.1 Gammaproteobacteria bacterium
GAGACCCGCCTCGGCGACACGCTGCGTCACGGCCGCCGCGGCTCGCTCTCGGCGCGGCTCACGATCAAAGGCATGCAGGGTCACGTGGCCTACCCGGAGCGCGCGGTCAACGCGATCCACCGCGCGCTGCCCGTGTTGACCGAACTGGCGAGCACGAAGTGGGATGACGGCGACTCATCTCAAAGTGGTGATTTCCCGCCGACCACGTTCCAGATCAGCAACCTGCACGCCGGTGTGGGCACCAACAACGTGATCCCCGGCGAGGCCGAGGTGCGCTTCAACCTGCGCTACTCGACCGCGTTCACCTACGACACACTGACCGCGCGCATCGAGGCAATCCTGAAGTCGCACCGGCTCGAGCACACGATCGAGTGGAAGGATGCCGGCCGGCCGTTCCTGACCAAGGGCCGGCGCTTGATCGACGCCACCACCAAGGTCGTGCATGGCACGCTCGGCGTCACACCCAAGCTCTCGACCGGCGGCGGCACTTCCGATGGGCGCTTCATCGCGCCGACCGGCGCCGAGGTGGTCGAACTCGGGCCGCTCAACGCCACGATCCACCAGCTGGACGAGCGCGTCGCGATTGGCGACCTGGAGCAGCTGGGCGAGGTCTACGAGCGCATCTGCGCCGAACTGCTGCGCTGATGACTCCGCACGCCCGCCAGTTCAGGACCGTGCTGCGCGACGGCACGCGGCTCGCGCTGCGCTGCATCGAGCCCGACGACAAGCAGCGGCTGCGCGACGGGATCCGCCACTACTCGCCGCAGACGCTCTACCGCCGCTTCTTCGCGCCGGTCAGCGAGCTCTCGGCCGAGCAGCTCAAGTTCCTGACCGAAGTGGATCAGGTCGACCACGTGGCCTGGCTCGTCGTCGACGAGGACCACCCGGAGTTCCCCGGTGTCGGCGTCGCGCGCTGGGTGCGGCTGCCCGACGAGCCGCAGGTCGCCGAGACCGCGCTGATCGTGCAGGACAGCCACCAGGGCCGCGGCATCGGAACGCTTCTGTTCGCCGTGCTCAACGAGACCGCGCGCGCCGGCGGCGTCGAGGTCCTGCGCTCGATGGTGCTGGGCGAGAACAACCGCTTCATCGCCACGCTGGTGTCCTATGGCGCCCGCTCGCGCCACGAGAGCCACGGCCTGATGCGCGTGGACCTGCCGGTGTACGAGACGACGGGCGGGCATTACGGCCGCACGATTGTCGCGGTGCGCGAGCGCCTTGGCGGCGCGGCGCAGGACTAGCGGCGCAGGTTGTTCCAGACGCCGACGCTGCCGAAGCCGATGAACGCCAGCAGCGTCCAGACCGGCATCGCCAGCCCGAGCAAGGTCCAGTCGACCTTGGCGCACTCGCCCGAGCCGGTGAACACCTCGCGCAGCACTTCGATTGGCGGCAGCACCTCGACCAGGTAATCGAGCGGTGGGCCGCAGGCCGGCACCAGGTCGGGCGGAAGGTTCTGCAACCACAGGTGGCGCGTGGCAATCGCAGCACCCGCGAGCGCACTCGCCCCGATCAGCAACGCCCAGATCTTGGCGCCGGTGCCGCGCGCGCCGTGCACGGCAGCGCCGACCAGCATCACGGTGAGCCCGATCAGCGCGATGCGCTGGAAGATGCACAGCGGGCAGGGCTCCAGCCCCACCACCAGCTGCAGGTAGTAGGCATAGCTGAGCAGCGTTGCTGCGCCGGCGGCGAGCAGTGCGTTGATGACCCTTGGGTTCGGCAGCATGAACGGCATCAGGGGATGCGTGGCGTGTCGATGCCTTCTGCTGCAGCATGTGGTGCGTGGCGGATGTCCTCGCCTTTCACCAGGTAGACCACGAACTCGGCGACGTTCTTGGCGTGGTCGCCGATGCGTTCGATGGCGCGCGCCGACCACAGCACGTCCAATGAGCGCCGGATCGTGCGCGGGTCCTCCATCATGAAGGTGATGGCCTGGCGCGTCAGCGCCTCGTACTCGGAGTCCACGCGCTTGTCATCGCGGGTCACCGCATAGGCGAGATCCACGTCGTGGCGCGCGTAGGCATCGAGCGCGTCGCGCACCATGCGCCGCACCAGCTGGCCCACGTGCTCCAGCTCGCGCCGGCCCCAGGTGCCGGGTTCACCGTCGCTCAGCCGCGCGGCGAGGATCGCGACCTTCTCGGCCTGGTCGCCCATGCGCTCGAGGTCGTTCACGATCTTGATCGTGGCGATCAGCAGCCTGAGGTCGCTGGCCGTCGGTTGGCGCCGCGCCATCACACGCGCGCACTGGTCGTCGATCTGCATCTCGAGATCGTTGACCCTGCGGTCGGTGGCGCGGACCTGCTCGCTCAGCGCGACATCGCCCTCCACCAGGGCGCGCACCGCGTCGGCCAGCATCTGCTCGACGAGGCCGCCCATCGCGAGCACGAGGTTGCGGACCGCCTCGAGCTCCTCGTTGTACTTCTGCGAGATGTGTTGGTCGATCTTTATCTTTTCCATCTTCGGGTCCTCAGCCGTAACGGCCGGTGATGTAGTCCTCGGTCTGCTTCTTCGTCGGCTTGGTGAAGATGGTGTCGGTGTCGCCGTGCTCGATCAGGTCGCCGAGGTACATGAACGCAGTGTAGTCCGACACCCGCGCGGCCTGCTGCATGTTGTGGGTCACGATCAGGATTGTGTACTGGGCCTTGAGCTCGTAGATCAACTCTTCGATCTTGAGGGTCGAGATCGGGTCGAGCGCCGAGGCCGGCTCATCGAGCAGGATGACCTCCGGCTCGATGGCGATGGCGCGGGCGATCACCAGACGCTGCTGCTGGCCGCCCGACAGGCCGAAGGCGCTCTCTTCCAGCCGGTCCTTGACCTCGCCCCACAGCGCCGACGCCTGTAGCGCCGCCTCGACCCGCTCGGCGAGTTCGCGTCGGTCGGTCACGCCGCGCAGCCGCAAGCCGTAGGCGACGTTCTCGAAGATCGACTTGGGGAAGGGGTTCGGCTTCTGGAACACCATGCCCACGCGCTGACGCAACGCCGGTACATCGACGTCCTTGCCGTGGATGTCCACGCCGTCGAGCAGGATCCCGCCCTCGACCCGGCAGCCGTCGATCAGGTCGTTCATGCGGTTGAAGCAGCGCAACAGCGTGGACTTGCCACAGCCCGACGGGCCGATGAACGCGGTCACGCGCCGCCGCGGGATCTGCATCTCGATCGCATTGAGCGCGCGCTTGTCGCCGTAGTACAGGTTCAGGCCCTGCACCTGGAGGCAGATCTCCTCGGTCGCCAGCGAGCGCTGCTCACCGTCGCGTGCGAGCGCCGACAGGTCGATGCCATGGGTGAAGGGGATCGTGGGCATGGGGACCGCACCGCTTGGGTTGGTGGTGTTCATTCGAGTGCCTTGTACTTCTCGCGCAGCTGGTTGCGGATGCGCACCGCCGCCAGGTTGAGGATCACGATCACCAGCACCAGCACCGCCGCGGTCGCATAGACCAACGGCCGCGCGGCCTCGACGTTCGGGCTCTGGAAGCCGACGTCGTAGATGTGGAAGCCGAGGTGCATGAACTTGCGCTCGAGGTGCAGGTAGGGCGCGTTCATGTCGAGCGGCAGCGTTGGCGCCAGCTTGACCACGCCAACCAGCATCAGCGGCGCGACCTCGCCGGCCGCGCGCGCCACCGCGAGGATCAGGCCGGTCATCATCGCCGGGCTCGCCATCGGCAGCACGATGCGCCACAGCGTCTCAGCCTGGGTCGCGCCGAGCGCATAGCTGCCCTCGCGTACCGAACGCGGGATACGGCTCAAGCCCTCCTCGGTCGCGACGATCACGACCGGCAGCGTCAGCAGCGCCAGCGTGAGCGAGGCCCAGATCAGTCCTGGCGTGCCGAAGGTCGGTGCCGGCAGCGCCTCGGGGAAGAACATGTCGTCGATGCCGGACCCGAGGATGTAGACGAAGAAACCGAGACCGAACACGCCGAACACGATCGACGGCACGCCGGCCAGGTTGTTGACCGCGATCCGGATCGATCGCGTGAGCAGGTTCTGCTTCGCGTATTCGCGCAGGTAGACCGCGGCGATCACGCCGAACGGCGTGACCAGGATGGACATGATCATGACCATCATCACCGTGCCGAAGATCGCCGGCAGGATGCCGCCCTCAGTGTTGGCCTCGCGCGGATCGTCGCTGAGGAAGCCCCATAGGTTCGAGAAGTACACGGCGAGCTTGCTCGGCACCGACAGCTGGTTCGGGCGGATCGCGCCGATAACCTGGGCCATGGGCTTCTCGAGCATCTGGCCGTCCTGGATCTCGAGCACATAGCTGTCGCGACCGACCTCGGTCGAGAGCTGCGTCAGCTGGGTGCGCAGCGTGGCGAACTCGGCCTCGGCCAGCGCCCGCTCCTCGGCCAACTCGAGCTTGGCCATCGCATCGAGCGCGCCATCCAGTTCGAGCTTGCGCCCGTTCAGCCGCAGTCGCTCGATGCGGTGGTTGACCCGACCGATCTCATCCTTCTGGATGCGGGCGATGTCGGCGTGCAGCGCGTTGGCCCGCAGCAACCGGGCCTGGAACTCGCTCCAGACCGCAGCGCCCTCCGCCACCACCGTGCCCTGCTGCTTCACCGCCCGCAGGTAGCCGTACTGGTTGCCCCATTCGCGGCGCTCGATGGCGACAAGCTCGTCCGGCGCGGACTCGGCCAGGATGAACGGCCGCAGCACGTTGCGGAAATCCGCGCCGTAGCTGTCGCGGTTGCCCACGCGCAGCAACAGGCGCTCGAACTCCTCCTGACCAATGGGCAGGCCGGTGACGCCAGCCTCGACCAGGCGCTGGGCCGGCACCTGCTCGGCGCTACGCAGCTCGCCGATGATGCGTACGGTCTGGTCGCCGTCCTGGTAGCTCAGCTCGAGCACGTCGGCTGGCCAGAAGTGCGCTAGGCCGCGCACCGCGATCAGAGCCAGCAGACCGACGACCATGATCATGCACAGCGCGATGGCGCCGGCGTTGAGCCAGATCCACGGCGCGCCGCTGCCGACCCAATGCGCCGTGCGTTTGACGGGCAGCGTGCTCATAGGCTGCTGTACTTCTCGCGCAGGCGCTGGCGCACGACTTCGGCGATGGTGTTGAGCACGAAGGTGAACGCGAACAGCACCAGCGCGGCGAGGCAGAGCACGCGGTAGTGCGCGCTGCCGACCTCGGACTCCGGCATCTCGACCGCGATGTTCGCGGCCAGCGTGCGCATCCCCTCGAACAGGTTCATGTCCATCACCGGTGTGTTGCCGGTGGCCATCAGCACGATCATGGTCTCGCCGACCGCGCGGCCGAGGCCGATCATCACCGCCGAGAAGATCCCCGGGCTCGCGGTCGGCAGTACCACCAGCGCCAGCGTCTGCCAGGGCGTGGCGCCGAGCGCCAGCGAGCCATTCGACAGGTGATTGGGCACGCCGAAGATCGCGTCCTCGGCGATCGAGAAGATGATCGGGATCACCGCGAAGCCCATCGCGATCCCGACCACCAGCGCGTTGCGCTGGTCGTAGTCGATGCCGAGCTCAGTGGTAAGCCAGTGCGGCATGTTCCCGGCGAACAGCAGCAGCTCCACCGGCCGGCTCAGGCCCATAGCGAGGAAGCCGACCAGGATTACCACCGGGATCAGCAGCGCGCCGAGCGCGCCCTCGGGCAGCACCGCTCGCAAACGACCAGCGAAGCGGTCCCAGCACCAACCGAAGCCGACGATGCCGAACGGCAGCAACAGCAGGAACAGGAAGATGCCGGGCAGATACTGCTCGAGGAACGGCGCGAGCCAGAGCCCGGCGAGGAAGCCCAGGATCACCGACGGCAGCGCCGCCATCACCTCGACCGCCGGCTTCACCACCTGGCGCAGCGCGGGCGTCATGAAGTAGGCGGTGTAGATCGCGCCCATCAGCGCGAGCGGGATCGCGAACAGCATCGCGTAGAGCGCGGCCTTCAAGGACCCGAAGGACAGCGGCGCCAGCGACAGCTTGGGCTCGAAATCGCCACTGGCCGACGACGACTGCCAGATGTAGTCCGGTTCCGGGTAGCTCTCGTACCAGACCTTGCCCCACAGCGCCTGCCACGACACCTGCGGGAAGCGGTTCTCCACCTCCCAGACGAAGGTGGTGCCGCTCGAGTCCTCGGCCACGAACGCGTTGGCACGCGGCGCAACCCCGATTGCGCGCAGCGGCAAGCTTGAGATCCGCTCGCGCAGCAGCAGACGCTCGGAAGTCGTGTAATAGATGCTGACCTGGCCGGACTCGTCGGCAGTGACGAAGCCCTTGCGCCGCTGCTCCATGCTGAGGGCGTTGACCGAACCATCCCCCGGCGGCAGCTCGCGCACCTTGCGCAGGCTGTAGCGGTTGTTGGCGTCGCGCACCGGGAACCACTGCTCGGTGCGGCCGCTCGAGAACGACGCGATCACCGAGATGCCGCCGCCGAGCAGGCCGAGCGCGCTCAGGGTCTCACCCTCATGCGCCAGCTGGCGACGGCTCAGCAGCTTGGGGTTGGTCGGGTCGCGCACGTCGATGAACAGCAGCTCACCGTCGGCGGCGGCGGCGAACAGCCACTCGCGCTCCGGGTTCAGCAGCAGGAAGTCGGCGCGCGCGCCGTGGTCGAAGCGCTGCGGCACCTCGATCGCCGCGCCGCGCGCGAGCGTCGTGGAATCGTCGAGGAACGAGGTCTCGAGCGCGAAAGGCACCAGCACGTTGGCGCCGTCCTCGAGCCCGGCGGCGATCAGCAGGCCGTCGTCCTCGCGCTGCAGCGCGATGCGGCGCAGCGGCCTGCCCTGCTCGTCCACCACCAACGGCGTCTCGCCGAGCGGGAAGCTCAACGACGGCTCCACCACGCGTTTGCCCTCTGGGAACGTGTCGCGGTAGTCGTGGCGCACGAGCACGACGCGACCGTCCGACAAGCCGAAGGCGTACTCGTGGCCGGATTCGCTGACGACCTGGGCGCTGACGATGCGAGCCTGGTCGGTGCCCGGCAGGCGCTGGGCGCCGAGGATGCGGCCATCGTCGAGCGAGAAGAACACCACGCGGCCATCGTCGATGAAGCGCACGCCGACCTCGGCCTGCTCCTCGGCGGCGACGAACAGCGCGTGGCCGCCGCCCGGCGCGGCGAACTCGGCGCGCTTGGCGGCGTCAGCACCCCGGAACAACGGCGCGACCTCGGCCGCCAGGTAGACGAAGATCATCAACAGCGCGCCGACCACCGCCACGCCACCGACCGCCACGGTCCAGCGCGCGATGCTGTCCTTGAGCGCGCGGTAACGGCGTTGGGCCGCGGCTTGCGCGGCCAGGGGGGTGAGCTGGGCCATGGGCGGGCAGTCTAGGAACGGCCCATGACAGGCGTGTTACAGACGCTCATTTCCTGGCAGAAATCCTGTAAATGGAGAGGCTTCCGTCCTTCTCATTCGCTGTCAGCAGGTAGTGGAGGCCATCCGGCCCCAGCAGGTGGGCGATGCCCTCCGGCCCCACGGCACCCGCCTTGGCGGTCCTGTCAGCCGACGCGACCGCGACCACCACCGGCGCGGCCGGATCGGCCAGGGAGACCAGCGCCACGCCGTTGGCTCGTTCCAGCGACACGCCGGCATGGAGCACGCTGTCGAGCAGGAAGCTGACCACCATCTCCGGTTCGGCGCCCTTCGCGCCGCTGCGCGAGTCCGGGTAGAACCCTGCGAGCGCGGCCGCGCGATCCAGCTCGATGCCAGTGTCGCCAACCAGCGCACCGCTGGCGGGATCCCACAGGCTCAACGAGCGTCCGCCGCCCGCCGGCAGTCCCGGTTCCATCATCGCGACCTTGGGGTCGGTGTCGCCCTCGTCCGCAGTGAGCAGGAAGCGTCCGTCCGCGCTCAGCGCGATCCCGTCCGGCTCGCGCAACGCTTGCAGCGGCTGCTCGAACAGTGCGCGGTCGTCGTCGTTGAGGTCGGCCTGGCGCAGGACAATGCCGAGCCCATAAGCGCCGGTCACCCTGCGCGCGATCAGGTCGACGACTGCCACCGCGTTGGACTCTTGCAGCGTCACGTAGGCGCGCGTCCCGTCGGCCGCGATCGCGACGCATTCCGGCTCGAGGAACTCCGGCGTCGCCGCGGCCAGCGGCAGCTGGAACAGCTCACCGTTGGCTTCGTCGGCGAACACCACGATCCCCGCCAGCGTTCCCACCCGCACCTTCTCGTCGTCGATGTCGCCATCGCCGTTCAGATCGGCGGGTGCGGTGATCCTGCCGTCGCCGTTCACGTCCACCCTGCGCTCGAGCCGCCGCAGCATCCGGCCGTCGGTCACCCCGGCAACGCCAGTGAGGTCCGGCAGCGCCAGCGTGATCGCGGTCGCGGCAGCCGGCCCCTGCGCCAGGTCGACGATCGTGATCGTCCCCGGCGGTGAACTGAAGGTTCGCGTCGCGCGGTCGAACACGAACTCCTCGGCTTCGTCCGCAACGACCGCGATGCGGCCGTCGGCGGAGATTGCGATGCCGTCCGGCCCCACGCCGACCTCGAGGCGCTTCAGCAGTGCGTCATCAGCTGTGGCGCGCAGCTCGATCCGGCCACGAGCCTGCGGATCCGCGACCTCGATTGCGCACAGCAGGTACGCGCCGCTCGGATGGAGCGCGATCGAGGTCAGGTCCTCGCCCGGCGCCAGGTCGAGCTTGAGGCGCCGCTCACGCCGCGGCTTCGCCGGGTCGCTGAGGTCGAGCACGTCGATGTAGCCGTGGCTGCTGTTGGAGAGGTAGGCGCGTTGGCTCGCGGCGTGCACCGCGACGATCTCGGTGCCCTCGAGGTCGCCCGAGCGATAGCGGGCGACCTGCTTCAGCGTCACCGCCGCAGCGGCATCGAGCGCATGGCACAGGATCAGGGCGAGCAGGAACAGCGTCGATAGGCGCATGTCGGGTCCTCTTGCGTTCGGTTGGTCTGGATGAAGTTGTGCCCGGAAACGACGCGGGCCCCGCCGTCACCGGTCGGGGCCCGCGCTCGCGCGTCCCTGCGCGATCCTCTCTGCTAGGAGATCACCAGGCGATCTGGAAGCGACCCTGGAAGAAGCTCGGGCTCTCCTCCTGCGCGGCATTGAGCGAGCTCACGTCGGCGGAGACGTACTCGAACATCCAACGGATGTTGGCGTTCGGGTAGTAGGTCACGCCGAGCGACAGGTTGTCCTCGGTGCCCGCTTCGGCATTGGCGCCGACGCAGGGCAGCGCGATGACCGCCGCGGTGCACGAGTCCTCGAGATCGACGCTCGACAGACGGATCTTGTACTCCCAGGCGCCCTCGATGTTCAGCGGCTTGATGGCCGAGAAGGCAGCCGTGTTCATCTTGTACGGACGGACTTCGCCGCTCGGGAACCAGCGCGCTTCGACGTAGTAGCCGGAGAACGTCGGGTTGCCTTCGACCACGCTGTCGACCGACACGATCTGGTACTCGCCCTGCACCGACAAGCCGCCTGACATCCACGCGGCCTCGAGGCCGGTCTTGGTCAGGCCGGTCGCATCGGCGATCGTGCCGGTGTCGACCAGGCGGATGCCGCCGTTTGAAGGACGGGCCTCCGGACGCGCGCGCAGGCGCAGACCGCCGCCGGTGACCAGCTCGAGCTCTTCCTGCGCGTAGGCCACGCCGAAGTGCAACAGGCTGTCGTCGCTCTTCATCGGCGCCCACACGAAGCGGCCGCCGTAGGACATCGGCTCGTCCTGGTTCGCCGAGGCGCCGGTACCACCGTTGGTCGAGCCCGCTTCCTTGCCGTAGGCCGAAACCGTCAACGAGTGGTTGCTGCCGAAGTGCCGCCAGCCGAGGCCGGTGCGGTGTGCAGTGGACCAGGCCGAGTTCATCAGCGAACGCTCCATGAAGGCGAGCTGCTTCGAAGAGGACAGCTCCTCCAGGCTCCACGGCTGCTTGAACTGGCCGATCAGGATCTCCTGGTTCTCGTAGCCGGTGTAGGTGACGTACAGGTCCTTGGCGGTGATGGTGTTCTCGGCGAAGTCGTACTCGGCCTTGTACTCCCAGTCCTTGAACATCTTGCCTTCGAGCTCGAGGCGAGCGCGACGGAAGAACAGGTTCTGGCCCATCGCGGTCACGTCCACGCCCGGCTCGACGAAGTCGAGCATGATCCGGCCGCCGAACTTGAAGCTGAAGTCGCCGTCCTTGATCTCGAAGCCACCCTTGGTCTTGATCTCGGGGGCCGCGAAGGCCGGCGCGGCGGCCAGGCTCATGGCCAGCAGCGCTGCCATGGTGTGGTACTTGCTGATCTTCATCTCGTTTCTCCAGTGTTTCTGATGTATCGGGTTCGGGTTACTTGGTGAGCTCGACGAGCGCCGCGTCTGCATTCTTGGCGGGCAACGGGATGTAACCGTCCTTGACGACGATCTCCTGGCCCTGCTTCGACAGCACCATCTTCAGGAACTCGAGCTCGAGCGGTGCCAGTGGCTTGTTCGGCGCCTTGTTGACGTAGACGTAGAGGTAACGCGACAGCGGGTACTGGCCCGACAGCACGTACTTCTCTTCGGCCGGAACAGACGGCTCGCCCTCTTTCTTCGACAGGCGGACCGGACGCACGCCGGAGGTCACGTAGCCGATGCCCGAGTAGCCGATCGCGTTGATCGAGGTCGACACCGACTGCACCACCGAGGCGGAGCCGGGCTGCTCGTTGACGTTCGACTTGAAGTCGCCCTTGCAGAGCGCGTTCTCCTTGAAGTAGCCGTAGGTACCCGACACCGAGTTGCGACCGAACAGCTGCATCTGGCGTGAGGCCCAGTCACCGGTGAGGCCGACGCCACCCCAGGTGACCACGTCGGCCGGGGCACCGCACTTGCGGGTGGCGGAGAAGATCGCGTCAACCTGCGGGACGTAGAGCATCTTGATCGGGTTGTCCTTGTGGACGAACACGGCCAAGGCATCGATCGCGACCGGCACGGCGGTCGGCTTGTAGCCGTTCTTCTTTTCGAAGGCCTCGATCTCCTCGCCCTTCATCTTGCGGCTCATCGGACCCAGGTTCGCGGTGCCTTCGGTCAGCGCCGGCGGCGCCGTCGACGAGCCTTGCGCCTGGATCTGGATGTTCACGTTCGGGTAGAGCTTCTTGTATTCCTCAGCCCAGAACGTCATCAGGTTGGCGAGCGTGTCGGAGCCGACGCTCGACAGGTTGCCGCTCACGCCGCTGGTGGGCGTGTAGGCGGCCAGCTTCGGGTCGACTTTGGACTCAGCAGACGCCGGCCCGGTCAGCCCGGCAGCGAGCAACAGGCCCAAGGCCGCCGTCGCCAGCGTGTTCGTGGTGGTGTGCGTCATCGCGGTGATCCCTCTCTCGGTTGGCAGTTATCGGTATCCATGGGCGCGCAGTCTCCATGGGCCGTATGACGGCCAACTGAAGCTTCCGTGACGGTCGTGTTACAGCCGGGGTCGCAGGCTGGCGCGGGCGGCCGGGAAACGCATGGCGAAGGTGGTTCCCTGCCCCACCTGGCTCTCGATGCCGAGCGTCCCGCCATGGCGTTGCACCACATGCTTGACGATCGCGAGGCCGAGGCCGGTACCCCCCTTGGTCCGGACCCGCGAGGCCTCGACCCGGAAGAAGCGTTCGGTCAACCGGGGCAGATGCTCCGCCGGGATGCCGATCCCGGTGTCGGCCACCGCCAGCGTCGCCTGGTCACCGACCATCCCCCAGCGCACCTGTACCCGGCCACCGGCCGGCGTGTAGCGCATGGCGTTGAACACCAGGTTGGAAATCGCGCTGTAGATCTCGTGCTCGGCGCCGAGCAGACGCAGCTCGGGGGCGACATCCAGCTCGACCGTGCGCGGCCCCTCGCCGAGCGCCAGGGCCTCCTCGCGGATCCGCGCCACCAGGCCACCGACATCCACCGGATCGAACGGCGGCTCGCTCGCGTCGTTCTCCAGGCGTGACAGCTCGAGCAGGTCGCCGACGATGCTGGCCATGCGGTCGGCCTGCCGTCGCATCTCGCGCAGCGGCAATCCCCAGCTCCCGCTCAGCGCCTCGTCCTCGTGCATCGCCTCGAGGTAGCCGCTGATCACGGTCAGAGGTGAACGCAGCTCGTGTGAGGCATTGGCCACGAACTCGCGGCGCATCTGTTCGAGCTGGCGGATGCGCGTGGAATCGCGCGCCAGCATCAGGTGCTGCCCGGCGCCATAGCCCACCAGCATGACCGACAGCCAGCGGCCCGGCGCGCGCGCGGGCATCTCGATCGGGTCGTAACGCGCGGGGTCGCCAATGGCCGAAGTCAGCGCCGGGTGGCGAACGAGGTTGCCGATGTGCTGGCCAACGTCGCGCGGCATCTCGAGTCCGAGCAGTCCCTGCGCTGCCGGGTTGGCCCACTGGATCTCCCAGTTGGCGTCGAGCGCCACGATCGCGTCCGGCAGCGCGCCGGTCGCGGCCCGGAACAGCCTGAGGTTGCGTGCGGCCTCGCGTCGCCGGTCGCGGTTGCGCTCGGCGGCCTGGAGGATGTGGTCATCGATGGCGCGCCACAGCCCGGCCGGCGCTTCGTGTTCGGCACGGCGCAGGCCCGTGGCGAGACGGCGCTCCAGCTGCACCAGCCGCGATAGCGTCAACACGAGGTAGCCGAGCGCAGTGATCGCGACGATCTCAGCGACCTGGCCGATGAGCAAGCCCAATGCCAACGCCGAACCGAACACCAGCGCGAGCCGCATCAGCTCCTGCGAGGTCTGCGGGCCAAGTTTCACGAAGCGCGCTTCACGCGTCGGTGGGCGCGAAGCGGTAGCCGGTGCCGCGAACGGTCTGGACATAATCGTCGCAGCCACAGGGCTCGAGCGCCTTGCGCAGGCGGCGGATGTGCACGTCCACGGTGCGCTCCTCGACGTAGACATTGCCGCCCCAGACCCGGTCGAGCACCTGGCTGCGGCTGAACACGCGATCAGGCTGGCTCATGAAGAAGCGCAGCAGCTTGAACTCGGTCGGCCCCAGCGGGACCTCCTGCTCGCCCGCGGTCACGCGGTGGCTGGCGCCGTTCAGCGTGAGGCGGCCGAGCGTGAAGGTCTCGTCCTCGCCACCCGGGGCGGCCCTGCGAAGGACTGCTTTGATCCGAGCGTTCAGCTCACGGGCCGAGAACGGCTTGGTGAGGTAGTCGTCCACCCCCGCCTCGAGGCCACGCACCTTGTCATCCTCGTCGGCGCGCGCGGTGAGCATGATGATCGGCACCAGCTTGGTGTCTGGGTCGCGCCGCAGGCCGCGCGCGAACTCCACGCCGGAGAGGTCGGGCAGCATCCAGTCGAGCAGGATCAGGTCGGGGATGCGGTCGGCGAGCGCCCGGCGGGCACTGGCGCAGTCGGCCGCCTCGAGCGGCTCGAAACCGGCACGCCGCAAGCCGAAGGCCACCATCTGGCGGATGGCGTCCTCGTCCTCGACGATCAATATGGTCTTGGCGGTCATCGACGGCCCTCCCGGGGCCGCGCGGATTACAGCAACCGGATGTGACAGTAAGGTTGCAGCCTAGCTCTTCCGCTGGAAAGCCACCTTGTCGCGCAGGTAGACCGGTGCGGCATCCCGCGCCGCCACCATCGCGCCCTGGGCGAAGGCCAGGGCACCGAGCGCAGCAACGTCGGCGGCGAGGGGCTCAGCGCTGGGCTCGGTGCCCACGAGCGCTGATCCCAGCCGTGCCGCGAGCGCGGCCCCGTGCACGCCGAAGCCGGTGCCGATGCCTTCCCAGCCTGTCCCGCCGACCGTGGGGGCCAGGGCGGGCGGCAGCAGCTGCTCCTCCACCACCGCGCGCGGCTCGCCGGTGGCGCTGAGCTCATAGGCCGCGAGGTAGACCTCGTCCATCCGCGCGTCGAGCGCGGCGTAGACGCGGGTCGCACCGCTGCGACGCCATCCGCCGCGGGCGAGCGCGGCCAGTCCTGATACCGGAACGACCGGCAGACCAGCGCCGAAGGCCAAGCCCGCAGCCACGCTGGTGGCGATGCGCACGCCGGTGAACGAGCCCGGGCCGCGGCCGAAGGCGATCGCATCGCAGGCGCCAAGCGTGAGGCCAGCCTCGGCCAGCAGCGACTCGACCATCGGCAGCAGGAGCTCGGCGTGGCCACGCGGCGCGATCGTCTCGCGCTCGCACAGCGTGGCGCCCACCAGCAGCGCGGCGGCGCAGCGTCCGCCCGAGGTCTCAAGCGCGAGGATCGTGCTCATGCAACGGCCTCGGTGAGACCAGTCCGCTCGCGCAGGAAGCGCAGCGCCTCGTCCTCATCCTCGGTGCCGCGCATCGGCGGCAGCGCGGCGATGAAGCTGCGGCCGTAGCCTTTCTGCTTCAGCCGCGGGTCGCAGATCGCCATCACACCGGTGTCGTCGTTGTCGCGGATCAGGCGACCGACGCCCTGCTTCAGCGCCAGCACCGCCTGCGGCAACTGCATCTCGGCGAACGGATTGCCGCCGCGTGCGCGCAGCGAGTCGATGCGCGCCGCCATCACCGGATCGCCGGGCGAGGCGAACGGCAGCTTGTCGATCACCACCAACGACAACGCCGGGCCCTTCACGTCCACGCCCTCCCAGAAGCTCTGGGTGCCGAGCAGCACGGCATCACCGGCCTCGCGGAAGCGCTCGATCAACCGCGCCCGCGGCATCTCGCCCTGCACCAGCAGCGGGTACGGCAGCTTGCCGGCGAGCACGGTGGCCGCCGCGCGCAGCGCGCGGTGGCTGGTGAACAGCATGAACGCCCGCCCGCGGCTCGCGGCGATCAGCGGCAGCGCCGCTGCGACCACCGCGGCGGTATGGCCGGGCTCATCCGGAGCCGGCAGGTCCGGCGGCAGGTATAGAAGAGCGTTGCGTTCGTAATCGAAGGGGCTCGGCAACGCGAGCGTCTCCGGCTCGACCAGGCCGAGCCGCTGGATGAAGAGGTCGAAGTCGTCGGCGACCGCGAGCGTTGCCGACGTGAAGATCCAGGCAGTGGGCCGGATCTCGAGCTGGGCGCGGAAGCGCGCCGCCGGATCGAGCGGCGTGGCGTTGAGCACGAAGCTCTGCTTGTAGGTCTCGTACCAGAGCACGCAAGCCTCAGCGCCAACCTCAGGCTCCAGCTCCATGGCGGCGAACGGTTCGAGCGCGACGACCAGCGCCGTGGCCCGCGCGCGCAGGGCCTGCGCGGGCTCGCCACCGGTGGCCGCGAGCGCAGCGCCGATGGCGCTGAGCACGGATTGCAGCTCGTGCACCGCGTCGCGCACCTCAGGCCTAGCGGCTTGCTCGCGCCAGGCACCACGCCCGATCGCAGCGCCGAGCGCCAGGCGCGCGACCTTGAGCGCCGGGTCGAGCGCCGCGAGCGCTTTCGGCAGCGCGCCCTCACGCGCCGCGGCGCCGAGCTCGGCGCGCACATCGTCGACCAGACCGCTCGCCTGGCGCGCGGCGAAGCTGGTGCCGAAGGCCTGGGCCGCAAGGTCTGGCAACTGGTGCGCTTCATCGATGATCACGGCATCGAAGGCCGGCAGCAGCGCGCCGAAGCCCTCCTCCTTGAGCACCATGTCGGCGAGCAGCAGATGGTGGTTCACCACCACCACGTCGGCGTCCTGCGCCTTGCGCCGCGCCTTGGCGACGAAGCACTCGCTCAGCCTGGGGCAGCGGCTGCCGAGGCAGTTGTCGGTGGTCGAGGTCACCCGCGGCAGCAGGCCGGAATCTTCAGCCAGCGCCGTGACCTCGGCCAGGTCACCGCTCGCAGTCGTGGCGGACCACGTGCGCAAGGCCGCGAGCTCGCGCACCTCGGCGCGATCGGAGAGCCGCCCCTGCACCAGCAACTGCTCGAAGCGTTGCGGGCAGAGGTAGTTGGAGCGGCCCTTGAGCACCGCCACGCTCGCCGGCGAACCGAGCGCGCGACGCACGGTGGGCAGATCGTGCTGCTGGATCTGGTCCTGCAGGTGGCGAGTGCCGGTCGAGACCAGCACACGCCGCCCGGCGAGCAGCGCGGGGACGAGGTAGGCGAAGGTCTTGCCGATGCCGGTGCCGGCCTCGCAGACCAGCACGCGCCGCGCCTCGATCGCATCAGCGACTGCGCGTGCCATGCGGCGCTGCGCTTCGCGCGGACGGAAGCCCGCCACTCCCGCAGCGAACGGACCATGCGCGCCGAGGATGTCAGCGGGGTCGATCATGGCGGCGGTGGGCGCATCCTGCTGCCGCCGCCGTCAGCGCGGACCGAACAGACGCTGCGATGCCGCCAACGCCCCGCCACGGCATTCCGCGGTGGGCGGCGGCGCGAGCTTCTCCGGGAACGCGAGCAGTACGGCACCCGGGCAACCGGCTCCGATCGCGATGCCGGCGGCCACATCGACCCAGACCTCGGCCACGCCGGCCGGGCGCGTCGGGCTGAGCGGCGCGCCACCGAGACCGCTGAGCACAGCGCCGAACGCCTCGGCCGCGGCGGTCATGCCGGCCATGCCGATCGCGCCCTCGTCGGTGCGACCGAACCAGGCCACGACCAGGTTCGTGCCGTCGCCCCCTGCCGTCCATCCGTCCTGGTTCCCGTCCGAGGCACCGGTGAGCACGGCGGGGCTCGACGCCAGCGGCAGCAGCGCGCGCGCCGGGCCGGTGCGGGCCGAGTGCTGCAACGCGCGCAGCACCAGATAGGCATCGCGTTCACCGATCGAACGCGACCCGCCGAGCGCGTTGCGGCGGCCGAGGGTCGAGCCATCGAGCTGCACCACCGTGTGCACGCTGTAGGAAGGCTGCAGGCGGCCGCTGCGCAGGATCGTGGAATAGACCTGCGCCACCTCGAGCGGCGAGAGCATGAACGCGCCGCCGATCGCGGACGGATGCGCGGGCACCGCACGCGGCGCGCCCAGGCGCCGCAGGTCCTCGACCACGGACTGGATGCCGGCCTCGAGCGCGACGCGGGTGAACGCCACCGAATGCCCGCCGGTGAGCGCGGTCACCAGCGCCTCGCGGCCATGGTTGCGGCCGTCGGGGTTGCGCGGCGTGAGGACTCGTCCGTCCGGAAGCTCGATCTCGAGCGGCGAGTCGTCAACGTTGGTCAGCGGGCCGAAGCCGTTGCTGATCGCGGTGAGGTAGGTCGCTGGCAGCGCCAGCGTGCCGATCGGACGCACGCTGTCGAGCGCGTGGTTCACGGCACGATTGGCGTTGAGCCCGCCGACCACCGCCAGCACCTCGTTGCGCTCATGCGCCAACATCACCATCGCCGCTTCCACGCCGGCGCCACGGTTGCCCATGCGGTCACGGGCCTGGGTCAGCGCGCGACGCGCCAGGATCTGCGCATCCGGGTCGAGCGTCGTGAAAACCCGCGAGCCGAGCGGCGGCGTCGAGCCGGGCTGGGTGTAATCGCGCAGCAGCTCGCCCTGCACGAAACTCAGCAGCTCGGCGTCGAACGCAGTGCTGGTGGGGGCCGCTGGCAGTACGTCGAGCTCGCGCAGCTTGGCGGCGGCGGCGTCCTGCTCGAGCAGCGCGTCCTCGCTCACGGCGCGGTCGAGCACCGCGTCGCGGGCTTCCCGCGCCTCGCTCGGCGCCTTGCGCGCATCGATCGAATCGCCGACCCCGGCCAACGCGACCAGCAGCGCCTGCTCATGCACTTCGAGCGCCACCAACGGGCGGCCGAACATGAAGCTCGCGCCGAGACCGAAGCCATGGATCTCGCGGCTGCCTTCGGTCGCGAGGTGGACCTCGTTGACGAAGGCCTCGATCAGGACCGACGGCCGCTCGCGCCAGGCGAGCGTGGCGGCGACGATCGGCGCGTCGATCTGATGGGCCCAGGCGCGCGGGCTGTCCTCGAGCATGAGCTCGGCGTAGCGCCGCGCGATCGAGGTTGGATCGAACGCGGAGTCGATCATGCCGCGAGTCGCGAAGCGCGGATCGAGGTAGGCGGCGAGCATGCGCCGCGCACGATCTGGGATCTCCTCGCTGGCCAGCGGCACCCGCTCCGGCCCCTGCTCGATCACGATGCTGCCGAGCGCCATCGGTTCGAGTGCGATCGAGGCTGCGGTCTGGCCGTCCACTTCGAGCTTGGCGAGCTTGCCGCCGACAAAACTGGCCTGCACCAGGCGCGACGGCTCGGGGCCGCCGGCGAAATGGAAGCCGCGGGTGCGCAGCGTGAGCACACCCTCGATGATCCGGTACTCGCCGAACGCCGGCTCCGCCTCGCCACCGATCGGGTGGTAGCCGAGGCGCACGAGTTCAGCGCGAACCCGGTCCAGGCTGATCGCCGCCGCTGGCGCCAATTGCAGCGCGCGCATGAACACCTGGATCTGGCTGTGCTTGGCAGTGAGGCCGGTGGCCATGGCTTCGCTCGCCACGTAGCTGACGTAGCCGATCACTGGCACCAACGGCAGGGCCAACAGGAACAGCACACCCTTGAACCCCAGGCTCTCCCCGTCCCTGCGGCCCAAAGCACGGCGTTGCTGGAGCTTGCGGACGGTCTCGACGCTGCGGCGCTTGAGAACCTCGCGGACGGTGTACTCACCCATTTGGTTGCAATCCCATGCGTGTCTGTTTCAGTGGCGGAATCTAGCACTCCGGCGGAATCGGTCATCCTCGGCGCGCGCCTGTATAATCGCGCACCCGCCGCCAATACTCCAATCGAAACAGGGACTTGGATGCACACGAGCAACACCGCACTGCGCGCTTGGGTTGACGAGGTCGCCAAGCTCACCACGCCGGACCAGATCCACTGGTGCGACGGATCCGACGCCGAGAACCAGGCGTTGATCGCGCAGATGCTCGCCGACGGCACGCTGCTCAAGCTCAACCAGCAGACGCACCCGAACTGCTACCTGCACCGCTCGCACCCTTCGGATGTGGCGCGCGTCGAGCACCTGACCTTCGTCTGCACCAAGCAGCGCGACGACGCCGGCCCGAACAACCACTGGCTGGCGCCGGCCGAGGCCCACGCCAAGATCGACGCGCTGTTCAAGGGCTGCATGAAGGGCCGCACGCTCTACGTGGTGCCCTACTGCATGGGGCCGCTCGATTCGCCCTACGCGCGCTGCGGCGTCGAGATCACCGACAGCGCCTACGTGGTCGCGAACATGCGGGTGATGACCCGCATGGGCAAGGCCGCGCTCACCCGGATCGAGAAGGACGGCAGCTTCGTCAAAGGCCTGCACTCCACCGGCGACCTCGACCCAAGCCGTCGCTTCATCATGCATTTCCCCGAGGAGCTCTCGATCAAGAGCATCGGCTCCGGCTACGGTGGCAACGCCCTGCTGGGCAAGAAGTGCCACGCGCTGCGCATCGCCTCATGGCAGGCCAAGAGCGAGGGCTGGTTGGCCGAGCACATGCTGATTGTCGGCATCGAGAACCCCAAGGGCGAGCGTCGCTTCGTGGCCGCCGCCTTCCCCTCGGCCTGTGGCAAGACCAACCTGGCGATGCTGATCCCGCCGGAGTCCATGCCCGGCTGGAAGGTCTACACGGTCGGCGATGACATCGCCTGGCTGCACTTCGACGACCAAGGCCAGCTGCGCGCGATCAATCCGGAGGCCGGCTACTTCGGCGTGGTCCCCGGCACCAACTCGCTCACCAACAAGAACGCCTACGAGATCATCAAGCACGACACGATCTTCACCAACGTCGCGGTCACCGCCGACGGCGAACCGTGGTGGGAAGGCCGCAAGCAGGGCACGCCGGTCACCGACTGGATGGGCAAGCCCTACGACGGCACGGGTCCGGCCGCGCACCCGAACTCGCGCTTCACCGTGGCCGCCAAGCAGAACCCGGTTTACGCGCCAGAAGCCGACGATCCGCGCGGCGTGCCGATCTCGGCGCTGATCTTCGGTGGCCGGCGCAAGGAAGTCGCGCCGCTGGTGTACGAAGCCACCAGCTGGCAGCACGGCGTGCTGATCGCCGCCGGTGTGGCGTCCGAGACCACCGCCGCAGCCGCCGGCCAGGTGGGCGTGGTGCGGCGCGATTCGATGGCGATGAAGCCGTTCTGCGGCTACAACTTCGGCGACTACTTCGCCCACTGGCTCAAGGTCGGCGAGCGCAAGGGTGCCAAGCTGCCCAAGATCTTCCACGTCAACTGGTTCCGCCAGGACGCCGCCGGCAAGTTCATGTGGCCGGGCTTCGGCGAGAACCTGCGGGTGCTGGCGTGGATCCTCGACCGCTGCGCCGGTCGCGCGGCGGCGGTCGAGACGCCGATCGGCTTCCTGCCCACGCGGCAGTCGCTGGACTGCAAGGGGCTCAAGATCGACGACGCCACGCTGGACCAACTGCTGGCGATCGACCGCGAACAATGGCGGGCCGAGGTCAAGGACATCGGCGGCTACCTGGATGAGTTCGGGGACCGCGCGCCGCAGGCGCTCAAGGATGAGGTCGCCCGGGTCGCGAAAGCGCTGGCCGGTTGATAGAGAGCTAGTGGCGGGTCTGCCCGTGCGACAGCGCGCGCTTGATCACGTAGGTCCCGTGCGATGACAGGTCGGTGAGCCGCAGTTCCTGCGGCGACGACTCGATCATCAAGTGCTTGCGCGAGACGTCGGCCGGGGCGTTGTGCAGCACCACATCACAATCCGATGAGCGCCCGATGATGGTTCGGCCGGTCTGGATCGGCGCCGTCAGGCCGGTGTCATCGCTGAGCACCATGCCCTCGTCGGTGGTCACCAGGCGCATCTTGCGATGGGCCAGGAAGATCGTCACCGGCTCCCCCGGGTTGATCCGGACCTCGACCGAATGGCGCGGCGGCAAGCGGCTGTACTCCGCGCTGCGCTGCATCGAGGTGTAGGTGATGTCGTCGACCGCCGTGCCGGCCATCGTCTCCATCTGCGACGCGGCGACGCTGCCCAACTGGGTCTTGCCGCTCTCGCGCTCGCGCAGCAGGTCGGCGACTGCATCGCGGCGGTTCTTGAGGTACTGCAGGTAGCGCACCAGCGCCGCGCGCCGGTACTGGTCGTGGACCCCGAGGTCGGCCAGCGCGTACAGGATCTCCTGCCACTGGTGCTCCTCGTGGACCTTGCCCAGGTCGATCTCGCGCCAGATCTGCGACAGCGACACACCGATCTCCTCGATGCGCAGCAGGCTGGTGGTGAGCTTCTTGTGCAGCGCGCGGGTCAGGTTGACCTCGCCGTGCAGCTCTTCATCGGTGCACTTCGCCATGCGGCGCATGGTGCCTGCGACCATCTCGGAGCGCGGACGCAGTGCCGCTTCGAATTCAGCCGGCGAGGCGAACCCCGCCGGCTGACCATCGATCTGCAAGACGATGCCTTCCGGCATCCCCGCGCTGCTGGCGCCTTTGCCGAACTTCCTGCGCAGCCAATCGAGGATGCTCATCCCGCGTCAGCGCTCAGGGCGTCGTCGCCTCAGGCTCCTGCGCCGTCTCGCAGGCCGGGTCGTTCGGGTCAGTGCACTCTTCCTCGCGCTGATCGGCGGGGAGCGCGATGCCGGTGCCCGCTTCCTCGTAGAGCTTGATCTCTTCGAACAGCGACGGGTCGATGAAGCCCTCGTCCACCAGGCCACCACTCTGCTCCTTGGCGCCCAAGGCGCTGGCGGTGTTGGTGACGTCGCTGGAGATGATGCTGGTCACCCCGAAGTCGCTGGCGAAGATGATCAATGCGCCGGTCGTCGCCGCGCCGGTCGTGGGACGAAGGGTGTTCGGGGTCGGCGAGATGAAGATCGTGCCCGCCGTCGAGGCGCCCTGGATCGTTGGTAGCAGGCCCGTTGCCACCACGAAGATGTCCTGTCCTGAAGAACCGATGGACGTCGCTGCGCCCAGGATCGTCTGGTTGGCGGTGATCACCGGGTCGGACCCGACAGTGACCGAGTTGATGATCCGGCTCGTTTCGTCCACACCGACCAACGCCACCAGGTTGCCGCTCAGGTTCGCGTTCGAAGTCGCCAGCGTGATGTTGCCGGAAGCCAGCAGGTAGAGCGAGCCAGTCGCGCCCACGTCAATCGCCGAGTTCACGATGATGTCGTGGGCGTAGACCAGGGTGTCGACACCGATGACCACCGGGATCGGCAGCGTGGTGCCGCCGATGAACAGCGTGCCACCGAAGCCGTTGAACACGCTGCCGGCGATCACCAGCGCAGTGGGGTCGAGCAACGTGTCGTCGATGATGATGTCGCGGCCGCCCGGGGTGGGCACGGTCGCCGAGGTCTGCGGCCTGATCAGCAGCGAGAACGCACCAAGGGAGCTGGTGACCGTGCCGGGGAGCCCGTTGAAAGCCATGTTGTCGGCGATCAGCTCCGAGTTGGCGACGACCGAGATGCCGTTGTTGAAGGTCAGCAGGCCCGTGGTCGCAGTGGTGGATTGCAGGATGCCCGCGATCTCGAGGTCGCCGGTGTAGGTCTGGTTACCCGTCGTTTCCACGCTGGTGACCGCGAGCGTCGACCCGGTGAGGGTCAGGCTCGTCAGCGCCGTGCCACCGCCGATCGCGGCGTTGAAGTCCACCGTGCCGGCGCCGGCGTTGACCGAGAAGATCTGTGGGCCATCGACCGTGCCGTCGAACAACACGCTGCCAGTGGCCACGATGCTCGACGCACCACTCAGCGTGGTGTTGGTGAGGTTGATCACGCTGAAGTCGGCCGCCGTGATGGTGCCGGCGAGCAGCGTCAGGCCGCCGTTCGCATCCACGCTCAACCCACCGGTGGTCATGGCGACCGTGCCCAGCGTGATGGCACCGTTCGAGATCAGCGCCAGATCGGCGGTGCCGTTGATGACCGGTGCGGTCAGGTTGAGCGGCAGGATCGTGTCCAGCGTCGTCGCGCCCGTCGTGTTGATCGTCGCCATCGAGGTGCCGAAGCCGCCCACCGTGATGGCACCGGCGCCGACGCCGCCGCCAGCGAAGATCACGGTGCCGGTCGTGGTGTCGGCGTCGAGCAGCGCCACGCCAGTCACGGAGGTCAGGGTGATGTCACCCGCGTCGGCGTCGATGATCAGGTTGTCGATGGTGGCCTGCACGCCGCCGATGAACGCCACCGAGCCGCCGAGGGTGTCGACATCCACATCGGTGCCCAGTGTGACCACGCCCGCGAAGTCGATGTCGCCGCCGGTGGTGTCGACGTTGCTGCCGTTGAGGGTCACGCCACCCGCTCCGACCTGCGACAAGGAGCCCGTGCCTGACAGCGTCACGTCATCGCTGAAGGTCAGCACGCCGGAGTTGTCGATGGTGACGTCGCCGACGCCCGCGGTGGTGAGCGTGTCGTTGAAGAGCACGGTCGAGCCGGTGATGTTGAGGTCGCCGAGCGCAGTGCCCGCGCCGACGTCATTGAAGAAGTTCACGATGCCCGCGTCGATCGTGAGGGCCTCGGCGCCCGCGACGGTGCCATCGAGGGTGCCATCGAAGTCCACATCGCCGCCGAGGGTCTGCACCAGGACCGTGCCGATCAGCGTGGTGTCGTTGGTGAAGCTGACGTCGCCGCCAGAGAACACATCTGCGCCGAGGTCGAGCGTGCCGGGGCTCGCGGCGCCGAAGTCCACGTCGCTGAAGGCGTCGATCGTTGCGCCCACCGCAACCGTGGTCAGGCCGTTGGCGTCGAACTCGATGGCGCCGCCCGTGCTGGTCACCGCCGCGTTCACACCCACCGTGGTGAACGAGTCGACGATGATGTTGCCCGTCGAATCGAGCGTCGCGTCGATCGTCACGGCGCCGTTGACCGTCGAGAGGTCGATCGAACCCGAGTTCACGATGCTGCTGTTGATGTCGATGCTGCCGTCCGCATCCAGCCCGATGGTGCCGCCCGCATCCAGCGTGTTGTCCACCACGATGTCGCCGGCCGAGGTGTTCAGCGTGAGATCGTTGCCGGCGGTGGCCGTGCCGGTCACATCGATGGTGCCGCCGGCGTCGAGCGTCAGGTCGCCCGCCACATCCGCGGACACCAGGTCGATCGCGTCGTTCTCGGACAGGAACGCATCGCCGCTGCCGGCGCTGTTGTCGAGGTCGAGCGTGTCCGCGTCGGTCAGGACCGCGTTGGTGCCCGAGCCGATGTCGCCGCCTGCAACGAACACGAGGTCGGTGCCGGTGACCACGCTGCCGCTGTTGTCGGTGATGTCGGCCGCCGCGACAAGGCTGACCGTGTTCGCCGCGCTCACTGCGCCCGCGATCTCGATGCTGCCCGCGGTGCTGGAGACGTCCACCGAACCGTTGGTCGAGGCCGCCGTGAGGTCGACATCGTCGGCCTCGATCACGGTCACGTTGCTGTTCACCGTGCTCGCGTCGAGCGTCGCCACCGCGGTGTCCACGGTGATGCCGGACTGCGCAGCGAGCACCGCGTCAGTCGCGAAGATGCCGGTGCCGGCGTCGATGATCGCACCCGCCGAGGTCAGCGTGACCGCATCGCCGGCCGCGGTGACCGCGCCAACGCTGATGCCGCCGCTGGTGGTCGTGGTCGCGACCACATCGCCCGCGCCGCCCGCCGTGACCGCGACCAGGCCCAGGGCGCCGGCATCGTTGGTCAGCGCGATGTTGCCGCTGGTCGTCACCGCTGAGGTGACGGTCAGGGCGAAGCCGCCGGTCTGGTCGAGCGTGATCGTGCCGGTGCCGGTGGTCATGCTGTTCGCGACCAGCGCCTGGGTCGCCAGGCTGTTCAGGTCGATGTTGCCGTTGGTCGTGTCGGCATCGAGCGTGGCGCCGTCGATCTCGATCGCCGAGACCCCGCCGATGCCGGTGACCGCGTTGAGGTCGATGTAGGTCGCCGCCGTGATGTCCGCACCCACATCCGAGCCCGCTTCGTCGATGCGG
>JANNEA010000128.1:0-5700 GCA_031388175.1 Gammaproteobacteria bacterium
CCATTAGTGGGTGAGCCCGAGGGGGATGTTGCGCGAGTCACGGTTGCAATCGGGTTAGACCGCAAACAGCACCGGCGCGAGCTCGACCTGGCCCGGCGCCGGGCGAAGCAGGCGCCGGCGCGACGCCAGACTCTCACGCACCAGGTCGAAGCGACCCTGCTCGAGGTAGCGCAGGCCGCCGTGGATCAGCTTGCTCGAGCGGCTCGAGGTCCCCGCGGCAGGTGCGGTGCGTTCCGCGACCAGAACGGTCAAGCCGCGCCGTGTCGCTTCGGCCGCCACGGCCGCGCCGTGGATGCCGGCGCCGACCACCAGCAGGTCGACGTTCGTCATGGGCTGGCGCGCAGTTCAGCGAGCAGTTCTGGCGCGCGCTTCGATTCGATCAGCGTTGCGCCGCGTGCGGCGAGCGCGCGCGCGGTCTTGAGCTCGGTGACTTCATACAGCGCCCAGCGCCAGTCGCCGGGCCAGAGCAGTGTGGTGCCGCTGAAGTCGGTCACGTCACCGAACAGCACTTCGGGCGCCAGGGTCGTGGCGGTGGCGCGCGTGGCACTGCGGGCGTTGGGCAGGCACCAACCGATGCGTGCGCCGGCGGCGCGGGCCATCTGCACGGAACGCAGGTCGAAGGAGATCACGGTGCAGCGGTCGAGCACCGGCGCGAGCGCCGCGAGCGTTGCGCTAAGCACGCGTTCGTGACCGTGATGCTCGAGGCTCTCGGCCTTGATCTCGGGGAAGAGGTGGAGGTCGGGACGGGTGGCGGCGAAGGCCGCGACCTCGGCGACGCTTGGGATGCAGACGTCGGCGTAGGCGGCGCCGAAGCGCTTGGGTTCGCCGACGGGCGTCTGGCAGAGTTCGGACCAGGGCAGAGTGCGGGCGTCGCCGCTGCGCGCGCTGGTGCGCTTCAGCGTTGCGTCGTGCAGCACGACAGGAATGCCGTCGCTGGACAGCTGGATGTCGAACTCAAGGTGGGTGATCCCGGAATCGGCTGCGGCGACGAGTGCCGGCAGCGTGTTCTCAGGAAAGCGAGCAGCGTGGCCGCGGTGAGCGACCAACGCGAATTCAGTCATCGAAGACGGATGGGGTCGGTGCTTGCGCACCGACCCCAACCCTAAGGCTTACCAGCGCTTGGGACCGCGCGGACCGCCGCCGCCGGCACCCATGCCGCCGCCGCCGCCACCGCCACCGCCGCCGCCGGCGCGCGGAGCACGCTCCTGGGCTTCGTTGACGCGCAGGGTACGACCGCCGAGGTCCTTGCCGTTCAGAGCAGCGATGGCTGCCTGAGCTGCAGAGGGCTCCATCTCGACGAAGCCGAAGCCACGAGGGCGTCCGGTTTCACGGTCGCTGATGAGTTTCACCTTGGACACGGCGCCGAACGGCTCGAAGTACTTGCGCACATCGTCTTCGGTGGCGGTGAAGGGGAGGTTGCCGACATAGATCGAAGTCATTTTGGTCTTACTCTTAAACAGGTTCATGGAACCTGCATCCAACGGACGCAGGAGAAAACGGCGCCAGCTAACGCAGCTGTGTGCCGCGGTTCGCGCACTCGACATCAGATCCAAGGGAGCAGATGGGAGGGTCGACCCGGGGCGCACTTTACGGGAAACAAAGGCGAATCGCCACGCCGGGAGCCACATCGGGGCTAGGCTTTCCGTGCCACCTCGGTCCTGTTCCGACCCCCATGTTTCGCTGCATAAAGCGCCTCATCCGCGGCGTCCATGACCCCATGGGGGGAGCGGCCTGCACGGCCCTGGGCCAGCCCGATGCTCACCGTGACCGTGAACTCGGCCTCGTTCGCGTCATCCGGGCCGCTCACCGGGTCGCCCCGACGGTCCTGGCGGCGCTTGGCGAAGCGCGCGTCGGCGATCTCCTCCCGCACCGCTTCGAGGTGGACCAGGGCGGCGTCGGCACCGATATCATCGAACACGACCGTGAACTCCTCGCCGCCGTAGCGGAACGGCGTACCGCCGCCGCCGACCTCGCGCAGATGGGCCGCGACCAGGCGCAGCACCTCGTCGCCGACATGGTGCCCGTGGGTGTCGTTGAAACCCTTGAAGTGATCCACATCGACCATCGCGATCGAGTAACGCGGGCCAAGGCTGCGCAGCCGCTCGTCGAGCGCACGCCGGCCGGGCAGGCCGGTGAGCGGGTCGACGTAGGCCACCGACCAGCTCTCCTGCAGCACGCCGAGCGTGAGCAGCAGGAAGGTCGAGCCGAGCAGACCGACCACGATCGCGGGTTCGGCGATGCGATGCAGCGCGATGGCCACCGCGACCAGCGCGCCGAGCAGCGCACCGCGCGGCAGCGTGGGTTGGGCGTAGAAGCGGCCGTACAGCACCGCCGCAGCGATCGCGAACAGACACTGGGCCAGCGGCGGGATCGGGCTCGACCCGGCCAGCGGCCCGATCGGCCAGGCCAGCAGCGCGAGCAGGCCCTCGTGCTTGGCGAACCCGGCGATCGCGCCGAGCGCCAGCGGAACCGCCAGCAGCAACAGCCTGGCGTCGCGCCAGGGCGCGACCACGCCACGGTCGGCCAGCAGCGCGAGCACGGTGAACACGATCGGTGCGGTGGTGCAGAGCAGCGCCCAGGTCAGGCGCACGGCGAGCGTGTCATGGGCGCCGCGGAGCTGGTACAGCACCAAGTAGACGACCGTGGTGAGCAGCAGCGCGTGCAAGGAGCGACCGCGGTCGAAGCGCGCCGCGAACCCCAGGCCGATCAGCGCCAGCAGCAGTGGCAGCACCGCTGCCACGGCGAAGGCCTCGGGCGTGAGGCGACCCAGGGGCTTGGCGAGCAATGCGCCCACGCCGAGCGCGATCATCGGCAACGCGACACCGGTCAGGATGCTCCAGGCACGGTCCGAGTCGAGGCTCGGCATACGCATGTGCGGCAGGTTCATGGCTCCACCGAGGGCTGGACCCAGCCGATCTCGCGTGCGGTCGCGTCACCGACCACGACTTCGATCAGCGATGCCGGGATCTCGGCATGGGTCGGCGACAGCGGCACGCGCCCGCCCATGATCTCGGCGAAGGCCTGCGGGTAGAGCGGTTCAGCGTCCGGTTCGGCGTAACCGTCGGGCAGGCTCGGCAACGAGGTGAGCGGGTCGTACTTGTCGGTCGCGCCCACCGTGTGCAGCAGCTCGTGCGCGATCACCACTGCGTTCGGACCCGCCTGACGCGTGTCGGCGAACGCGTGAACGACACCCAGGCGGGCCTCGGGTACTGCGAGCGAATGCGGCACGCGCGGTGTGCGGGCCGGGTCGTGGTAGATCACGAACACGCGCAGCTCGCCGGGCGGCGCCGCCACGCTCGATTCCATCCGTGAAGCCCAGTGCCGCAGCGTGAGGCTCCACCACACGACCTTGAGCGGGTGTCGATCGGCCGGCGGTTCGGGCGGCAGTTCGGCCAACGCGGGCGCGAGCTCCAGGCGCACCGGTTGCGCTAGCGGCAGCGCATGCACCGATGCTTCGCGCGCCATGAACGCCTCGATTGCGTCGAAGTCCTTCGGCGTGAGCGCGGCGAGGTAGTCGCGAGTGACCGGGCTGTCGTCGCCGGCGATCGGGTAGACCTCGACCCACAGCGTGTGGTCCCACGACGCAAGCCTCAGGCGCAGGAGCCAGGCCTGCGCTGCCACCACCGCGAGCACGAACAGCAGGATGCCAATCCGCAACTTGCGCCAGGCGCTCATGCCGGAATCCCACCGAAGCGCTGCCTCACCACCCCGCGGGCAGCGCTCGCGGCCGCGACGATCAAGGCTGCGGCGACTTCGACCGCGGGCACTGCGCGGTAGGGGCGCAGTGGACCCAGCAGCAGGGGCCGTAGCAGGTGGGCGATGTGCTTGCCGATCCACTCGCCGGGTCGCGATTCCGTCCGGTCGCCGAGCAGGAAGGAGGGCTGGGCGATGTGCACGGCGTCGAAGCCTGCTGCTGCCACCGCCTTCTCCGCCTCACCCTTGATGCGGCTATAGAAGACTCGCGAGGCCGGGTCGGCGCCGAGCGCCGACACCAGCATGAAGTGCGTCGCACCGCAGCGGCGGGCATGGCGGGCGAAGGCTACGACCGCATCGAGGTCCACGGCGGCGAACGCCGCCGGGCTGCCGGCGCTGCGAATCGTGGTGCCGAGCGCGCAATAGGCGGCATCTGCGGCGATGGGTGCCTGGGCCTCAAGCGTGGCGAAGTCCGTGGCCTGGAAGCGCAGCCGCGGCGACTGGATCGGCGGCGCGCGGCGCCCGAACGCGACCACTTCCGGGCCGGCCGGGTCGGCCAGAAGCTGACGCAGCAGCGCACTGCCGACCAGGCCGGTCGCGCCGGCGAGCAGCACGCGCCCGGTCATGCCCGGCGCATCCCGCGCCAGGCTAAGGCGAGTCCGTAGAGGCTGATCAGCAACCAGGCGCCTTCCATGGCCGCGGCCGACAGGTTGAAGTCGTAGTAGAGCGACAGCAGCACCAAGGCGGCACCGGTCGCATTCAACGCGCTGAACGCGACGCTCGTCGGGTCGATGCGGCGCAGCTGCAACAGCAGGTAGGCGAGCAGGATCAGCGCCACGCCGACCAGCCCAAGGACGTCGAACCACTCGATGGAACCCAGCATCGCGCGAGCATAACAGCCGTCCCCGCGGGCGATGGGTCTGTATAATGCGCGGCCCTTCGCGCCGCCCCAGAGCGCTTGCTTCGAAATCAGGACCGAAAGTGATCAACGATCTCCGCAACATCGCCATCATCGCCCACGTCGACCACGGCAAGACCACGCTGGTCGACAAGTTGCTGCGTCAATCGGGCACCTTCGACGCGCGCGCCGAGCTGGTCGAGCGGGTGATGGACTCGAACGACATCGAGAAGGAGCGTGGCATCACGATCCTGGCCAAGAACACCGCGCTGCGCTGGCAGGACTGGCGCATCAACATCGTCGACACCCCGGGCCACGCCGACTTCGGCGGCGAGGTCGAGCGCGTGCTGACGATGGTGGATTCGGTGCTGCTGCTGGTGGACGCGGTCGACGGTCCGATGCCGCAGACCCGCTTCGTGACCCAGAAGGCGTTCTCGCACGGCCTGAAGCCGATCGTGGTGATCAACAAGGTCGACCGCGATGGCGCGCGCCCTTCATGGGTGCTGGATCAGACCTTCGATCTGTTCTTCAACCTCGGCGCCAGCGAGGAGCAGCTCGACTTCCCGGTGGTGTATGCCTCGGCGCTGCAGGGCTGGGCTTCGCTCGACCCGGCGGTCCGCACCAAGGACATGACCACGCTGTTCGAGGCGATCGTGAAGTACTGCCCGCCGCCGCCGGTCGCCGTGGACGGCCCGCTGCAGCTGCAGGTCACTTCGCTCGATTACTCGGCCTACGTTGGCGCGATCGGCATTGGCCGCATCAAGCGCGGAAAGCTCAAGCGCAACCAGAACGTCACCGTGGTCGGCACCGACGGCGCGACCCGCGCCGAGCGCGTGACCCAGGTGCTCGGCTTCATGGGGCTCGAGCGCTATGAGATCGAGGAAGCGCAGGCCGGCGACATCGTCGCTTTCGTCGGGCTCGAACACCCGCGCATCTCCGAGACGCTGTGCGACCCAGAGACGCTTGAAGCGCTGCCGCACCTCACGGTGGACGAGCCGACCATCAGCATGATGTTCGAAGTGAACAACTCACCGCTCGCCGGCAAGGAAGGCAAGTACGTCACCTCGCGCCAGATCCGCGAACGGCTGCTGCGCGAAGCGCTGCACAAC
>JANNEA010000142.1:0-3156 GCA_031388175.1 Gammaproteobacteria bacterium
TGGCGGGCCTGGCGGCGAAGCTGTTGCTCGAGCAGCCCTGGATCGGGCCGACGCAGAGCGTGGCGGGTTGGGACTTTCGCGTCGCACCTGTCGCACACTTGAACGGTGCCGTCGCCGGCCTGGTGTGCGGTGCTGTCGCGCAGGCGATCGCGCGTGGCCGGGCTGGCGCCTTAGGATAGCCCGTCGCCGCCACGAAACTCGTTTCCCCAGGAGCCATCGCGATGAGACTGACACTGTGCGGATTCCCGCAATCGAACTACGTCAACAAGGTCAAGCTGGTGCTGCTCGAGAAGGGCTTGCCCTTCGATGAAGAACGGGTGGCGCCGGGCGCCAAACCCGACGATTTGCTGGCCATGTCGCCGCTGGGCAAGGTGCCCTTCCTGCGCACCGAGCACGGCAGCCTGTGTGAGAGCAGCGCCATCGTCGAGTACCTCGAAGCGCTGGCGCCGACACCGGCCCTGTTGCCGGCCGAGCCCTGGGCCGCGGCCAAGGTGCGTGAGCTGTGCCTGTTCATCGACATGCACCTGGAGCTCGTGGCGCGCGAGCTTTACACGCAGGCCTTCTTCGGCGGCACGGTCGGCGATTCGCACAAGGCGCGTGTGCGCAAGCTGCTCGACAAGAACATCGCCGGCTTCAAGCAACTGGCGAAATTTGCACCCTACATCGCCGGCGAGGCCTTCACGCTGGCCGATTGCGCCGCCTACGTGACGCTGCCGCTGGTGGCGCTGTCGAGCAAGATCGTCTATGGCGAAGACTTGCTCGTGGCCCAGGGCATCGATTGGAAAGGCCACGGCCAGCTGATCGGGCAGCGGCCTTCGGCGCAGCGCGTCGATGCCGATCGCAAGGCCTACGAAGTCGCGCGGGCCCAGCCCAAGGCCTGACCCTCAGGCAGCCGGCCGGCGAGGCCGGCACATTGAGCGGCGCGGGCGCGGGGTCCAACTCGATGCGCACCGCTGCGAGCTGCCTGAGGAATTCAGGGTCGAGCCTTCGTCGTCCTTGCTGCCTGCCGCTGGATGCCGACGAAGGGCCGGCCACGGTGCCCCGACTCACGGCACGACGGCGGCTCGAGCGTGCCATTCAGCCAGCGCCGCAGGAATGCCGTGCAGGCTGGGCAAGACGCGCACGCCGTCGATGGCGCGGCGCTGCAACACCGGTGCCGTGCCGCCGGCCCACAGGGCCACGCTCGGCGGCAACTTGCTGCGCAGCTCGCTCAGGCCGTCGGTGAGCTGGTGGGGATTGGTGCACCCGGTGTAGCTCAGTGCCACGACATCGCTGCGCAGGGCCGCGGCAGCCCGGACGATGTCCCAGATCGGGGTCTGCAACCCCAGCGACGTGCAGCGGCAGGCTTCGAGGGACAGCACCGCCTCGGCCATCAGCAGGCCCAATCCGTGCGGCTCGCCGGGCACGGTGGCCAGCAGCACGCGCGGCCGGCCGGCACCGCCCGTCGGCAATTGGTGCAGCGCGTTGCGCAGCACGACCTGCACCGACTCGGTGTACAGGTGCTCTTCAAACACTTCCAGGTGCCCTTGCATCCAGGCTTCGCCCACCTGCACGTTCAGCGGCGCAATCACGTCGAGAACGAAACGGCCCAGACCCATGCGCGACAGCGTTCGAGCCATCAATTGGCGCAAGGCCTCGGCGTCGTGTTGACGGATCGCAGCGATGAAGGCGAGCAGATCGACGGCAGGCAATGCCGCGCTCGCGGCCAACGCCGGCGACACCGCTCGCACACCCGTCGCGTTGATCAGGCGGTCGAGGTCATCCGGCGCCATCGCAACGATTCGCCCCGGCCGGTGACCGGCATCGAGCAGGCGCTTGATGGTTCGCAGGCGTTCCACCTGGTCAAACGGGTAGCTGCGTTCGCCGACGGCGTCACGCTCGGGCACTGGAAAGCCGTAGCGGCGCTCCCAGACGCGCAGGGTGTCCTTGCTCAGGCCCGTGTCGCGCTCGACGGCGGCGATCGACATCGTGATGGGCCGTGCCGTATAGCTTGTTTGCACCTGCATCCTTTGCTCTGTTGGGCGCGTAGGGGACTCTGTTGCCGCGCTTCGCGTCGCGGCATATTATCAAGAACAACAAATCCGTGTAGTGGACAAAGCTTCAGCAATTTTCAGTTCACGCCAACTCAATCGCAGAACACGCCGACATTCTGATACTTTGACATGGACAATACGATGTCGTATGATGTTGAACTGATGAGTTCATTTTACCGCCCTCAGCCTGCTGCGACACAGCTCGTTGCAACGTCGCAGCGTGAACTTCTCACGCCCGACGGGGTCTGTGCGAAGGTACGGTTTTCCTTGTTGCGCAGCCTGCCGGCTCGTCTGGCTGCAATCCCGGAGCGCTTCTCCTCCTCCTCCCTCCCTCCCTCCTTCGCTCCGGGGCGCCGCGCAGCAATCTTTTCACCCAGGGGTACCGCCCAGCGCGGTACCCCTTTTGTTTTTCCGGGCTGAGCCGTGCACCGCGTTGCCGTCATCGGCTCGGGCATTTCCGGCCTGGCTGTCGCCCACAGCCTGGCGCGGGAGGCGGCGGTCAGTCTGTTCGAGGCCGATGCCTGGTTCGGCGGCCACGCGCACACCGTCGATGTGCAGCTCGAAGGCACGCGCCACGGCGTCGATACCGGCTTCCTGGTCTATAACGAACGCACCTACCCGCAATTGATCGCGCTGTTCGAGCGCCTGGGCGTGGCCAGTGCGCCCTCCGACATGTCGTTTTCGGTCCAGGCGCGGCCGGCTGGCTGGGAGTGGTGCGGCAGCGACCTCAACGGCGTGTTCGCGCAGCGCGCCAACCTGGTGTCGCCGCGCTTTCTCGGCATGCTCGCCGATGTGCTGCGCTTCAACCGCCTGGCCAGCGCCATCGCCCGGCGCCGCGGCGACGCCGAGCTCGATCTGTCGATCGGCGAATTCCTCGACCGCCATCGCTTCGGCGACCGCTTCCGCGAGGGCTACTTTCTGCCCATGATCGGCTGCATCTGGTCCTGCCCCACCGAGCAGATGCTGCGCTTTCCCGTCGGCACGATGATCCGCTTTTGCCACAACCACGGCCTGATCCAGTTGCGCGACCGGCCGCAGTGGCGCACGGTACGCGGCGGCTCGAAGCACTATGTGGAGCGCCTGCTGGCGCCGATCGCCGATGCGCGCTGCTCCACACCGGTGC
>JANNEA010000173.1:0-7504 GCA_031388175.1 Gammaproteobacteria bacterium
AGACCGCCCATGCGCCGCAGGTCCTGTTCGTCCGAGAGCGCGTGAATCACCGACCCCGCGCCGAGGAACAGCAGCGCCTTGAAGAACGCGTGCGTCATCAGGTGGAAGATCGCCGCCGAGTACGCCGAGACGCCCAGGGCGACGGTCATGTAGCCCAGCTGCGACAGCGTCGAATACGCGACCACGCGCTTGATGTCGTTCGCCTACTCGACGCTGTCGCAGCTCGGCTACATGACCGTCGCGCTCGGCGCCTCGGCCTACGCCGCCGGCATCTTCCACCTCATGACCCATGCGTTCTTCAAGGCGCTGCTGTTCCTGGCCGCCGGTTCGGTGATCATCGCGCTGCACCACGAGCAGGACATCCGCAAGATGGGCGGCCTGCGCAAGTACATGCCGATCACCTACTGGACCTCGCTGGTCGGCTCGCTGGCCCTCATCGGTACGCCGCTGTTCGCCGGCTTCTATTCCAAGGACGCGATCCTCGAAGCGGTGCACGCCTCGCACACCCCAGGGGCGGAGTACGCGTACTGGGCGGTGCTGTCGGGCGTGTTCATCACCGCGCTGTACTCGTTCCGCATGTTCTTTCTGGTGTTCCACGGCAAGGAGCGCTTCCGCGCCGCCGCGGCGCACGACGAACATGGCCACGACCATGACGCGACCGAAGCGATCGACCACGGCCACGATCCGCACGAGACGCCAGCGGTGATCACCGTGCCGCTGGTGCTGCTCGCGATCCCATCGTTCGCCATCGCCTGGTACACGATCGGGCCACTGCTGTTCGAGGGCTGGTTCGGTGCTGCGATCTTCGTCGCGCCCGAACACGACGTGCTGGCGCACATCGCCGAGGAGTGGCACGGACCCTGGGCGTTCACGCTGCATGCGTTCAGCGGCCCGGCGGTCTGGTTGGCCGCGGCGGGCGTCGCCACCGCCTGGTTCTTCTATCTCAAGCGGCCGGAGTTCCCGGCGATCATCGCCACCCGGCTCGGCGGTCTGTATCGGCTGCTGGCCAACAAGTACTACCTCGATGAGTTCAACGAGAAGTTCTTCGCCGGCGGCAGCCGCATGCTCGGCACCGGACTGTGGCGCGGAGGCGACGTCGCGATCATCGACGGGATGTTGATCGATGGGTCGGCGCGCTCGGTCGGCGCCTTCGCCGCGGTCGCGCGCCGCCTCCAGAGCGGTCTGATGTACCACTACGCCTTCGCGATGATGCTGGGTCTGTTCGGCCTGCTGACCTGGTTCATCGGCCCGGACATCCTTGCCGACCTCGCGGGTCTCGACCTGCCGTCGCTGTTGCGGGGAGGGGAGTGATGCACCTGCCGCTGCTCAGCATCGCGATCTGGTTGCCGGTGCTCGGCGGCATCGCCGTGCTCATGTCTGGCCGCTGGGGCGCGCCGGTGGTGCGTGGTGCAGCGCTGTTGGTCGCCGCCGCCGCGTTCCTCGCCAGCATCCCGCTCTACTTAGGCTTCGACCCGACCACTGCGGCGCTGCAGTTCGTCGAGCGTTCGCCGTGGATCCCGGCGCTCGGCGTCGACTACCACCTCGGCATCGACGGCATCGCGCTGCCGCTGATCCTGCTGACTACCTTCATGACCCTGCTGGTCGTGATCGCTGGCTGGGGCGCGGTCGAGAAGAAGGAGCCTGAGTACTTCGCCGCCTTCCTGATCATGGAAGGCCTGATGAACGGCGTGTTCGCCGCCGCCGATGGCCTGCTGTTCTACGTGTTCTGGGAAGCGATGCTGGTGCCGATGTTCCTGATCATCGGCATCTGGGGCGGTCCGCGACGGGTCTACGCCACCATCAAGTTCTTCCTCTACACCTTCCTGGGCTCGGTGCTGATGCTGGTGGCGCTCATCTACATGTTCGTGGCCGGCGGCAGCTTCGAGATCGCGGCCTTCCATGCGCTCAGCCTCACGCTCGACGAGCAGGTGCTGATCTTCCTGGCGTTCTTCGCTGCGTTCGCGGTCAAGGTGCCGATGTGGCCGGTGCACACCTGGCTGCCCGACGCCCACGTCGAGGCGCCGACCGGCGGCTCGGTGATCCTCGCCGCAATCATGCTCAAGCTCGGCGGTTACGGCTTCCTGCGCTTCAGCCTTCCCATCGCACCGGACGCAAGTGCTCATCTCGACACCCTGGTCATCGCGCTGTCGCTGATCGCGATCGCCTACATCGGCTTCGTCGCCTTGGTCCAGACCGACATGAAGAAGCTGATCGCCTACTCGTCGATCGCCCACATGGGCTTCGTCACGCTGGGCTTCTTCATCCCGTTCATGATCTTCGAGCGCAGCGGCAGCCTGGCCGGCGCCGCGCTCGGCATCGAGGGCGGCATGGTGCAGATGATCAGCCACGGCTTCGTCTCCGGCGCGCTGTTCCTCTGCGTCGGCGTGATGTACGAACGAGTGCACAGCCGCGAGATCTCGGCCTACGGGGGCGTGGTCAACACCATGCCGGTGTTCGCCACGTTCACGGTGCTGTTCGCGATGGCCAACGCCGGCCTGCCGGCGACCTCGGGCTTCGTCGGCGAGTTCATGGTGATCCTCGCCGCCTGGCGCGCCGATCCCTGGATCGCCTTCATCGCCGCGTCGATCATGATCCTCGGCGCGGCTTACACGCTGTGGATGGTGAAGCGCGTTATCTACGGGCCGGTCGGCAACGACGCGGTCGCGAAGCTCACCGACCTCGACCTGCGCGAGCGGGTGGTGCTGGGCACGCTCGCGGTCGCGGTGTTGGTGATGGGCCTCTACCCCGCGCCGTTCGTCGACGTCATGCACACCTCGGTCGAGCACCTGCTCGAGCAGATGATGACCTCCAAGCTGCCGGGAGTCGGATAGCACCATGCAGATCATCGCCCCCGACATCGTCCCGGCGCTGCCCGAGCTCTACGTGCTCGCGGTCGCCTGCACCGTGCTGCTGATCGACCTGTTCCTGAGCGAGGCCCAGCGCCACTTTTTGCTGACCTTCATCCTCGCCACGCTCGGCGGTGCTGCGCTGCTGACCCACGCGATCGGCCCCAGCGAGCGCATCTATGCCTTTCACGGCCAGTTCGTGCTCGATCCGCTGGCGACCACGCTCAAGCTCGTGGCGTACGCCACGGTCGCGACCTGCTTCCTGTACTCGCGCGACTACCTGGTGCAGCGCGGGCTGTTCCGCGGCGAGTTCTTCGTGCTCGGCCTCACGGCGATGCTCGGCATGATGGTGATCATCAGCGGCCACTCGCTGCTCACCCTCTACCTCGGGCTCGAGCTGCTGTCGCTGTCGCTCTACGGCATGGTCGCGCTCGATCGCGACTCGCCGGTGGCGAGCGAGGCCGCGATGAAGTACTTCGTGCTCGGCGCGATCGCCTCGGGCGTGCTGCTCTACGGCATGTCGCTGCTCTACGGCATCACCGGCACGCTCGACGTCGGTGGCATCGCCACCGCGCTCGAGGGCGAGCGCGGCAACAGCATCGGCGCGACGCTGGCGCTCGTGTGCGTGGTGGTCGGGCTGGCGTTCAAGCTCGGCGCGGTGCCGATGCATATGTGGGTGCCCGACGTGTACCACGGCGCACCGACCGCAGTGACGCTGTTCATCGGCTCAGCGCCGAAACTGGCCGCGTTCGCGCTGTTCATGCGCCTGCTGGTCGAGGGCATGGGCAGCCTGCATGACGGCTGGCAGCAGATGCTGGCGGTGCTGGCGCTGCTCTCGATCGGCGTCGGCAGCGTGGTCGCGATCGCGCAGACCAACCTGAAGCGCATGCTGGCCTACTCGACCATCGCCCACGTCGGCTTCATCCTGATCGGCATCCTGGCGGGCAGCGCCGAGGGCTACCGCGCCGCGTTGTTCTACACGATCGCCTACGTGGTCATGGCCACGGCTGGGTTCGGCGTGCTGCTGCTGCTGGCACGCCAGGGTTACGAGTCGGATGCGCTCGATGACCTCAAGGGCCTCAACGAACGCAGCCCTTGGTTCGCATTGATGATGATGTTCGTGATGTTCGGCATGGCTGGCGTGCCGCCATTCATCGGCTTCTACGCCAAGTTCAGCGTGCTGTGGGCGGCGGTGGAGGCGGGCTGGACCTGGCTCGCGGTCGTCGGCGTGCTGTTCACGCTCATCAGCGCCTACTACTACCTGCGAGTCGTCAAGTTGATGTACTTCGACCAGGCGACAGACCAGGCTGAGATCGGCGGCGGCATCGATTTCCGCGCGCTGCTCTCGGCCAACGGCTTGGCCGTGCTCGCGCTGGGCATCTGGCCCGCCGGCCTCATAGCGCTCTGCGCCCGCGTCATCGGCTGAGTTGCGCCCGCGCTACGCGTTGGCGTAGGATGCGCGCCGCACGGATGCGGGGTGGAGCAGTCTGGCAGCTCGTCGGGCTCATAACCCGAAGGTCGCAGGTTCAAATCCTGCCCCCGCTACCAATCCGCCGTCAGCTGCCAAGCTGCCGGCGGATGATGAAGGGCCCCATCGGTGGGCCCTTTTGCGTTTCCGGACGGGCTTCTTGTTGAAGAAGGACGATGCGCGAACGCTTGTTGGCGATGTTGGAACCGGTGGTGGCCGGCCTTGGCTACGAGCTCGTCGAGCTCGAGCACAAGGGCGAGCTGCTCAGGATCTACATCGATCACAGCGTCGGGAAGGACGGCGGCATCTCGGTCGACGACTGCGCCAAGGTGAGCGGGCAGGTCGCCGCAGTGCTGGACGCCGAGGACCCGATCGGTGGCGGCTACACGCTCGAGGTGTCGTCGCCGGGCTTCGATCGGCCGCTGCGGACCGCGGCGCACTTCCGCGCCCAGCTCGGCAAGCGCGCCAAGCTCGAATTGGCACTGCCGCTCGACGGGCGGCGCCGGTTCACCGGCACGCTGCTCGGCATCGAGGCTGAGGTGGTGACGATCGAGGTGGATGGCAAGGACTTCAGCATCCCGCTGCGCTCCCTGGCGAGCGCGCGGTTGGCGGACTGAACGATGACGACAACGAACAACATGGTGAGTGAGAAGAAGATGCTCAACAAGGAAATCCTGCTGGTGGCCGACGCGGTCTCGAACGAGAAGGGCGTCGACCGCGAGATAATCTTCGATGCCATCGAAGCGGCGCTCGCGTCTGCGACGCGCAAGAAGCATGGTGGCGACATTGATGCGCGGGTGGCGGTCGACCGCGAGTCCGGTGACTACCAGACCTTCCGGCGCTGGATGGTGATGGCCGACGACGCGGTGCTCGAGGCGCCGGACCGTGAGCTGCGGCTGATGGACGCGATCGACATCAAGCCCGAGATCACGGTCGGCGAGTTCATCGAGGAGCCGATGGAGTCGGTGGCCTTCGGCCGCATCGCGGCCCAGACCGCCAAGCAGGTCATCGTGCAGAAGGTGCGCGACGCCGAGCGGGCGCAGGTCGTGGATGCGTACAAGGACCGGATCGGCCAGCTGATCACCGGCATCGTCAAGCGCGTCGAGCGCGGCAATGTCTACATCGACCTCGGCGGCAACGCCGAAGGCTTCATCCCGCGCGAGAACATGATCATGCGTGAGGCGGCCCGCCCCGGCGACCGCATCCGCGGTTTCCTGCACGACGTGCGCACCGAGCCGCGCGGCCCGCAGCTGTTCGTGTCGCGGACCTCGCCCGATTTCCTCAAGGAGCTGTTCAAGCTCGAGGTGCCCGAGGTCGGCCAGGGCCTGATCGACATCAAGGCCGCAGCCCGCGACCCGGGCGCGCGCGCCAAGATTGCGGTGGTGAGCAAGGACCCGCGCATCGATCCGGTCGGCGCCTGCGTCGGCATGCGTGGTTCGCGCGTGCAGGCCGTGAGCAACGAGCTCGCCGGCGAGCGCATCGACATCATCGTCTGGGACGAGAACCCGGCGCAGTTCGTGATCAACGCGATGTCGCCGGCTGAGGTCTCGTCGATCGTGGTCGACGAAGAGCGTCACTCGATGGACATCGCGGTCGAGGAGGACAAGCTGTCGCTCGCCATCGGTCGCGGCGGCCAGAACATCCGGCTCGCCAGCCAGCTCACCGGCTGGGAGCTGAACGTCATGTCGACCCAGGAAGCCGAGGCCAAGACCGAGGCCGAGCAGGCCAAGATCAAGGCGTTGTTCACCGAGAACCTCGACGTCGATGAGGAGATCGCGAACATCCTGGTGCAGGAAGGCTTCTCCTCGATCGAGGAGCTGGCCTACGTGCCGACCACCGAGCTGCTGCAGGTCGCCGAGTTCGACGAGACCATGGTCGAGGAGCTGCGCAGCCGCGCCCGCGACGTGCTGCTGACCCAGGCGATCCAGACCGAGGAGGAGATCGAGTCGGCCGAGCCTTCCCAGGATCTTCTGGATCTCGAAGGCATGGACCCGGCGCTGGCCCATGTGCTGGCCGCCAAGGGCATCAAGACCCGCGAGGATCTCGCCGACCAGGCGGTCGACGATCTGCTCGAGGTCGAGGGCATGGAAGCCGACCGCGCGGCCAAGCTGATCATGGCCGCCCGCGCTCACTGGTTCGCTGAAGCGGAGTAGACGATGGCTGAAACGACGGTCCGACAACTCGCCGATGTCCTGAAGCAGCCGGTCGACAAGCTGCTGGCCCAGCTCGCTGATGCGGGCCTGGCCGACATCGCCTCGGCCGATGCGCCGATCAGCGATGACCAGAAGCTGCACCTGCTCACCCATCTGCGCCATGCGCACGGCAAGGCCACGCCGGTCGTGGCCGGCGCGCGTCCCGCCAAGATCACGCTGGCGCGGCGTGAGAAGCAGGAGATCCGCGTCGGCAGCCAGACCCCGGGTCGGCCGAAGACCGTTGCCGTCGAATTCCGCACCAAGAAGACCTACGTCAGCCGCGAATCGCTGCTGGCCGAAGAGCAGGCCAAGCAGGCCGAGGCGCTCAAGGCGCGCGAAGCCGATGCCGGCGAGCGCGCCGATCGCGAGGCTGCCGACGCCGAGTCCCGCCGCCGCATCGATGAGACCAACAAGCAGGCGCTCGCCGCCGACGCTGAGAAGCGCAAGACCGACGACGACAAGCGCAAGAAGGACGCGGTGGACGCACAGACGCGCGCCGCCGATGCCGAGCGCAAGAAAGCCCAGGTCGAGGTCCAGCGCCAGGCCGCCGAGGACGAGAAGAAGCAGAGCAAGGGCGTGACCAAGTACGGTCGCCTTGAGCTGCACGTGGCCGCGGGCACCGCCAAGCGCAAGCCACAGCAGCGCCGCCCGCAGCGCCGCGGCCCGGGCGCGGTGCAGGTCAACTCGCAGGCCGGCGGCGCATTCGAGGCGCCGACTGCGCCGATCGTGCGCGAGGTCTCGATTCCGGAGACGCTGACCGTCGCCGAGCTCGCCGCCAAGATGGCGGTGAAGGGTGCCGAGGTCGTCAAGGTGCTGTTCAACAACCTTGGTGTGATGGCGACCATCAACCAGACCATCGACCAGACCACCGCCGCGCTGGTGGTGGAGGAGATGGGCCACACGCCGAAGCTGTTGTCGGCCAACGAGCTCGAGGAACAGGTGCTCGGCACCGGCGAGGCTGCGGTCGAAGGCTCGACGCGTCCGGCGGTCGTGACCAT
>JANNEA010000033.1:0-45462 GCA_031388175.1 Gammaproteobacteria bacterium
ATGGCGATCTCGTTTGCGGCGCTGAAAGCCACTCTCGACGCGCGAAGTCCAAGAAAATCCTAGGACAGCCGGCCCATCCGGGGGCAGGTCTGGGGGCAGCGAAGTCGCCGAGATTCTTCGAGTATCCTTTGCATCAAGCACTTACGGTGGCGGTGCGTTAGACGCCGCCTCCACCATCCACCTGCCCCGACCTTCGCGGTCGGGGCTTCCTTTCACTCGCTGAAGCGCCCGACGCCCCGCCATCAGGTAACTTCGAACCCATGATGAGCGTCGGCACCCCGTTGATGTGGGCCCTGTTCCTGGCCTTCGTGATCGCCGCGCTGGCGATCGACTTCCTCGCCATGGAAAAGCAGGGCGCGCACAAGGTCTCGATGCGCGAGGCCACGGTGTGGTCGCTGGTCTGGATCGCGGTGTCGTTCGTGTTCGTCGGCTGGCTGTGGTGGCACCTTGGCGGCACGGGGACCGACCCCGCGGCGCGCGCCGCCGCCGACGAGAAGTCGCTCGAGTTCATCACCGGCTACCTGATCGAGAAGGCGCTGGCGGTCGACAACATCTTCGTCTTCCTCATGGTCTTCACCTACTTCGGCGTGCCGGCCGAATACCAGAAGCGGGTGCTGATGATCGGCATCCTCGGCGCGCTGGTGCTGCGCGCGCTGATGATCCTCGTCGGCGCCTGGCTGATCGCGCGCTTCCATTGGATCCTCTACCTGTTCGGCGCCTTCCTGGTCGTGACCGGACTGAAGATGTGGTGGGCGAGCGGCCAAGAACCCGACCTCGAGAACAACCCGGTGCTGCGCTGGATCCGCAAGCAGTGGCGGATTGCGCCGGATTTCGACGGCGAGAGGTTCTTCACCACCATCGATGGCCAGCGCGCGGCAACGCCCCTGCTGGTCGTGATTGTGCTGATCGGCATCGTGGACATGGTGTTCGCCGTGGACTCGATCCCGGCGATCTTCGCCATCACCCTCGACCCGTTCATCGTGCTGACCTCCAACGTCTTCGCCATCCTCGGCTTGCGCGCGATGTACTTCCTTCTCGCCGGCATGCGGGAGCGCTTCCACCTGCTGCCCTACGGCCTGGCGGTGGTGCTGATGTTCATCGGCGCCAAGATGCTGCTGGTCGACGTCTACAAGATCCCGATCGGCTGGTCGCTGGCGTTCACCGGTCTGGTGCTGGTGACGACCATGCTGCTCTCACTCCGCAAACCGGCCGAGGCCAAGAGCGCGTTCCCCTTCTCCGCCAAGGCTCCGGACGACCGCGACGAGCGGCGCGAGGGCTGACCCGCCCCTCGCCTACCACAGGCGCATGCGGTCTAATGGCGCGCGCCGCGCACCGCGGCGGATGGGGGGTTACGGATGAGCGCACCGCAGTCGCAGGGCGAAGGCAGCCTGCTCAAGATCCTCGGCTACGGTTTCGGCCTAGCGGTCGTGTTCGGCAGCACCGTCGGCAGCGGCATCCTGCGCGCGCCCGGCACCCTCACCGATTCGCTCGGCAGCGTTTGGGTCTCGCTCGCGGTCTGGGCGATCGTCGGCGTCTACGCGCTGCTCGGCACCATGCTGATGTGCGAACTTGGCGTGATGATGCCAAAGGCCGGAGCATGGTCGGTCTACGCGCGCCGCGCGTTCGGAGATTCGACCGGCTTCGCCATCGGCTGGACCAACTGGATGCTGCTCGCGGGCACCGGCTCGTCACTCGCCGCGTTCATCGCGACGCTGGTCGGTGAACTCGATCCGGCGCTGCAGGACGCGACCGCGCGCACCGGCATCGCGGTCGCGACCCTGGTGATGTTCACCGTGCTGCATTGGACCGGCACCAAGTCGGGCTCGATGGTCCAGATTGTCACCAGCGTGATCAAGGCCGTCGCCTTCATCGCGCTGGTCGCGGCCTGCTTCATCGTCGGCGGCGACGGCGGCAATTCCTTCGATGCACCGGTCGCAGCCAACGCCCCGGTCGGCCTGGTGGCGCAGATCGCGGGCCTCGTGATCGCGTTGCAGATCGTGATCTTCGCCTACGACGGCTGGTACGGCGCAATCTACTTCGCCGAGGAGGATACCGACCCGGCCCGCAACATGCCGCGTTCGATGATCAACGGCACGCTCTCGATCATCGCCATCTACCTGCTGATCGTGCTCGCGATCTACTGGGTGCTGCCGCTCGACCGGATCGCCGGCAACGCAGTAGCGGCGGCGACCGCGGCCGATGTGGTGTTCGGCCGGGGCGGCGGCACCGTGATCCTGCTGATCTCGCTGATCGCGGTGCCGAGCGTGCTGAACGCGACACTGCTGCAGATGATGCGGGTGCTGTACTCGCTCGCGCGCGACGGGATGTTCGTGCCGCAGGCCGGCAAGGTCAACGCGGTCGGCACGCCCTGGGTCGCGATGCTGTTCGGCAATGGCGCGGCGCTCGGCATGCTGCTGATGCAGCAGGCCGCGTTCGACAGGCTCTCGGCAATCACGGCCTACTTCATGGTCACGATCTACCTGTCGGGCTTCTTCGCTTTCTGGCGGCTGCGCCTGAAGGAGCCGGCGGCCGAGCGCAAGTACCGCGCGCCCTGGCACCCCTGGTCGACGCTGTTCGTAATCGTGCTGAGCCTCGCGTTCCTCGGCGGTGCGCTCTACATCGATTGGGCGGCTGAGACCCGGCGCTGGGACGTGGTGTTGTCGCTGGTGTTGCTGGGCGCCGCCTACCCGGTCTACTACGTGCTGCGGCTGCTCGGCCGGATCAAAGGTTGATGCGTCAGAGCATCGCGCAGTAGTCCAGCGGCAGCGTGTGAAGTTTGGCGTCGAACGGACCGGGCAGCACGAACAACCGCGCGCCGCGCGAGAACGAGAAGACCCGGTACACGCAAGCTTTCGTGCCATGCTCGAGCCCGATCGCGGATTCGCTGCGCCGTAGCGTGAACGGCAGACGGGCCCCGAAGTTTGTGGTCTTGACGATGATGAAGCGCGGCTGCCCCTCCTCGTCGAACGAACGCACATGGAAGCCGAGCGCATCGCCGCGATCGGCCGCCACCCACTCGATATTGCCGACCAGGTCCTTGTAGCCGGTCTCGCGCAGGCGCGAGCGCTCATAGGCCAGCACGAACCGCTGCCCTGCGGTCACCAGTGCGTCGTCGCGGGCCTCCCGCGCACGGAAGTCGAGGTCGAGCGCCTCGCGTGGATGGAACGCGGGTGCGTCTGCTGGATCATGATCGCCGGCGAGCGGCGTCGGCATGAGGACCATCCGTGAATCGTCGAGCTCGACCGGCACGTTCACCTTCGACGCGTCGGCCCCGATCCACAGTTGATCGATGAGACCCGGGTTGTTCTCGAGATTCGAGTAGATCGCGTCGGCCAGAGCGCCGGTGTAACCGCCGAGCGGTCGGAAGCCGTCGACTACGGGCAATCCGAGCGCCAGCAACACCGCGCTGACCTGCTGGAACGCCACATCCACGAGATCGGGATCCTTGAGCCCGAGCTCCTTGGCCATCCGGTTGCGGTGGTCGGCCTTGCTGTACATGCCGGACGTGAGCTCGATGGTCAGCATGTCGAAGTAGTCGGCAACGATCGCTGGATACATCGGCGGTGTCGGCGCCAAGATCTCGCCAGTGTGATGGTGAGGCGCGGCCGGCGGCGCTGCGCTCGCGGGTGCCTTCGCCGCCGCCTTGGCGGCAGGCTTGGTGGTCGCGGCGGCTTCGGCGGCTCGCTTCTCCGCGGCGACCTTGTCGGCACGCGTCTTGTCAGCTGCGGCGCGCTGCGCCGATGCTTTCTCCGCCGCTGCGCGCGCTTCAGAAGCCGCTTTGTCCGCCACCGCCCGCTTCTCTGCTGCGGCGCTTTCAGCGGCCGCCCGCTCTGCTGCCGCCTTCCTGTCGGCTGCGGCTTGCTCTGCCGCCGCCTTGTCCGCGACGGCGCGGTCAGCCGCGACTCTTGCAACCGCAGCCTTTTCAGCGGCCGCCTTCGCGGCATGCTCAGCGTCAATTCGCTCGCGCTCGGCCTGCTCGGCCTCTGCTTGTGCCGCGGCCGCACGATCCTGCTCCGCGCGCACGCCCTGCTGCACCTGCTTCTCTTGGTCTGCCGCGACCTGGGCGCCCTGCGCGGCGGCGCTTCCGGCACCACCGGTGCCGCGCCCCGTCCAAGCAATCTCCAGCGCGCTCGAGACTGCGTCGGGAATCGCCGCACCCGATGCCTGGTTGTCCCAAGGGAAGGCGGCGAGCCCACCCTGACCGAGCGCAGCACGCGGGATGCCCGCGTCCTGCCGTGGCTCGACGATGCTGTCGAACTTCACGTCGACGCATAGCGTGCCCTTGCCGCGTGCACCGTCCTGGAACTCGTTGGTCGGCGAGTCGTAGCTGCCGCGCGTAACGACGCCCGCAGCGATGATCCCTCGCGGCTCACGCCCGACGCGGAGGATGAACACCCGATCACCGGGGAAGATGCGGCGCGAATTGCCGCAGGTCCAGGCGCGCGTGACCGGCTGCCCATGCAGCAAGGCCTCCGATTGTTCGCGGATGTTGCGCCAGTCCCAGCGCGTGGCATCCCACTTGAGCAGATAAGTCGGCATGGGCACCCTGCGGCGATACCCGGCCGCTCAGTCCAAACGCCATGATACCGGAGCCTTCAGCTCGGCCAGAACGCGGCGACCAACAATGTGAAGGCGGTCACAGCCGCGCCCTGGGCCCGCCAGCGCCAAGGCCGCTCGCGCAGGTGGCCCACCGTCGCGAACGCGAAAGCGACGGCGGCCAGCGCGAACAACACAGTCACCTTCAGCAATGGACGCCATTCGCTATCCAGGCGAGGGTGATCGGCGCTCAGCAGGCCGACGATCAGCAGGGTCACGGCCGAGCTAATCGCAATCGCCGCGACCGACCCGAGCAGGACCCCATTCAATGCCGCGAGTGGGCGCATCAGGCCGAGTATCCGCGCTGCTGCGCCCAAGCGGAACTCGCGCCCGGCGCGGTGTTCCAATATCCTGCCCCTGCACCCCTCGGCCCCCACGGACCCCGAAAAATGAAGCGCAAGCTCCCGCTCCTCGCCGGAACCCTCGTTACTTTGCTGGTCGCCGCCTCGAGCGGCGTCCTGACGGCTGGCACGACCCCGGTGGCTGCGCTGCAGCCCGAACCCCAATTCGGCTATGCGGAGCGCCTAATCACGCGATTGCTTGCGACCTCGCACTACGCCAGGCGACCGCTCGACGACGCCCTCTCCAACGAGCTCTTCGACCGCTACCTCGAGGCGCTCGATGGCACCCGCAGCTACTTCAGCGCCGCCGACGTCGCACAGCTCCGCGGCCAGTTCGGCGTGACCCTCGACGACGCGTTGGCCAGGAACGATGTGCGTCCTGCCTATGCGATCTACAGCGTGTACGCCCAACGGCTGGAGGAGCGCGTCGCGCGGGCGATGCGCCTGCTCGAGCAACTCCCTGATTTCACCGTCGCCGAAAGCTACCGCTTCGACCGCAAGGACGCGCCGTGGGCAGCCGACCCCGCCGCCCTCGATGAGTTATGGCGATTGCGCGTGAAGAACGATCTCATCGGACTGATGCTCACCGGCAAGAGCTGGGAGGATTCTCGCGATGCCCTGCGCAAGCGTTACGAGAACTTCCTGCACCGTGCCCACCAGGTGAAGAGCGGCGACGTATTCGAGACCTTCATGAACTCGCTGGCATTGATCTACGACCCGCACTCGAGCTACCTGGGACCACGTGATTCCGAGGAGTTCGCGATCAGCATGCGGTTGAAATACGAGGGCATCGGCGCGGCGCTCCAAGTGCAGGATGAGTACGTGCTGGTCGCGCGCATCCTGCCGGGCGGTTCTGCCGCCCGAACCGGCGAGCTCAAGGAGAACGATCGCATCACCGCGGTCGGGCAATCACCGGACTTCGCGATGACCGACGTCGTCGGCTGGCGGCTCGATGATGTGGTGCGCTTGATCCGCGGCGCGAAGGACACCCAGGTGCGCTTGCAGGTGTTGCCGGCTGGCGCAGCCCCAGGCGAGCCCGAGAAGCTGATCACGCTGGCACGCGGCGAGATCAAGCTCGAGGACCGTGCCGCGAAGAAGGAGATCACCGAGGTCAAACGCGGAGAACGCACCTACCGCATCGGCGTGATCCGACTGCCAACCTTCTACCAGGACTTCGAGGGGCGTCGTTCCGGTGCCCAGGACTACACCAGCACGACGCGCGACGTTAAGCGTCTGCTCGACGAATTGATCGCAGACAAAGTCGATGGCGTGATGCTGGACCTGCGTGACAACGGCGGTGGCTCGTTGCAGGAGGCAGCAGAACTGACCGGCCTGTTCGTCGATGTGGGTCCGGTGGTGCAACTGCGGAGCCAGAGCGGCAAAGTCGAGGTCATGAGCGACCCGACTCCTGGGGTGAGCTACAACGGCCCGCTCGCGGTCCTGGTCAATCGGTTCAGCGCGTCTGCATCTGAGATCTTCGCCGGTGCGATCCAGGACTACGGCCGAGGCCTCGTCATCGGCTCGAACACGTACGGCAAGGGCACTGTGCAGAGCTTGGTGGACCTCAACCAGTGGGTGCGGCCGGGTGCCGAACTCTGCGGCGAACCGCCCTGCGGCGCGCCGGACATCGGGCAACTGAAGCTGACCATCGGCAAGTTCTATCGAGTGACCGGGTCCAGCACCCAGCATCGCGGCGTCGCCCCAGACGTGGCCCTGCCTGCAGTGATCGACCCGGCCGAGTATGGCGAGAGCTCGCAACCGAGCGCCCTGCCCTGGGACAGCATCGACGCAACCGAACACCGCGCGCTCCAGGTCGCGCGCGGACTAGCTCCTGCGCTCAGCCGCGAGCATGACCGCCGCGCTGAGAACGACGATGAGTTCAGGTTGTTCATGACTGAGCTCGCTGAGGCCAAGGTGGCCAACGCCAAGGACTCCGTTTCGCTGGTCCTCACCGAACGAGCGGCCGAGCGTGACCGCCAGGAAGCCCAACGGTTGACACGCGAGAATCAACGCCGTGCATCGCGTGGGCTGGCGCCACTGGCCAAACTTGCTGATGAGACGAAGGCAGAGCGCGATACGGAACCCGATGTCCTGCTCGAAGAATCGAGCCAGATCCTGGTGGATACCCTGCAACTGACGGGCGGCAACCTTGCCCAGCTCAGTCCCAAGCGGCGGATCACGCCCTAGCCCCGCGACCCCGCGACGCATCTAATTCCTAGCAAAGCGGCTCGGCTGAGGGGATTGCGTTCTAGTAGTTTAGTGTTATACTCAACTACAACACTAACCCTATAGAGCAGTTTCAGCCGAAACATAGGCCGAAACCGTCGGTCCGAATCAGGAACCCAACCCGCGGGGGTACAGTCCCCGCCTCGAGGAACGCCAAGATGCGCAAGTCCACTGCCACCCAAATCCTCCTGTTCGCCGCGATCGCGGCCAGCCTCGTCGGCTGCAAGAACGGCAGCGCCGACATGGCGGACAAGAAAGAAGAGACCCCAGCGATCCCGGTAGAGACAGCGGTCGCTGCCACCGGGTCGGTCAGCGCGGTCTACAGCGGCACCGCAAGCCTCGAGGCCGAGCAACAGGCGACGGTCGTCGCCAAAGTCAGTGGTGTCGTCACCAAGCTCCTGGTCGAGGAAGGCACGCGCGTTCGCGCCGGGCAAGTCCTGGCGAAGCTCGACGATGCCCGGATGAAGCTGGAACTCGACCGCGCTCGGGCCAACCTCGCCAAGCTTGAGCAGGAATACAGCCGCAACATGCAGCTGCATGACAAGGGTCTGGTGAGCGCTGACGCCTACGAGCGAATCAAGTTCGACCTCGACGCCCTGAAGGCGCAGTTTGAGCTGGCGAAGCTGGACCTGGATTACACCTCGATCCGTGCGCCGATCGATGGCATCGTGTCCGAGCGACTGATCAAGGTCGGCAACATGGTCACGGTGAACCAGTCGGTGTTCGTGGTCACCGATTTCGACCCGCTGCTGGCGAGCCTGTTCGTGCCAGAACGCGAGCTCGACAAATTGCGCGCCCAACAGCGAGCGGCGGTCTCCGCTGATGCACTCCCGGGCCAGCGCTTCACCGCGACGATCGATCGGATCAGCCCCACCGTGGACCCGAAGACCGGCACCTTCAAGGTAACGATCGCCGTGGCTGATCCAACGCGCCGCCTCAAGCCCGGCATGTTCGGTCGCATCGACATCACCTACGATGTGCGCAGCAACACCTTGCTGGTGCCGCGCGCCGCAGTACTGCAAGAAGACGCCGAGTCTGCGGTGTTCATGGTCAAGGACGGTGTGGCAATTCGCCGCACCGTGACCACGGGCTACACCAACAACGGCAGCATCGAGGTCGTGTCGGGCCTGAGCGTCGGCGACACTGTCGTGACGGTCGGCCAGACCAGCCTCAAGGATGGCGCCAAGGTCATCCAGGTAGGCGCCAAGCCTGGTGAGACCAAGGTCGCTGCCGGTGACGGCGCCAAGAAGGGCGGCCAGGCCTGATCACGAGCGTCCGGGGAACTGCGCCATGCTCCTGCGAACCGCGTTGTTGATGGCCGCTGGCGCGGTCACGGTGAGCGCGGCGGCCGGGCCGAACTGCGACGCACTCGACCTGGGGCAGCGCGTCGAGCTGCGCGATACCGATATCGACCTGGACGGACGTGACCTCGTGCTGCGCGCTTCCGGCGCCGAGCTCGTGCATGTTGATGCCAAGGGCAAACTGTTCGTGGAAGGCCGTCCGGTCACGGTGCCCGCATCGGCGCAACCACATCTCGATGCCTACGTCGACGGCTTCCATCGGTTGGGGGCGGACGCCACTGACGTCGGCCACGCCGGTGCCAAGCTGGGAGTCCATGCGCTGACCGGCCTGGTGAACGTGCTGTTCACGGAATCGACGATCGACGACTACGAGCGTGACATGGAGCGAGCCGGCGAGCGCCTCGAGGGACGAACCGAGCAACTTTGCCAGGTCGTCGCCGATCTCCAGCGCACCGAGCGTGAGCTGCAGCAGCGCATCCCGGCCTTCCCCGCCTTCCTCTCCCCCGTTCAAACCGCGCTCTAGACCACAGGGATCAACGTGGATCGCAACCAAACTCTGGGCATCGTCCGCCTTGCCACCGAACGCCGCGTCACAATCATGATGGTGACCATCGCGATCTTGGTGTTCGGCTTCGTCTCGCTGTCGCGACTCAAGCTGAACCTGCTGCCCGAGCTGTCCTATCCGACCGTCACCATCCGCACCGAGCTCGTAGGCGCAGCGCCAACCGAGCTCGAGAACCTGGTCAGCAAGCCGATCGAGGAAGCGGTCGGCGTGATCAAGGGTGTGCGCCAGGTGCGTTCCGTCTCGCGCTCCGGCCAATCGGACGTAACCCTGGAGTTCCAGTGGGGCACGGAGATGGACTACGCGGGCGTCGACATCCGCGAGAAGCTCGACGTGCTCAACCTGCCGCTCGAGGCGAAGCGCCCAGTGTTGCTGCGCTTCGACCCGTCGGCCGAACCGGTCGTCCGGATGGGCCTGTCGCTCGAGCAGAAGGAAGGCGCCGCCCCGCTCTCCGAGGAACAGCTGAAGGCGCTGCGTCGCTATGCCGACGAGCAGCTCAAGAAGGAGTTCGAATCGATCGAGGGCGTCGCCGCGGTCAAGATTAGCGGCGGCCTCGAAGATGAGGTCCAGATCCTGGTCGACCAGGAGAAGCTTGCGCGGCTGAAACTTTCGATCGCGACGGTGGCCCAGCGGTTGCGCGCAGAGAACGTGAACCTCTCAGGTGGCAGGCTTGAGGAGGGCAACCAGCAGTACCTCGTGCGCACGGTCAACGAGTTCAAGACCGTAGAGGAGATCGGCAACGCAATCGTGATGCTCTCCGACGGTCAGCCGGTCTACCTGCGCGACGTTGCGACGGTGCAGCAAGGTTACAAGGAGCGGCAGGCGATCACCCGCGTCGGCGGCCAAGAGTCGGTCGAACTGGCGATCTACAAGGAAGGCGACGCCAATACCGTGAGCGTCGGCGAACAGCTCGACGGCCGCCTCGAACGCATCCAGAAGGGCCTGCCTGCGAACTACAAGCTCAAGAAAGTCTACGACCAGGCGAGCTTCATCTCCGAGGCTGTCAGTGAGGTCGTGCAGGCCGCTCTGTGGGGCGGTCTGTTGTCCGCGCTGCTGATCTATCTGTTCCTGCGGAACATCTGGGCTACGGTCGTGATCTCGATCTCGATCCCGGTGTCGGTGATCGCCGCGTTCAACGTGATGTACTTCAGCAACATCACGCTCAACATCATGTCGCTCGGCGGCATCGCGCTCGCCGTCGGCATGGTGGTCGACGATTCGATCGTGGTGCTCGAGAACATCGAGAAGCATCTCCACTCGGGTGCGTCAGCGCTCGACGCCGCGCTCAAGGGCACCAGCGAGATGGGCCTCGCGGTGATCGCGACCACTCTCACCACCGTCGCGGTGTTCTTCCCGCTGGTGTTCGTCAAGGGTGTCGCTGGCCAGCTGTTCCGCGATCAGGCGCTCACGGTCACCTACACGCTGCTGTTCTCGCTGCTGGTGTCGCTGACGCTCATCCCGATGCTGGTCGCAGCGCGGCAGCGCCGGGCTCCCGAACCACTGCCGGCCGATCCCGAACCGATGCCTGCATCCGAGCCCGTTGATCTCATTCAGTCGCCGCTGATGGGCGACCCGTCCCGCTTGGCCAAAATGCGCGCGATGACCTGGCACGGACTTGTCAGGCTCGGCGGCTGGCTCGCCATCGCCGGCAAGTACCTGCACATCGCCGGCAGCGCGCTGCTGCGTTGGGTGATGGCTGGGGTCGTGATTGCCGGCCGGGCACTGTCGATCGCCGGCAGCTGGGCCACCGATTGGCTCGTGATCCGCTTCCAGTCCAGCTACGCGAAGGTCGAGGTCGACTACGAGCGCCTGCTCGAATGGGCGCTCGGCCACCGCCAGAAGATCCTGCTGTTCGCCACTGGCGCCTTCGTCGTCGCGGTCGGCCTGGTGCCTCTGCTCGGCGTCGAGCTCATCCCCGCGCTGTCGCAGGGCGAGTTCCACGTGCAGGTGAAGCTGCCACCGGGCACGCCGATAGACCGCACCGACGCTGCCATCCAGGCGGTGCAACGCGCCGCCGCTGGCGTCGACACGATAGAGACCACCTACTCCGTCGCTGGCACTGGCAACCGCCTCGACGCCAACCCGGTCGACTCGGGCGAGAACGCCGGAACGCTGAACGCAGTGATGCGCAGCGATGCCGGTCGAGTGGACGAGGAGCGTGCGATCGCCGCCTTGCGCGCGGCGCTCGCCGACCTGCCTGGCGTCGAGTACAAGTTCGGCCGTCCCGAGCTGTTCAGCTTCAAGACGCCGCTTGAGATCGAGATCGTGGGCTACGACCTCGACAACCTGAAGCTCGCCGGCGACCTGATCGCCGGCCAGATGGCCGCCTCCGACCGCTTCGCCGACGTCAAATCATCGATGGAGGCCGGACATCCTGAGATCCAGATCCATTTCGACCAGGCGCGCGCAGCGCAACTCGGGTTGGTGGTGAGCGAGGTCGCCGATCGAGTGGTCAAGAAGGTCCGCGGCGAGATCGCCACCCGCTATACCCTGCGCGACCGCAAGATCGATGTGTTGGTGCGCAACCTCGAGGAGCAGCGCTCCTCGGTTGAGGACATCCGCAAGCTCATCGTCAATCCGGAGAGCGATCGCCCGGTGACGCTCGATGCCGTAGCGGACATCGAGGTCGGCAGCGGCCCGAGCGAGGTCCGCCGCATCGCACAGGAACGCGTGGCAGTGGTGTCCGCGAACCTGAAGAAGGGCGATCTCGGTGCCGGCGTGACCGAGGTCAACCAGATCATCGCCCGCTCGACATTGCCCGCCGGCATCGTCACGCGCATCGCCGGTCAGAACGAGGAGATGCAGAGCTCGTTCCGCTCGATGCAGTTCGCGCTGGCCTTGGCTATCTTCCTGGTCTATCTGGTGATGGCATCGCAGTTCGAGTCGCTGCTGCATCCGTTCGTGATCCTGTTCACGATCCCGCTCGGCGTGGTCGGCGCGGTCGCGGCGCTGCTGCTCACCAATACGACAATCAGCGTCATCGTGTTCATCGGCCTGATCATGCTCGCCGGCATCGTGGTCAAGAACGCGATTATCCTGATCGACGTCATCAACCGGATGCGCGTCCAGGGCGTCGAGGTGCATCGCGCGATCGTCGATGGCTCGCGCTCGCGACTGCGGCCGATCGTGATGACCTCGTTGTGCACCACGCTGGGGCTGCTGCCGATGGCGCTGGGACTCGGCGCCGGCGCGGAGATCCGTGCGCCGATGGCAATCACGGTGATCGGCGGCCTGACCGTCTCGACGCTGCTGACCCTGATCGTGATACCGGTCGTGTACTCGCTGCTGGAGCGTGATGTGCCAGAACCAACGCCCGGGACGGTCGAGGAGCTCGCCTGACATGAACATCACCGAACTGTCGATACGCCGGCCCGTCACCACGGTGATGCTGTTCGTCTGCTTCGCGGCGATCGGCGCGATCTCGGCCAGGCTGCTGCCGCTCGAGTACTTCCCGAGCATCGAGTTCCCGTTCGTCCAGGTGAACGTGCCCTACCAGGGCTCGACGCCCGAGGAGGTCGAGCGCCTGATCACCAAACCGATTGAGGAGGCGCTGGCGACGATCGGCGGCATCGAGGACATGCGTTCTGAGTCGAGCCAGAACGGCGCAAACATCGGCGTGTTCTTCGGCTGGGGCGCGGATCCCGCGGTGAAGGGGCTCGAGGTCCTGGACAAGATCGACGCGATCCGCGGCACTTTGCCCAGCGACGTAGAGCGCGTGTTCGTGCGCAAGGAGTCGACCGCCGACCAGTCGATGCTGCGGATCCGCCTCTCGAGCAACCGCGACCTGTCCGACGCCTACGACATGCTCGACCGCAGCATCAAACGGCGATTGGAGCGCATCGACGGCGTCTCGCAGGTGACGCTCTACGGCGTCGAGAAGAAGGAGATCCGCATCCTGCTGCTGGCGGACCGGATCGCCGCACACAACGTCGACGTGACCAAGTTGTCGCAGGTGCTGCGCGACGCGAACTTCTCCGTCACCGCCGGGCAGATCACCGACGAAGGCTCGCGCTTCAGCGTCCACCCGCTCGGCGAGTTCCGCTCGCTCACCGAGATCGAGGATCTGATCATCGACGGCACGCTGCGGCTGGGTGACGTCGCCAAGGTGACGCTCGGGTCGCCGGAGCGCGAGTACGGCCGTCACCTCGACCGCCGCTATGCGATCGGTCTCGACGTGTTCAAGGAAACCGGCTCGAACCTGGTCGAGGTCTCGCGTCGCGTGTTCGTCGAGCTCGACGAGATCAAGAAGCTGCCACAGATGCAGGGCATCGTGTTGTTCTACATGGACAACCAGGCTGAGGGCGTCACCACCTCGCTCGGCGACCTCGCTGAGGCCGGGATGATCGGCCTGTTGCTCTCGATCTGCGTGCTGTACTTCTTCCTGCGCAATTGGGCGACGACACTGATGATCGCGCTGGCGGTCCCGGCATCGCTGTCGGTCGCGCTCGCCGGCATGTACTTCATCGGCTTGAGCCTGAACATCCTGTCGATGATGGGCCTGATGCTGGCGGTCGGCATGCTGGTCGACAACGCCGTGGTCGTGGTCGAGAACATCCACCGCAAGCAGCTGCAGTTCGGTCTCAGCCCCTACCAGGCAGCGCTCGAGGGCACCCGCGAGGTCGGGCTCGCGATCACCGCCGGCACACTGTCGACCGTGATCGTGTTCGTGCCCAACATCTTCGGCAGCCAGAACGAGATCACCATCTTCCTGTCGCACGTCGCCTGGGCGATCGTGATCTCGCTGCTTGCCTCGTTGTTCATCGCGCTGACCCTGATCCCGATGCTGGTCGCGCGCTTGCCGCCGCCCAAGCCGATCGAGGGCGGCACGGTGATCGACCGGATCAGCGACCGCTACGAGCAACTGGTCGGTTGGACCCTGCGTCACAAGGTGCGCACCAGCTTGCTCATCGTGGTCACCCTGCTGTCGGTGGCGTTGCCCATGGGCATGGTCAAGATGGACATGTTCCCGCAGGAGGGTTCGCGCCGGGTCTACATGAACTACCAGATCGAGGGGCGCTACAGCCTGGAGCAGGTCGAGGCCGCGGTCACCACGATCGAGAACTACCTCTACGCGCACCAGAAGGAATGGGAGATCGAGTCTGTCTACAGCTACTTCGACAAGGGCAGCGCCTTCACCGTCGCCCTGCTGGTGGATGACGACAAGGCAGAACGCGACACCAACGAGATCCGCGAAGAGATGCGCAAGGACATGCCCAAACTCGCGATCGGTGCACCGAGCTTCGAGTTCAGGCGCACCGGTAGCGCCGAAGGCCTGAAGGTGTATTTGCGCGGCGACTCGAGCCAGGATCTCGTACCCCTGAGCAGGGAAGTCGCGCGCATCCTGGCAAAAGTCGAGGGCCTGACCGACGTGCGATCGTCAGCGCGCGGCGAGGAACACGAGGTGCAGATCGTGGTCGATCGCGATCGCGCCCTGCTGCGCGGGCTCAGCACCCAGGCGGTGGCGAGCAACGTCGCCGTCGCACTGCGCGGCCAGAACCTGCGACAGTTCCGCGGCGCCGAGGGCGAGATCTCGGTCCGCCTGACCTATGACGCCGACGACAGCCAAACGCTCGACCAGCTGGCCTCGCTGTCGCTGTTCGCGCCGAACGGCGAGCGGGTGCCGCTGTCATCGATCGCCGACCTGCGGGTCGTGCGCTCGCCGATGGCGATCGAGCGCGAGCAGCGCAAGACCTCCGTCGCGATCGACGCCGGTCTGGGCAAGGACGTCACCATGGACCAGGTCCGGCCGAGGATCGAGAAGGTCATGGACAGCATCAAACTGCCTGCCGGCTACTCCTGGGGCTTCGGCCGCGGCGTCGAGAACGACGACGAGACCGGCAACATCATGCTGACCAACATGATGCTGGCGCTGATGCTGATCTACCTGGTGATGGCCGCACTGTTCGAATCGCTGCTGTCACCGTTCGTGATCATCTGGACGATCTTCTTCTCGATCATCGGCGTGTTCTGGTTCTTCTTCGCTTCGCAGACCACGTTCTCGTTCATGGCGATGATCGGCATCCTGATCCTGATGGGCGTGGTGGTTAACAACGGCGTGGTTATGATCGACCACGTCAACCAGCTGCGGGCCAAGGGCATGCCACGCGACGAGGCGTTGCGGCGCGGTGCGCGCGATAGGTTGCGACCGATCTTGATGACGACGGCGTCGACCCTGCTCGGTCTGATCCCGCTGGCGATCGGCGACACACAGATCGGCGGCGATGGCCCGCCCTACTTCCCGATGGCGCGGGCGATCATCGGTGGGCTGCTGTTCTCGACCTTCGCCAGCTTGATCTTCCTGCCGACCATCTTCTGCTGGTACGAGGGGTTCGGCCGCTGGTGGCAAGGGAAGCTGGCTGCAGCGCGAGCGGTGCAGGTCCTCAAGCCGGCGACGGACGCAGTCGACGGCACCTGACCCAGCCTATTGCTGCAGGAAGCCCTTGATCCCGAAATAGTCACCTTCGACCACGTTGACGAGCATGCGACCGCCTTCGAGGTCGAAGGTCTTGACCTCGCGGGTGCCGGCACCGACCGCGCCATCGATCGCCGCCAGCAGTTCGCGCTCCGGCAGCGGGTCCGTGCCGCTGGCATACCGCGCCTTCTCCTGCAGGTGGGCGTAGCGCTGCGACAGCTTCAACTGCCGCTCAGCGTCGTTGTTCAGGCGAGAATTGCCTTCGCTCACGTGCACCAGCATCTGCAGGCAGGTCTTGGTGTCACCGTAGACGTTCGCGTTCGGCTGCTGGCCGTGCGTGTTCTGTGTGTGCTGTGCCACCTGGTTGGTCATCAACGTCTGGTACAGGTACTGCGCCAGTGCGATGACGTGCAGGTTGATCGTGCGCTTGGCCTGCATGCTGAGGCCCTTGTACTCGGGCGTCGGCGCCTGCTTGATGCCGTCGACCTCTGCGTTCAACTCCTGGTGGCGGTTGGCGACCGGCTTGAGCGTGGCTTCCATGTTGGCCAGCTCGCCCACCAAGCGCTTGCGCTTGAAGTAATGCCAGAAACGCTGTGACGCGGCCATATCGGTCTCGATCTGGCGCTTGCGCAACAGCACCTCATCGAGCTGCGACTGGGCGAAGCGCAGCTTGTCCTCGGCCGCCGTGAACTTCTGCCGCTGCGCATTGGCGAACTCGACCAGCAACTGCTGCTTCTCGTCGGCCTCGTGCTTCTGCGCCAGTTCGTAAGCGCGCTCCGCCAGCAAACCGTTGCAGCGCGACCAGAGCTGCGCCAGCTGGTAGTGGACGATGACGCTCTGGCCCTTCTCCGGATCGCTGAGGAAATCGTCCAGCGCCATGAGGCGCTTGCCCATCTCCTCGGCCTGGTTGCGGATTGCGCCCGACTCGTCGCGCGTGCTCGCGAGCTCGGCCGCGTTCTTGTCGTAAGCCTTCTTTAGCAGCTTGTACCGCTGGAACAGGTCGACGAGGCGCTCGTCGGTCGGATCCTCGTCCGGCGTCGCGTCGCCCTTGCCGGTGAGTTTCTTGAACAGATCAGCGAGAGCCATCAGCGAACGCTCCTCAAGCGCGGTGCGTGGCGGTCATCGTCGAAGTGACGACGGTACTCGGCGCGCAACGCATCGTGGAATCCCTTCAACGCAGGTTCGTGCTCCGGCGAGAGACGCCCAGGCCGGTAGGCGCCCGAGGCAAGGTTACGCTGGACCACGCTGCAGATGTCGGCGTCCTCCGCCTGGATCCGCGCGCTCACCGCGCGGTCCTCGGCCACCAGCTCCGGGGTCGCCATGCCGTCGTCGTAGTAATAGTCGAACAACACTGCACACCGCGTCGCGCTGAGTGGCCGGATGTGGTTCACCTGCACGCGCCCGGGCAGGACATTCAACGTCAGGTTGGGCCAGGCCCAGGCGTAGCAGGCGTCGGTGACCTTGGCGACGCCGGCCTCCCGCATCTCACCGTAGTACCCGGCCTCGGCGCCGAGCGGGGCGCGCTGCAGCGACCAGCGCCCGTGGACCTCGTAGCGGTAGGCCTGGAAATCGAGCGTCCGGAAGTAGATCGGGTGGATCGCGGGGAGGTGGTAGGCCTCCATGTAATTGTCGAGGTACGCCTTCCAGTTGCAATCGACTTCAAAGACCTCGCGCGCCGCGCGACGCTTGCCGTGCAAGCGGACTGGGAGCAGCGACTCCGCGATGCCGGCGAACGCCTCGTTGATCGGTTGGGGATCCGCCGCCTGGTTGACGAACAGCAGGCCCTGCCATTCAGCGACATGCATCGGCAACAACCCGTTGTCGGCCCGATCGAAGCCCTCGGCACCCTTGAACTGCGGTGTGCCGAGCAAGCGGCCATCGAGCCCGTAGGTCCAACCGTGGTACTTGCACTGCAAACGCGGCACGGTGCACGGCTCGCGCAGCAACGGTCCCGCCCGATGGCGGCAGACGTTGTGGAAGGCGCGCAGCACGCCATCGTCGCCGCGCGCGACCAGCACCGAGCGTTCCGCGACATCACCGACGGTGCACTGGCCGGGCGCCGCCACCTCGGCCGCGGGTCCGATGTACTGCCATGAGCCGGCGATCAACTGGCGATCGACCGCCTCGACCCGTGCGTCGGTATACCAGGACGCGGGTACGGCCCGAGCCTGTTCGAGCGGCAGCACCAGCGCCGTTGCATCGAAATCAGGGAAATCGACGACCTGCTTCATGACCACCACGCGACACCCAGGGCTCGCGCGAGTCTACCGCGCCGTCGGCGGCGGCCGGAACCTAGTGGTGGGCGTGAGCCTCGGCGTAGCGGTCGGCCAGCGCCGAGGCTCTGGCGCGTGCGCTCGGGTCCAATTCCTTGGCGAGCACTGCGATCGCATCGCGGCTGTCGAGACCGTTGGCATCCGCGGTGGCGAACCAGGCATAGGCTTCGACCGGGTCGCGGTCGACGCCCTCACCCAGGTGCAGCAGCACCCCGAGCTCGTGCTGCGCCAGCGGGTAGCCGCCCTCTGCCGCCCGGCGATACCAAGTCGCCTCGGCCACCGCGTCGCGCGGAACGCCACGGCCATCGAAGTACAGACGCCCAAGCTGGTACTGCGCCTCCGGCATGCCGCGGTCAGCGCTGCGCTGCAGCCAGGTTGCTGCCTTGGACTCGTCGCGGGGCTGGCCTTGGCCGTTGAGCAACAGCACGCCGAAGTTGTACTGGGCCTCACGATGACCCCGCAGCGCAGCCTTGCGGAACCAATGGGCCGCGGCCTCGTAACGCGCGTTGATCGTGTACATCACGCCCAGGTTGTATTGCGCATCGACCATGCCCAGTTCCGCGCGGCTCTTGGCATCGGTGATGTCACGGGCCGAGAACCGACGCTGCAGCTCCGGGTCCCGCATCCCCTGGTCGACCTTGCCGAGCGAGAACACGTGGCCACCCGGAACGCTGGTCGGCGCCGCGGCCACCGCGAACTGCAACACGACGACCAACAAGGGAACTAGGCGATGGAGCAGCATGACGCTTTTGCCCCCGAATCAGCCCCAAGCACCGGCTGCGGCTGCCGGTGGCCGACTTCGAGGCAGTACTCCAGCCATTTGTTCAGCATGATGTTCATCAACCAGCGACGCTCGAGCTCGGTCGGCGCCTGGCGCGCATACGCCGACAGCGCTCGGTGGTGCGGGCGCGCGGAACAGGAGCAGGCCTCGGCGAGCCGCGCATCGCGATAGACCCGCACCACGAGGTCGGGATCCGCGCTCGGCGCCACGCCGGTCGCGAACCAATAGGTCATGCGCAGGGTGGTCGTGTACGGCGCGCGCTCCAGCACCTCGATGTGCAACGGCAGGTCGGCGCTGGCGCTCGAGACTGAGCGATCTGCGAGCAGGGCCGGATCGCCGAGCAGGCGCCGCAGCCTGAGGTAGCTCGTTTCGTACAGCGTCATCAGTCCGGCGAAGCTGCGCGCTGGCGCGAGCCCGATGCGGTCACCGACGATGGTCACGAACATGGTTTGAATATATCATCGGCTTCGAAAGTCGCCCGCGCGCCGCGCGGGTGGACGCAACCGCCGTCCCCCCAGCACGATCCGACGCACGCCTCGATGTCCATCGCCATCGTCCCGACCCGCGCGTTCGCTGACCAGCGTCCGGGCACCGCCGGCCTGCGCAAGCGTGTGGCCGTATTCCGCCAACCGAACTACCTGGAGAACTTCGTCCAGTCGGTGTTCGATGCCGTGCCCGAACTGCGCGGCGGCAGCATCGTGGTTGGCGGTGATGGTCGCTTCTGGAATCGCGAGGCGATCCGCACGCTGCTCTGCATCGCCGCTGCCAACGGCGTCGTGCGGGCCAGCGTCGCGTGCGGCGGCTTGTTGTCCACACCGGCCGCGGCGATGGAGATCCGCGCCCGCGGTGCGACCGGCGGCTTCCTGCTCACCGCCAGCCACAACCCCGGCGGTCCCGAGGGCGACTTCGGCATCAAGTTCAACATCGCCACCGGCGGCCAGGCCTCCGAGTCGCTATGCGAGCGCATCCATGCGCGCTCGCGCGAGATCCATCGCTACAAGCTGCTCGAGAACGCGTCAGAGATCGAGCTCGACGAGCTCGGCCAACATCAGCTCGGCGCGATGTCGGTCGAGATCTTCGACCCGGTCCCGGCCTACGCCGATGTGCTTGAGCGGTTGTTCGACTTCGAACGCATTCGCGGCGCGCTGCGCGCCGGCCTCCGGGTCCACTTCGATGCGCTGAACGCCGTCGCGGGTCCGTACGCCGAGGAGATCCTGGTGCGCCGGCTCGGCGTCCCGGCCACGAGCGTGGTGCACTCGAAGCCGCTCCCCGACTTCGGCGGCAGGCATCCCGATCCGAACCCCCACAGCTGCGCCGCGCTGGTCGCGCTTGCCGGGCGCGCCGATGCGCCGGACCTGCTCGCCGCCACCGACGGCGACGGCGATCGCAACATGATCATCGGCAAGGGTGTGCTGGTCTCGCCCGGTGACAGCCTCGCGATCCTGGTGGCCAACGCGCACCGCATCCCGGGCTATGCCGACGGCCTCAAGGGTGTCGCGCGCTCGATGCCGACCAGCCGCGCGTTGGACCGCGTGGCGGCCAAGCGGGGCATCCCCTGCTACGAGACGCCCACCGGTTGGCGCTTCTTCTGCAACCTGCTCGAGGCCGGGCGCATCTCGCTCTGCGGCGAGGAGAGCTTCGGCACTTCGTCGGACCATGCGCGCGAAAAAGATGGGCTGTGGGCCGTGTTGTTCTGGCTCGACCTTCTCGCCGTGACCGGTCTGTCGGTGCGCGAACTGCTCGAGCGGCACTGGGCCGAGTTCGGCCGCGACTACTTCATGCGCGAAGACTGGCAGGTCCCGGATGCCAACCTCGGCAAGAGCGTGCTCGACGGCGCAGTCGCGGCGCTGCCGGGCTTCGCCGGACGCCAGTGCGGCGCGTTGGTGATCGAGTCCGCGGACAACTTCGCCTACACCGATCCGGTCGATGGCAGCCTGAGCCGCAACCAGGGCCTGCGCGTGCTGTTCGTGGGCGGGGCGCGCGGCGTGCTCCGCGCTTCGGGCACCGACACTAGCGGCGTCACCTTGCGCTTCTACCTCGAGCGGCACGCGGCGCCGGATTCGGACCATGGCCAACTGCCGGCGCAGGCCTTGGCCGAGGTCGCCGCGGCGATGCATGAACTCACGCGGGTGCGCGAGCTCACCGGCCTGGTGGGCCCGCGGTCGGTCGTCTAGCGGGTTCGGCTAGGAAATTGGCCCGATTGATGCGGTGTGTCGTTTCCAATCAACGTGATACGCGGGTGTTTTGGCAACGATGCCCGCGCCTACCGCAGTCCCGCCGTTCACTTTGCGAGTCATGTTGCGAAGGTCCTATCGATTTTGAATCTTGCCGCACTTTCCGCGGACTTCTAGTTGCGAAGCGCTGGGCAGACCCGGCGGTTCATGTGCGTTCTGCAAGATCTGTGCAGACTGTGCCAATAGCGCTGCGAGCTTGGGTGTCCGTTGCCACACGCAGGCGTCCTCGCCATATCGCGGCTCAACCAGGAAGCCGAAATCCCTCGCTTTGAGTTCTCTTGCAAACTCAAGCTGGTTGCTGTTCGTCGGCGAAAGCTTGAAGGGCTTCCTTGATTGCGGCACTTCGACTCGAGTGCCCGCATAGTCGCCAAAAGCATCTTGATCTGCGGAGATGACCAGCAGTTTGTAGCCTTGCTTGACGACTCGGATGGTGGGATCGGTTGCATTCGCGGCACCCCGAAACACTGGTCGATTCCATGCCGGGAACTTGTACGTCCCGGTCGCGTCCGTCACCGACTCCATCGCCACCACGTAGCCGATGACATCGCGGTGCAGACCGCCCATCTGCTCGACATGCAGGAGCACCAGGGCTCCTTCCACGGGCCGCCCTGTCGTCGCATCCAGCACGACGCCTTGCACGGCATCCGACCGGTACGTTTTCGGAAGGCCGACACATCCGCCCGCGAGCGCTATCACTGACACGAGCAGCGCGAATCTACTGAGCGCGTTGAGCTGAAAACTCAACATCTCACATCCCCTCGATCCGCCACACGCCATCCTCGAGGCGCGAGAAGGTCACAGCATGCGCGCTACCCTTGCCCCGAATGACGTTGAGGACCAGGTAGTCCACGTAGTTCCGTGACACTTCGTGTGCTCAAGGGTCGATTCCTCAGAGGTTCCCTAGAAAAAGCGCCGGGTCAAGCCGCGCTGGTGCAGGATCGTGGTCGCCAACTCCTCGATCGACAGCTTCGACGAATCGAGGATCGGGATGCCGTGCTTCTGCATCATCGCCTGAGCCTCGTTCAGCTCGTAGCGCACCTGTGGGGCCGAGGCATATTTGCTGTCGGGACGGCGCTCGGCGCGGATGCGCATGAGGCGGTCGGGCTCGATGCTGAGCCCGAACAGCTTCTGCTTGTAACGCAGCAAGTCGGCCGGCAAGCCCTTGCCGCCGAGCTGTTCGTCGGTGATCGGGAAGTTCGCCGCGTAGATGCCGTACTGCAGGGCCAGATAGAGGCAGGTCGGCGTCTTGCCGGCGCGTGACACGCCGACCAGGATCACGTCGGCGCGGTCATAGTTCTTGAGCGTCATGCCATCGTCGTTGGCCAGCGCGAAGTTCATGGCCTCGATCCGCAGCATGTACTTCGCGTAGTCGGCCACTCCGTGGGCGCGGCCCTTGGCGTGCGCCGAATCGATGCCGAGCTCGCGTTCGAGCGGCCCGAGGAAGGCGTCGAAGAAGTCGAGGAACAGACAGCGGGCGCCCATCACGATCTTGCGGGTCTCCACGCTGACCAGCGTCGAGAACACGATCGGCATCAGGCCGGTGGCCGCCGCCGCGTCGATCTTGGCCGCGGCCTCGCGCGCGCGCTCGACCGTGCCGATGAACGGGATGGTCTCCTGGCGGAAGCGCAGCCCATCGAACTGGGTCAGCAGGCTGTGCCCCAGCGTCTCGGCGGTGATGCCGGTGTGGTCGGAGACGAAGTAGACCTGGCGCTCTGCATCCACGCGGCGGACCTCGCGGCCTTCCCGAGGCCGGCTTGCTGCCCCACAATACGCGCCCCCATCCCGTCCCATCCAGCACGAGGCTCGCTTGGAACCCTACGTCATCGGTCTCGAGTCGCTCGGCATGAAGGACCTGGACCGCGTCGGCGGCAAGAACGCGTCGTTGGGCGAGATGATCTCGCACCTCGCCAAGCTTGGGGTCCGCGTGCCCGGCGGCTTTGCGACTACTGCTGCCGCCTACCGCGAGATGCTGGTGAACGACGGCTTGGGCCAGCGCATCGCGGCACGCCTGGCGAGCCTCGACGTCGAGGACGTCACGGCGCTTGCCGCCTGTGGCAAGGAGGTCCGCGGCTGGATCATGGCCGCAGCACTGCCAGGCCGGCTCGAGTCGGAGGTGCGGCGCGCATTCATCGCGATGGAGCGTCGCGAGGGCAGCGACTTCACGGTCGCCGTCAGGTCCTCCGCTACCGCGGAGGACCTTCCGGATGCCTCGTTCGCGGGTCAGCAGGAGACGCTGCTCAACGTGCGTGGCGTCGAGGCCGTGCTGCTGGCGATCCGCGAGGTCTTCGCCTCGCTCTACAACGACCGCGCCATCGCCTACCGCGCGCACCATGGCTTCGCACATGCCGAGGTCGCGCTCTCGGCCGGCATCCAGCGCATGGTGCGCAGCGATCTCGGCGTCTCGGGCGTGATGTTCACGATGGACACCGAGACCGGCTTCCGCGATGTGGTGTTCATCACCGCGTCCTATGGGCTCGGCGAGACCGTGGTCCAGGGCGCGGTGAACCCCGACGAGTACTACGCCTACAAGCCGGCGCTGCGGGCCGGCCGCCTGGCGGTGGTGCGCCGCACGCTCGGCGCCAAGGCCATCAAGATGGTCTACGCCGAGGGCGCGGATTCCGCCGCGCGCGTGCGTACGGTCGAGGTCGACGCCGCCGACCGCCAGCGCTTCTGCCTCGGCGATGCCGACATCACCGAGCTCAGCAAGCAGGCGCTGCTGATCGAGAAGCACTACGGCCGACCGATGGACATCGAGTGGGGCCAGGACGGCAACGATGGCCGCATCTACATCCTCCAAGCCCGCCCGGAGACGGTGAAGTCTCGGTCCGGCCAGGTGATCGAGCGCTACGCGCTGCAGCAACGGGGCGAGGTCCGCGCCGAGGGCCGCGCGATCGGCCAACGCATCGGTGCCGGTACCGCGCGGGTCATCGCCAGCGTCGCCGACATGGCCCGGGTCCAGCCCGGCGACGTGCTGGTCACCGACATGACCGATCCGGATTGGGAACCGATCATGAAGCGCTCCGCCGCGATCGTGACCAACCGCGGTGGCCGCACCTGCCACGCAGCGATCATCGCCCGCGAGCTCGGCATCCCGGCGGTGGTCGGCTGTGGCGACGCGACCGCGAGAATCCGCGATGGTGAACCGATCACGGTGTCGTGTGCCGAGGGCGACACCGGCTTCATCTACGCCGGCAAGCTGGCCTTCGAGCGCCAGGAGCTGAGCCTGGCGAAGATGCCGCCGGTGCCGGTCAAGATCATGATGAACATCGCCAACCCGGACCGCGCGTTCGACTTCGCCAGCCTGCCGCATCGTGGCATCGGCCTCGCCCGCCTCGAGTTCATCATCAACGGGATGATCGGCGTGCACCCGAAGGCGCTGCTGGAGTTCGACCAGCAGGACCCCGACATCCAGCGTCAGATCCGCGAGCGCATGGCCGGCTATGCCGATCCGGTGACCTTCTACGTCGACAAGCTCGCCGAAGGCATCGCCACCCTGGCCTGCGCGTTCGCGCCGGAGCCGGTGATCGTGCGTCTGTCCGACTTCAAGTCGAACGAGTACGCCAACCTGCTCGGCGGCCGCAATTACGAGCCGCACGAGGAGAACCCGATGCTCGGGTTCCGCGGCGCGTCGCGTTACATCGACCCGTCGTTCCGCGAATGCTTCGCGCTGGAGTGCCGTGCGCTGAAGAAGGTGCGCGACGAGATGGGCCTGAAGAACGTGCAGGTGATGGTGCCGTTCGTGCGCACGCTGGCCGAAGCCAAAGCGGTCAGCGGTCTGCTTGCCGAGCAGGGGCTTGGGCGCGGGGTGAACGGCCTCAAACACATCATGATGTGCGAGCTGCCGAGCAACGCGCTGCTGGCCGAGCAGTTCCTCCAATACTTCGACGGCTTCTCGATCGGCTCCAACGACCTCACCCAGCTCACGCTCGGCCTCGATCGCGACTCAGGCCTCGTCGCCGCGTCGTTCGACGAGCGCAACCCGGCGGTGAAGATCCTGCTCGCGGTCGCGATCCAGGCCTGCCGCAAGCACAAGAAGTACATCGGCATCTGCGGCCAGGGCCCCTCTGACCATGCCGACCTCGCCCAGTGGCTGCTCGAGCAGGGCATCGAGTCGATCTCGTTGAACCCGGACACGGTGGTCGAGACGTGGATGTTCCTGGCAGGGCAGAAGAAAGGGAAAGGGAAGGCCAAGACGGCGAAGCGCAACTCGCCGAAGCGCACCGCGAGGCCGCGCGCCAAGCGCGGGCGCAGCGCAAGCAAGCGCCCGCGGTGACTGCGCTCGCCGATCGCGTCGTGCTCATCACCGGGGCCGCGAGCGGCATCGGCCACCTGCTCGCGCTCGGCGCCGCCGCACGCGGCGCGCGCGTGGTGCTCTGGGACCGCGACCATCACGGACTCGAGCGGGTCCGCGCCGAGGTCGCCGCGCGCAGCCGACACGCCCATTGCTACACGCTCGATCTCTCGGACCGCGAGGCGATCCGCACGACCGCGCAGCGCGTGTTCGACGAGGTCGGTGGCGTCGATGTGCTGATCAACAACGCCGGCGTCGTCACGGGCAAGAGCTTCACCGAAGCCAGCGACGACGAGATCCTGCGGACCTTCGCCGTCAACGCGCTCGCGCCGATCTGGGCCACCCGGGCGTTCCTGCCGCGGATGATCGCCGCCGGGCGCGGCCACGTCGTCACGATCTCCTCGCTCGCCGGCTTCGCCGGCACCGCCAAGCTCGTGGACTATTGCGCCAGCAAGCACGCCGCCGTGGGCTTCGATGAATCGCTGCGCATCGAGCTCCGGCGCCAGCGGCTGCCGATCCGCACCACGATCGTCGGCACCTTCTACATCGACACCGGCATGTTCGCTGGCGTGCGGACCCGTTTCAGCTGGCTACTGCCGATCCTCGACCCGCAGCGCGTGGCCGATCGCATCCTGCGCGCGATCGAACGCGACGAGCAGCGGCTGATCATGCCGTGGTTCGCCTACACCCTGTTCCCGGTGAAGCTGCTGCCGATCCCGCTGGTGGACTGGCTGCTCGACTTCTTCGGCATCAGCCGCAGCATGGACGAGTTCACCGGCCGGCGCGGCGGATAGGCCCTGGCTAGCGACGGCCGAATCCGGCGAGCCATCCGCCGGGACCCGCCTTAGCAGGCGTATCACTCAACCTGACTCGTTGGATCACGGCATGCGCTCCTGCACGTTCGCCAAGTTCGCCGCACTCAGCATCGCGCTCGCGCTCGGCGCCCTGCCCGTCGCCGCGCAGCCGACCGATGACCTCCGCCCGATCCGCACCAAGGTCACGCTGCAGCGCAGCGCGGCGCCGCCGGCCATCGCCGAGGTCGCCAAGGCGATGGAAGAAGGCCGCGACCCGATGCCTGGCATGGCGCGGGTCGAGGGCTTCATCACCCGCTACCCCTTCGACGGCGTGCCGGGCAGCGAGCGCACCGTCGTCTACCTCGGCTACGACGACAAGAACCTCTACGCGATCTGGTATGCCTACGACAGCGACCCCACGCTGATCCGCGCGCCGGTCAGGCGCCGCGACAACATCCCCGACGAGGACGACTCGGTCGCGCTGCAGCTCGACACCTTCCACGACCAGCAGCACCTGCAGGGTTTCCAGACCAGCGTCAATGGTGCGATCAACGACGGCACCTACACCGAAGGCCAGGGCTGGGACATGTCGAACGACTATGACTGGCACCGCGAGGGGCGCATCACCACGAACGGCTACACGATCGTGATGACGATTCCGTTCAACGCGCTGCGCTTCCCGCCGGGCGAGCGGCAAGAGTTCGGCTTCCTGATGTTCCGCGGCATGGGCCGGCGCAACGAGGCGGACTTCTTTCCCTGGTACTCGACCACCATCGGCAGCCGCATGCTGCAGACTGGCACGCTCGAGAACATCGTGATCCCGCCGCACAAGGTGCGCTGGCAGTTCACGCCGTTCGCGACCGCGCAGCAGACCAGCACGCGCGATGTCAGCGCCGGCGGCCCGTGGATCGACGATGACGGCGTCGAGGTCGGCATGGACGGCAAGCTGGTGTGGGACGACCGGTTGGTCTGGGACTTCACCCTCAACCCCGACTTCAGCCAGGTCGAATCCGACGAGCCGCAGGTACTCACCAACCAGCGCTTCGAGGTGTTCTTCCCGGAGAAGCGGCCGTTCTTCATCGAGAGCGCGGGCTACTTCAGCACCCCGCTCGACCTGCTGTTCACGCGCCGCATCGTCGACCCGAGCGCCGGCGTGCGGCTCACCGGCCAGAGCGGCCGCTGGGCGGTGTCGGGCCTGGCGATCACCGACGACACACCGCCGGAGAACTTCAGCACGCCCGGCGTCGGCGGCGCGATGCTCTGGTACTACGGCATGCGCCGACGCGGCGAGCAGGACTCCAACATCGGCGGCTCGGTGATGCACCGCGTGGGGCCGACCGAGACTTCCGAACTTGCCTCGCTCGATGGCCGCCAACGCCTCAACGACCATTGGATAACGACGTTCCAGATCGCGGGCTCCTGGAACACGCCCGATGCCGTCGCCGCGCCGCGCAGCGATGGCCACGCGTTGTATGCGGCGCTGAGCGGCAGCGGTCGACTGTGGGCCTTCGACCTCGATGCGCAGGAGATCAGCGACGATTTCCACGCGCCGGTCGGCTTCGTGCCGCGGCTGGGCGTGCGCAAGGTCAACCAGTACGCCAACTACCGCTTCGAGCCGAAGCTTACCTGGCTGCTCGCCGCGAGCCCCTACGCGGAGACCCATTGGACCTGGGACGAGGCTGGCCTGCGCCTCGACCAATGGCTTGAGCCCGGGGTGGTCTTCAAGTTCCCGCACGCGACCACGCTGACGCTTCACTCCATCGGCCTCGATGAGCGGGTCACACCGGCGGACTTCCCGGTGCTGGCGCAACCCGTTGACTTCGCCCAACAGCGACTCGGCGTCCACTGGCGCAGCGCATTCAGTGCGCTGGTCCTGCTCACCGGTAATGTCCACTGGGGCGATGCGGTGAACTTCGTGCCGGCGGCTGGCGATCCGCCGGTGGCAGGCCAGGGGCTCGATCTCAACATCGGCGCGACCTTCTTCCCGACCAACATGCTCGAGCTCGACGCCTCCTACCTCATGTCGGCGCTCGATCTCGACGATGGCACGCCGGTGTTCGAAACGCGCATCGCGCGGCTCAAGACCAACTACCACTTCGACCAGGATTGGCAACTGCGCTTGATCCTCGACTACGGCCAGACGCGCAGCAACGCGCAGGAGTCCTCGCTCACCACCGGCAGTGCGCTCGGTGGCGACCTGCTGCTGCAATGGCTGCCGACGCCGGGCAACGCGTTCTACTTCGGCTACTCCCAGCGCCAGGACGCGGTGCCGATCGTGCCTGCGCCCGGCGGGCTGGACGAACCCGGCGAGTTGGTGGCGTCCGGCCGCAGCTTGTTCATCAAGTACTCGCGGCGCTGGGACCGCTAGCGGCGAGCACAGCTCGTCTACACTGCCACCATGCACGCGACTGTCCGCAACCCCGCTACCGGCGCGCTGATCGGCGAGTTCCCGTTCCTCGACGCCGAGGCACTGCGCGCGCACATCGCTGCGGCGCGGGCGGCGCAACCGGCGTGGGCTGCGCTGCCGCTCGCCCGGCGCCGCGCCTGCGTCGATGACGCGCGCCAATGGCTGGTCGAGCACGGCGACCACCTGGCCGCCACGATCTCGGACTGCGTCGGCAAGACCCAGCTCGAGGCCTACGCAACCGAAGTGATGCCTTCGATCGCCGGCGCCGCCTGGTACGCGGCGCACGCGCGCGGCGAGCTCGCGCCGAAGCGACTGGCCGCCGGCTCGCTGCTGCTCATCTACAAGCGCGCCACGCTGCAGCGCCTGCCCTGGGGCGTGGTCGGCATCATCTCGCCGTGGAACTACCCGCTCGGCATCCCGATGCACGAGATCGTGCCGGCGCTGCTCGCCGGCAACAGCGTCGTGTTCAAGACGGCACCTGAGACGGTGACCGTCGGCACCCTGATCGAGGAGATGTGGGCCGCGGTCGGCCTGCCGGCCGGCGTGTTCCAGCACGCGAACGCTGACGGCCCCGTTGCGGGCGAGGTGTTCCTGGGCCAGGGCGGCGTGGACAAGCTGTTCTTCACTGGCTCGCCGCGCGTGGGGCGCTGGCTGATGCAGCGCGCCGCCGAACGTCTGGTGCCGCTGTCGCTCGAGCTCGGCGGCAAGGACGCGATGATCGTCTGTGACGACGCCAACCTCGAGCGCGCCGCGGCCTGCGCGGTCTGGGCAGGCATGTCGAACGCCGGGCAGTCCTGTGCCGGCGTCGAGCGGGTCTACGTGGATCGCCGCGTCTACCCCGCGTTCCTCGCGGTGCTCAAGGAAAAGGTCGACGCGCTGCGCATCGGCCCCGACCTCGGCGCGCACGCGGTCGACATCGGCGCGCTCTGCACCGCGCGCCAGGCCGACCTGGTGCGCGCCCACCTCGCCGAAGCCATGGCGGCGGGCGCGACCATCCACGCGCAGGCGACGCTGCCGCGTGATCTTGGCCCGCAGTTCGTCGCGCCGGTGGTGCTGACCGGCGTCGACCATTCGATGCGCGTGATGCGCGAGGAGACCTTCGGCCCGGTACTCGGCGTGATGCCGGTCGCCGACGACGCCGAGGCGCTCCGGCTCGCGAACGATTCGATCTACGGTCTGTCCGGTTCGGTCTGGTCACGCGACGGCAGGCGCGCTGCGCGGCTCGCCGCGCAGCTGCGTGCTGGCGCGGTGATGGTGAACGACCACCTGCTTTCGCATGGCCTGACCGAGACGCCCTGGGGCGGCTTCGGTGATTCCGGCATCGGTCGTGGTCACGGCCGCTTTGCCTTCGACGAGGTCACCGCATCGCGCGTGGTGGTGCGCGATTGGCTCGACTTCCTGCCGCGCCAACCTTTCTGGCAGCCCTATGGTCGCGCCACCTACGACGCGCTCAGCGGCATGGTCCACGCGCTCTACGGTCGCGGACTCTGGCGCCGGCTCGCGGGCCTGGTCCGCGGCATCAAATTGTTGCGTGGATTCCTGCGCTGAGCCTCACGCTGGCGGTGGCTTGATCTCGTCCTGCACGATCAAGCGCAGCAACCAGTCACCCGCGACGCGCTCCCACACCAGCAAATAGACGAAACGCTGCTCGGTGGCGGCGTCGAGCCAGGCGCCACGCCCGTAGCTGAAGCCGAGATCGCCGCTCGCCGCGGCACGCAGGCCGTCCTTCGCCAACTTGAGCTTCGGATGATCGGCCAGCGCCTGGCGCACCGCGTCGGCGCCGATCACGGGCGCAACACCGGTGCGATGCAGGCGGGCCGCAGGATGGAGGCGCGCACCGAACGCCGCCGCCGCATCCGCTTCGGCCATGCTCGCGAGCAGCGCGTCGGCGCGCGCGAGGCCGCTGGTGAAGCCGGCCGCGCCGGCAAGCACTGGCGCGCACGGCGCCTGAGCGCCGCTCTCGACCCAATCTGGTTCGCGCGGAGCGTCGAGCGGGATGCCGATGCCGAGGTCGACCAACACCTTCCAGGGGCCGTCGGCGCCACGCGTCCAGATCGAGGAGTAATAGCCACGCCGAACGACCTCACCGCCGGGCTGGCGGCGGTACTCGGCCGGACCCGTGGTCCAACCGAGGTCGCCGCTGCACGCAGCGCCTGCCACCGCCGGTCCCCAAACGATGTTCACGCCCCAGGGCGGCCCTTCGGTGAGCGCGGGGAAGGCCGGGCTCGGCTCGGGCGAGAACAGGATGGCATCGGGCGCAAAGTTCTCCACGAACGCATCGCGGGCGTTGACCACCTGGGCGCGCGCCGAGAACGCGCGCTCGGCGGCGACCACCTCGGCGATCGGACGCGTGACCGGAGGCGGCGCCTCCGCGCAAGCGACGGACAGGAGCAGCGGCAGCACGAGCGAGGCGTGTTTCATGCCACAACCCTAGCAGCGTGCCGGTATGGGCGAGTGGCGACGCGCCGGACCTGGCCGCGCGCACGGTCGATGGCTCCAGTCATGGGGTAGTCTGCCGGCCATGCGTGCAGCCCTCCTCGTCCTCTGCCTTGCCCTCGGCGCCTGCCCCAGCACGAAACTCGCCGCTGGTCCCTTGCCGCTCATGCCGCTCGCGCAGGAGAACTACAGCGCCGCCAAGGAACAGCGGCGCGAGGTACTGCGCGACGCCACCACCTGGCAGAAGCTCTGGAGCGAGCTGCAGCAACAGCGACGGCTCGCACCACCGGTCGACTTCGAGCGGCAGATGGTGCTGTTCGCGGCGCTCGGCGAACGCCGCACCGGCGGTCATGCGATCGAGATCGTCCGCGCCGAAGTCGTCGAAGGCACGCTCATCGTGCATGTGCGTGAGACCAGTCCGACTCCCGGCGCGCGCGCCACCATGGCCTTGACCGCGCCACTGCACGCGGTCGCGGTCGCGCGCAGCGATCTGCCGGTACGCTGGTTCACCGTGCCTTGAGTTTGGTCAGCTGGCGGTCGTGCCAGCGGCCGAGCAGCAGCTGCGACGCGATCGAGCCGCACAGCGCAAGGAACATGTCCCATTGCGTGTCCCAGGGGTCGCCCTGCGTGCCGAGGAAGGCCGCGGCGCCCTCCTCCGACAGCAGCGCCGTCCACCATTCCAGGAACTCGTAGACCGCGCTGATCGCGAGGCAGACGCAGCAGATCGTGAAGAAGCGCCAGGCGGCGCCGCGCACCACGTCTAGCCGCAGGAAAATCTCACGCGCGATCAGCGCCGGCACGAAGCCCTGCAGCAGATGGCCCAACCGGTCGTAGTGGTTGCGTGCAAAGCCGAAGGCGTCGCGCACCCAATCGCCGAGCGGCACCTCGGCGTAGGTATAGTGACCGCCGACCATCAGCACGATGGCGTGCAACGCGATCAAGCAGTAGACGAGATCGGTCAGAGGGAAGCGACGGTAGGTCCACGCCAACAGCGGCAGCGCGAGCACCACCGGAAACACCTCGAGCATCCAGGTCGGGACGTCCTTCGGGCCGATGCCGGACCAGACGAAGACTGCAGCGACGAGCGCGAGCAGGGCGAGATGGAGCGTCTTCATGTGCTGAGGTGCGCCAGGTCGCCAGCCTGCTCCCAGTTGCGACCGTCGAAGGGCTTGAGCACCAACCGCTCGACCGTCGCCGAATCAAGGCAGCGCGCGTTGACGCTCCAGCCGTCGGGGTTCGAACGCGGCCGGTAGAACGCCTTCACGCCGCAGCGGCTGCAGAACAGGTGCTTCGCCACACCAGTGTTAAAGGTGTAGGTGGTCAGCGCGTCTGCGCCGGCCTGCAGCCGGAAGCGCGATTCGGCGACGATGAGGTGCAGGAACGCGGTCTTGGCGCAGATCGAACAGTTGCACTCGTAGGCCTCGATGACCGCCGGCGCCTCGACTTCGAAACGCACTGCGCCGCAATGGCAGCTGCCACGATGCATCACGGCTTCTCCCGCGCCCGCGTCCAACTGGTGCTGCGCCCGAGCAGCGCGAAGCCGATGTAGCCGCGGACCCGCAGCGTCTCGCCGTCGAACCACATCTTGCACTTGTAGGTCTTGCCGTTCTCCGGATCGTAGATGGTGCCCTCGCGCCACAGCTCGCCATCGAAGCGGAAGCCGGCGACGATGCGCAGACCGATGATCCGCTGCGCGCGCTTGTCCTGGTGCGGGTTCTCGCGATCGACCTTGATCCGGCCGGCCATGCCCTGCTCATCGTCGGCGGGATACAGCGGCTCCTTCAGCCACACGATCGCGCCTTGATAGCGATCACCGACGCGCTCGATGCGCACCTGGGCGTCAGCCTTTTCGGTCAACCACAACCCGAGCACGCGATCGGCACCAGCGGTTGCGCCGCTCGCGGCCGCTGCGCCGAAGCACAGCAGCAGCAATAGCGCGAGCCGCGTCATGCGGCACCTCCGGCGGTCACTGGATGCGCAGCGCGATAGGCGCGCGTGCGCGGCCCCATCACCCGCTCCCACAGCGGTGGCAGCAATGCCAGCAGGACCATCCCGGAGTATCCGGTCGGCAGCTGCGGGCTCTGCTCGAGATGCTGCAGTGTCTGATAGGGCCGCGCGTGGTCGATGTGGTGATGCGAATGACGCTGCAAGTTGAACAGGAACCAGTTGGTCAAGCGATGGCTGGCGTTCCAGGAATGCTGCGCCGTCACCGGCGCCCAGCCGCCGTCGGAGTGACGCGCACGCTCCAGTCCGTAGTGCTCGACGTAGTTCACGGATTCGAGCAGCGTGATCGCGACCATGGCCTGCAACGCCAGCAGGGCCAGTGCGGCGACGCCGCCAAGCACCGTGCCTACTGCGAACAAGAACGCAGTGAGCAGTCCGCCCAGCACCACACCGTTGCGCGGCAGGGGCGCGCGCTCGAACGCCCAGGCGCTGCGCAGACCGCCCGCCACTGTGCGTGGCAGGAAACGCCAGAAGCCCTCACCGAGGCGTGCGCTCGCCGGATCATCCGTCGTCGCCACGCGGCCGTGGTGACCACGGTTGTGCTCAATCAGGAAATGGCTGTACGCGACGCTGCCGAGCAGCAACCAGGCAAGAGTGCGGCCCGCGCGATCGCGCTTGTGCCCGAGCTCATGCGCCACCGTGATGCCGATGCCGCCGGTCGCGATGCCGGTCGCCAGCGCCACGCCGACGAGTTCGACCGGAGCCAGGTTCGGTGCCAGCCAGGCGACGCCCGCGAGCAACGCGAAGTGCAAGGCGCCATAGGCGAACAGGACCGCGCGGTACCACACGGCCTGCGCCAACATCCGCTCCTGGTCCGCGGTGGGGTTCCATCGATCCGGGCCGAACGCGTGGTCGAGCACGGGGAGCACGCCGAACACGAACACCGGCGTCAGCAGGTTCCAGGTCCCGCCCGCGAACGCACCGAGGAGCGCCAGGATCGGCAGCCCGAGCGGCAGCACGAAGCCGGCGCCCCGCAGGTTCACCCGCGAATGCCCCGCGTGCGCTTCGGGTCATTGATCTCGACCACCATCGCCAAGTGCTTGCCGTCGCGGCTCACGGCCAGGCGCTTGATGTCACCCGGCAGGTCACTGAGCTCGGCGAGCGCGGTCCACCCGCTGCCCGGTTTGCCGTCCCAGCGCAGCAGCCACTTGCCCTTCGCCATCAGCAGCGTGCCATCCGGCAGCCAGCAGAAGTCCTCGCTGCGCGCGCCATCTGCTTCATCTGGCGGACCAGGTGGCGTCGCGATCAGCGCGTTCGGTTTGAGGTCGCCTGGTGCGAGCGTGGCCACCGTCCAGGCCTTGGCGTTGGACTTGTCGACGAAGGTCACCCGACCGTCAGGCGCGCGACTGAGCGAACGGCCGATGTCGTAGGCCAGCGGCGTGACCTTGCCGCTCGCGGAATCCACGATCACCAGTCGGTTCGGCAGCTTGGCGTCGCCGCCACCGACGATGAACGCGGCGAAGCGCGTCGCGTCGATCCAGGCGTGGTAGCCGACGCGGTTCAGACTGGCGACGACCGCACCCTGCGCAACACCGTCCATGCCATAGCGGTACAGGTGCTGCGATTCGGTGTAGGCCTCACCTTCGGCCTTGGGCGACTCGACCCGCACCGCAGAGAAGCCGCCAGCAGCAAGCAGCGTCGGCGAGAACTCGGCCTCGGGCGTGTTGGTGACCTGCACGCGCGCGCCGCTGGCCAGCTCGTAGCGCCAGACATCGGTCTGGTCACCGTCGCCGTCGGCGACGTAGAGCACCGCGCTGCCGTCGAGCGTGAACGCCGGCTGGTTGTCGTACCCATCGCGGTCGGTGATGTTCACCGGCGGCGCAACCTTGCCGACATCGAGATAAAGGTCGGCGACGAACACATCCGTGTCCGGCGGCGCTGACGTTGCAGGCGCAACCGCGGCCGGCACCGCCGGGCCGGCCGACGCAATCCCGGCGCAGGTGGTGATCAGCAGCAGCAAGCTTCGGCGCAACATGGAAGACCTCATGACAGTCACTTGACGCGGCGCACCGCGATTGAACGCTTGGTCTCGACCAAACGCAGTTTGTAGCCGATCAGGCCCCGTTCGATCGTGACCTCCGGATCATTGGCCTTGTGGCGATAGACGCCTGGCGTCGATTGACGCCAGACCTGACCGTTGTCGAGCGTGAAGCGCGTCTTCCCGTCCCAGCCCGTGAACTCGCCCAGCACACGGGCGCGCAGCTCTTTCAGATCACCGTCGACCGCGTCCTGCTCCAGGCCGAACGCCGCCGTGGTGCCGATCGTCACGGGGGCGCGGGGCGCAGCCGCGGGCACGGACGCAGATGCCGCCGTCGCCGCAGATGCCACCGGCACCGCAGGTACGATAACGGCCTGCACCGTCACGCCATCGGAGCTGAACTCGACCGTCGGCGACATCACCGGCACTGGCCTGCCGTCGATATGGCGCTCGATCCAGCGCGCGAGCTCCGCGCGCTCCGCGACGCTGAGCTTCTGCAGGCCCATGGCCTGCGCCTGATCTGCCCCGACCCTCTGCTCGAGTGGATCAGCCGCACTCAGCGGTGACAGTGCCAGCAGCAATACCAAAGGCACGCCACGCGCGCCGATCTCGATGGACCTTTTCATCCGTGGTGCTCCTGCGTTGTGATCCAGGGCAATGCGTCGAGGTCGACGTTGCCGCCGGAGATGATGATGCCGACGCGTCGACCGGTGGCCGAAATGCGGCCCTCGAACAGGGCCGCCAAGGGGACCGCTGCCGACGGCTCAACCACCAGCTTGGCGTGCTCCCACAGGAAGCGCATCGCACGGATGATCGCGGCGTCGTCGACCGTGACGATGTCGTCGAGCAAGGCCTTGAGGATCGGCAGCGTGTTGTGGCCCACCGTGGCGCGCAGGCCATCCGCGATCGTGTTCGGCTGTGCCACCGGCGTGACCGCGCCAGCGCGAAGCGAACGCAGCGCATCATCGGCCCCCGCGGGCTCCACGCCGTAGAGCCCGATCCGCGGTCGCAGCTGGCGCGCCACCACGGCGCAGCCGCTCATCAGGCCACCGCCACCGATCGGCGCCAGCAGCAGATCGAGCTCGGGGACCTCATGCATCAGTTCGAGCGCTGCGGTGCCCTGCCCGGCCATCACCCGATGGTCTTCGAAGGGGTGCACGACCGCGGCGCCAGTGCGCGCCACCAGCGCGGCGAGCGCGGCCTCGCGGGCCGCCATCGTCGGCTCGCAGAGGATGATCTCCGCACCGTGGCCCGCCACCGCGGCCTGCTTGAACTTCGACACGTCATCCGGCATCACCACGTGGGCGCGGGCCCCGCGCTCGCGCGCCGCGCGTGCCAGCGCCGTAGCGTGGTTGCCCGAGGAATGGGTCGCGACGCCGCGGGCCAACTCGTCGCTGCTGAGCTGGAGCACCGCGTTGCAGGCGCCGCGGTACTTGAACGCACCGATGCGCTGCAGGTTCTCGCATTTGAGGAACACGCGGCCGCCGATGCGGCGGTCGAGCTCATCGTTGGTCAACACTGGGGTACGCAGCACCAGCGGCGCGAGCCGCGCAGCCGCGTCCTGCACGTCCCTATAGGTCAATCGCATGGCCGCGAGGATACTAGAATGTGCGCCCCCGCCTGCGCCCCATCGGAGTTCCCGCATTGACCAAGGACGAACCAGCACGCGGCGTGCTCTACGTGCTCGGCGCGGCGGCCGCATTCTCGACCATGAGCGCCCTGATCAAGTCCGCATCGGGCGATCTGTCGACCGAGATGCTGGTATTCCTGCGCAACGGGTTCTCGCTGCTGTTCTTGCTGCCGTTCCTGGCGCGGCTGCGCATCGAGGGCTTGCGGACCAAGGTCTTCCACCTGCACTTGCTGCGCGCGACCTTCGGTGTCACCGGCATCTACCTGTTCGTCTACGCGATCACCCACCTGCCGCTGGCCGAGGCCGTGCTGCTCAACCACACTTCGGCACTGTTCGTGCCGTTCATCGCATTCCTCTGGCTCGGCGAACGCCTGACCCGGTTGATCGGCACCGCGCTGATCGTCGGCTTCATCGGCATCGCCTTCATCCTCAAGCCCGGCGGCGACCTGCAGTCGTTCGGCACGCTGGTCGGGCTCGCATCGGGGCTCACCACAGCGTTCGCCGTGGTCACGATCCGGCGCAACGCCCAGACCGAGCCCTACCAACGCATCGTGTTCTATTTCTTCACCCTGGCCACGCTGGTCTCGGCGGTACCCGCCGCGCTCAACTGGCAGTCACCGTCGCTGCGCCAGTGGTTGATGCTGGGTGCAGCGGGCTTGTTCGCCACGCTCGGGCAGCTCGGCGCGACCAAGGCCTATTCGCTGGCGCCGGCGACCCGCATCGGGCCCTACACCTACGTCTCGGTGGTGTTCGCCGCGGCCTGGGGTTGGGCGTTGTGGGGCGAGACGCCGGACCTGCTGTCGATCATGGGCGCGGTGCTGATCGCGATCGGTGGTGCGCTGGCGCTGCCGCGCAGCGTCATCGCCCCGCGCACGCCACCGGCGACCTAGCGCAGCACCTACTTCGAGACGCCCCCCTTCGGGGGCGTCGAAACGGCGAGCGCGCGGGCGTCGAACAGATGTTCGCGGTAGTGCTTGAGCTCGACGATCGAATCGTGGATGTCGGCGAGCGCGAGGTGCTTGGATTCCTTGGTCACGCTGGCCGCCACCGCCGGTGCCCAACGCCGCGCCAGTTCCTTGAGCGTCGAGACGTCGAGGTTGCGGTAGTGGAAGAAGCGCTCGAGCTGCGGCATCCAGCGCGCGAGGAAGCGGCGATCCTGGCAGATCGAGTTGCCACACATCGGTGACGCGCCCGCCGGGACCCACTTCGCCAGGAAGTCGATGGTCTGCCGCTCGGCCTCGGCGTCGTGGATCGCGCTCTCACGCACGCGCCGGGTCAGACCTGAGCCGCCGTGTTGCTTGGTGTTCCACTCGTCCATCGCCGCCAACGCCGCATCTGGCTGATGGATCGCGATCATCGGTCCTTCGGCCAGCGGTTCGAGATGCTTGTCGGTCACGACGGTCGCGATCTCGATGATGCGGTCGTGTTGCGGATCGAGCCCCGTCATCTCGAGGTCGATCCAGATCAGGTTGTCCGGGTGTGGCTGCAGGCTCATGCGTGGCATGATAGCAAAGCAATCCTCGAGCCCCGCGCATGCACCCCGCCGCCCTCATCTTCCTCGTCGCGCTCCTGCTCGGCACCGCGCTCCGCGTCTGGCTCGCCGCGCGCCAGGTCGCGTTCGTGCGCGCGCATCGCGCGGTCGTGCCGCAGGCGTTCGCTGGCGCCGTCACCATCGAGGCGCACGCCAAGGCCGCCGACTACACCGTCGCACGCACCCGCTTCGGCATCGTCGTGCTCGTCGCAAGCACGCTGTTGACGCTCGCCTGGACGCTCGGCGGGGGCTTCGCCGCATTCGACGCTGCGCTGCGCGACTTCGGACTGGGACAGCTCGCCACCGGCACGCTGGTGCTCGCCGGACTGGTGCTGATCGGAGAGCTGGTCGAGCTGCCCCTCAGCTGGTGGCAGGCGTTCCGGCTTGAAGCCGCGTTCGGTTTCAACCGCACCACGCCGGCGCTGTTCGTCCGCGACGCGGTGAAGAGCGCGGTGCTGAGCCTGCTGCTGACCACTGCGTTGGCGGCGACGGCGCTGGCAATGATGCGGACCGCGCCGGCCGAGTGGTGGCTGTGGGTCTGGGCGCTGGTGGTCTCGTTCTCGCTCGGCATGACCTTCGCCTACCCGACGCTGATCGCGCCGTTGTTCAACCACTTCACCCCGCTCGCCGACGATGCCCTGCGCCAGCGCGTGGATGCGCTGCTGCTGCGCTGCGGCTTCACCAGCAAGGGCGTGTCGGTGATGGACGCGTCGCAGCGCTCGGCGCACGGCAACGCCTACTTCACCGGCTTCGGCACAGCCAAGCGCATCGTGCTGTTCGACACGCTGCTCGAGCGCCTGCAGCCCGACGAGGTCGAAGCGGTGCTGGCGCACGAGCTCGGCCACTTCCGCCTCGACCACGTGCGCCGGCGGCTGATCGCCAGCGCTGCCGGCAGCCTGCTCCTGTTCTGGATCGCAGCGACGCTTGCCACGGATCCCGCCGTGCTCGCGGCGCTGGGCGCCCCGGTCGCCTCCGGTCACGCCACGCTCGCGCTGCTCGCGCTCGTCGCGCCGCCATTCCTGCTGCCGCTGAAGCCGCTGGCGGCCTGGTGGTCACGCCGCCATGAGTTCGAGGCCGACGACTACGCCCGGAAGATGAGCGACGGCAAGGCGTTGGCGCGCGCGCTGGTGGTGCTCTACCGCGAGAACGCGAGCACGCTCACGCCGGACCCGCTGTACTCGGCGTTCCACGATTCACATCCGCCGCCGGCAAGGCGCCTGGAACGCCTCGCTCAGGAAGCTGCAGCATGAGCCGCGACCGCGACCAGGCGCGTCCGCCACGCGAGCAGAAGCCACTGCGCGAGGGCCGCGTGATCGTCAACTTCTCGCGCCACGCACTGGTCGAGGAGGCCTCTGGCACACGGCTCGACTGCCAGGTGCGCGGCCGCAACCTGCAAGCGGTGTGCGGCGATCGCGTGAGGTTCCGCGCGCAGGGTTCGGGCTTCGGCGTGATCGAAGAGGTGCTGCCGCGGCGCTCGGTGCTCAGTCGGCATGACAAGGCCAAGGCGCTGCCGCCGCTCGCCGCCAACATCGACCGCATGTTCATCGTCAGCGCGCCGCTGCCCACCTTCCAGACGTTCCTGGTGGACAAGTACCTGGTCGCCGCGCATGCGCTCGGCATCGAGCCCGTGCTGGTGCTGAACAAGTGCGACCTGGTGCCCGCTGACGATCCGTTGCACGAACTGATCGCGGAATACGCTGCGCTCGGCATCACCACGCTCAGCCTCAGCGCGCAGCGCGGCGACGGCGCCGACGCGTTCCGCGCGATGCTCACCGCCCGCACCAGCATCGTGATCGGCGAGTCCGGCACCGGCAAATCCTCGCTGGTGCGGCTCGCGGTACCCGACCTCGAGCTCAAGGTCGGTGAGCTCAACCGCGCCACCGGCGAGGGCAAGCACACCACCACACGCACCATGCTGTTCCACGTGCCGAGCGGCGGTGAACTAATCGATTCGCCCGGCGTGCGTGACTTCTACCTGTGGCCGATGGCGGTGCGCGAGCTCGCCGGACACTTCATCGAGTTCCTGCCGTTGGCGGCGGGCTGCAAGTTCGCCGACTGCACGCATCGCAGCGAGCCGATCTGCGCAGTGCGCACGGCGGTGGACGAGGACAAGGTGCTGCTGCGCCGCTACGAGGCCTACCTCGGGCTCGCGCGGATCATGGAGAACCAGTTCGTGGGTTGGGCGAAGAAGAAATCCTGAACCGTCGTCGACCGCTCAGCCCGGCGGCCAATCCAGGCGCCGCCCGCCGAGCAGATGCAGGTGCACGTGGAACACGCTCTGGCCTGCGCCGGCGCCGCAGTTGATCGCGACTCGATAACCCGACTCGACCAGGCCAGCGTCCGCTGCGACCTGCTTCGCCGCCAACAGCAGCTCACCCATCAGCGCGGCATCGCCCGCGACCAGGTCGTTGAGCGTCGCGACGTGGCGCTTGGGGATGATCAGCACGTGGGTCGGCGCCTGCGGGTTGATGTCCTTGAACGCGAGCACCGATGCTGTCTCGAGCACCACGGCCGGCTTTATCGCGCCGCTGGCGAACTTGCAGAACAGGCAGTCGTCGACAGGCTTGGTCATTGCTTAACCTCGCTGCGGCCGGTGAACGCGTGCGCGATCGTGCCACCGTCCACGAACTCGAGCTCGCCACCCACCGGCACGCCGTGGGCGATGCGCGACGGCGTGACGCCGTGCTCGCGCGCGTGCGTGGCGAGGTAATGCGCGGTGGCTTCACCCTCGACCGTGGGATTGGTGGCGATGATCAGCTCGTGCACCTCGCCGCGCGCAAGCCGCCGCTCCAGCGCGTCGAGGCCGAGCTCGACCGGCCCGATGCCGTCGAGCGGCGACAGATGGCCGGTCAGCACGAAGTAGAGGCCGCGGTAGTTGGTGGCCTGCTCGACCGCCACCACGTCGGCCGGCGATTCGACCGCGCACAGCAGACCGTGGTCGCGGCCGCTGGCGGCACAGATGCCGCAGAGCTCGCCATCGGAGAACATCCGGCACTCGCGGCAACGCTGCACCAAGTCGTGCGCGCCGGTGAGCGCGGCTGCCAGGTGCTGCGCGCCCTGCGGGTCGCGATCGAGCAGGTGGAAGGCCATGCGTTGCGCCGACTTTCGCCCCACGCCCGGCAGGCAGCGCAGCGCCTCGATCAGGGTCTCGACGTGCTTCGAGAACATCAGTCGTTCGGACGCACGCTGTCGGGGAGCAGTTGCGCGCCGAAGGCGTCGCCCATCGCACGCACCACCGGGTCCTGACTGAGCTGGTCGCGGGCCTGGGCGGTGCGCTCGGCCACGCCGCGCGCCGCGGCGGCCGCGGGCGTCTCGCCGCCCACGGTGCCGAGCTCGATGCGCAGCACGACTGCCTGGCCGAACACGCGACCGAGCGCGTCCTGGATGCGTTCGACCGAACGGTCGGAGAGCAACTGACGGTGCGCCGGCGCGAGGGTCAGGTCCACGCGTGCACCGTCGCGGCTACGCAGCGCGCAGTTCACCGCGAGCTCGCGGACCAGCCCCTTCAGCGCCATGCGCTCCACCAGGGTGACCCATTCATCGGGCGAAACGATCGGTGCGGACTTGGAAGAAGGCGCAGGCGTGGCCGCAGTCGCGTTTGCGCCGCCGCCCGCGCGCAGCGTCGCGCCGCTCGTCGCATCGGCGCCCCCTTGGGGGACGGCGCCCGGCCGGAACGCCAGCATGCGCAGCAGCGCCATCTCGAAACCGGACCGCGGGTCCGCGGCGAGCGGCAAGTCGCGCCGGCTGGTGATCGCGATCTGGTAGAGCAGCTGGACCTCGGCGGCGTCGAGCTGGGCGGCGATCGGCGCGAGCGCAGCGCGGTCATCCCACTCGTTCGCCGCCGCCGGCACCGCCTGCATGATCGCCAGGCGCTGCAGCGTGGTCGCCAACTCACCCAGCACGCCCTCGTAATCGGGCGCCAGCTCGTCCAGCGCCGCGACGGTGGCCAGCAGGCCCGCCGCATCGGCTGCTGCGAGCAGACGCAGCAGTTCATGGATCCGCTTGCGGTCGACGGTGCCGAGCATCGCGCGGACCTCGACACCGGTGAGCGTGCCGCCGCCGTGGGCGATGGCCTGGTCGAGCAGCGACAACGCATCGCGCATCGAACCATCGGCGGCGCGCGCGATCGCGTCGAGCGCGTCGGCGTCGCTGGTCACCTGCTCTGCCACCAGCACCTTCTTGAGGTAGGCCATGATCGACGGCTGTGGCAGGCGCTTCAGCCCGAACTGCAGGCAGCGCGACAGCACCGTGACCGGCAGCTTCTGCGGGTCGGTGGTCGCGAGCAGGAACTTGGCGTGCTCAGGCGGCTCCTCGAGCGTCTTGAGCAGCGCGTTGAACGCGTTCTTCGACAGCATGTGCACCTCGTCGATGAGGTACACCTTGTAGGCGCCGCGCGCCGGCCGGTACTGCGCGTTCTCGATTAGCTCGCGCACATCGTCCACGCCGGTGTTGCTGGCGGCATCAATCTCGAGCAGGTCGACGAAGCGGCCCTCGTCGATCTCGGTGCAGGCCGAGCAGACGCCGCAGGGGTCAGAGGTGATGCCCTTCTCGCAGTTCAGGCTCTTGGCCAGGATCCGCGCGATCGTGGTCTTGCCCACGCCGCGGGTGCCGGTGAAGAGGAACGCGTGGTGCAAGCGCTTGCTGTCGAGCGCGTTGATCAAGGCCCGCTGCACATGTTCCTGCCCGACGAGTTCGGCGAAACGGCGCGGGCGCCACTTGCGGGCGAGTGCTTGGTAGGTCATCGGGGCCTCAGCATGAGCGATGGCGGTGACCCGCACCAGCCTGGCTCCGGCGCGCACCGCGCACCGCTACCGTTGCTCCCTTCCGGGCCTGGCGGGGTTCGCGGGACGATGCCGCGGAGGGGCCGATGCGGATCACCATTGCATTGAGTGGCGGAGAGGGAGGGATTCGAACCCTCGAAACGCTTTTGGGCGTTTACACACTTTCCAGGCGTGCGCCTTCAACCGCTCGGCCACCTCTCCGGAGGGCGCGCAGTCTACCCGAGGGCTGCGGCGCGGCAAAGGAAACGACGCCCGACGCGTGGGGCTCGACCATCGTCGGGACCCTAGTCCTCGTCGAACCAAGGCTCCTCGGCGTTCTCCTCATCCAGTTTGCGCTGGGCCGCGGCCCGCGCCGCCGCGCCAGATTCGTGCGTCTCCTCGTCCGGGGTTTTGACCAGCTGCGGCGGCTTCAGCAAACAGGCGCCGCCTTGGTACTCCTTGGGCGGTGCGCCACCCGGGATCTTGAACGCGTCACGAGTCACGACCGCGTCAAGCCCTGGCGGGTTCGCGAGCGGCGCGTGGAGCTCGGCGCCGATGTAGCGCGTCGGATCGTCGCAGTCGATGCTGGAGCAGCCCGCAGCACCAAGCGCAAGCAGGATAAGCAGCGATGCACGCAGCGTGCTTGGCGCGGGGTTCAGCAGATCATTACGTTCCAAGCAGGTGCTCCGTTCAGGTCAGGCCGGCGGCGCGCATCGCGCTGCGGACGCGCGGATGATACGCGGCGGCGAGCGGGGTGAGCGGCAATCGGATCCCGGCCGGGATCCTGCCCATCTCGGCCAAGGCCCATTTCACCGGAATCGGGTTCGGTTCGCAGAACAGCTCGCGATGCAGTCCAGCGAGCGGAGCGTCGAATCCGGCGGCCGCCGCCACATCGCCGGCCAGGGCCGCGGCGCACATGCGGTGCATCGCGGCGGGCACCAGGTTCGCGGTCACCGAGATCACGCCGCGGGCGCCGGCCAGGATGGCCTCGCGCGCGGTCGCGTCGTCGCCGCTGTAGACCTCGAAGCCGTCACGCGCCGCACCCAAGATCGCGCTGACCCGTGCGACCTCGCCAGTGGCTTCCTTGATCCCCACGATCCCGGCAACCCGCGACAGCCTGGCCGCAGTCTCGGGCAGGAGATCGGCGACCGTGCGGCCAGGGACGTTATAGAGGATGACCGGCAACCCGCCCTCGGCGGCGACCGCGCTGAAATGCTGGAACATCCCGTCCTGGGTCGGCCGGTTGTAATAAGGCACCACGACCAGTGCTGCATCTGCGCCGGCGGCGGCGGCGGCACGGGTCGCCGCTACGGTGTGCCGTGTGGCGTTCGAACCGGTGCCGACGATCACGGGGACGCGCTGCCGGACCACGCGGATCGTCTCGCGGACGACGCTGAGCTGTTCGGCGGGTTCCAGGGTCGGCGCCTCGCCGGTGGTGCCAACCACGACCAGCGCGTCGGTGCCCTCGGCCAGGTGCCACTCGACCAACGCCGCCAGCGCGGCGAGGTCGACCGAGCCGTCAGTCGCCATCGGCGTGACGAGCGCAACCATGCTGCCGTTGAACATAGGGGGCGTAGGTTACCGGCCCGGCTGCGGCCCCTCAAGGTTCCGCCTATCGGCCTGAGCGGCTACACTCGCCCCCAGATGAAGCAACTGCTCGTCGTATCCGCCATCGGCGAGAACCGCCCGGACACCCTCCTCGCCTTCTCGAAGTCCGTGAGCGACTGCGGCTGCAGCATCGCCGAGAGCCGCATGCACCTGCTCGGCACCGACTTCGCGCTGCAGGCGCTGATCACCGGTGCCTGGAACATGGTCGCCAAGTTCGAGACCACGCTGCCCCGCATGGAGAAGGATCTCGGGCTCAAGATCAGCGCGCATCGCACCCAGGAACGCCCGGCGCGCGACGAACTCGTGCCCTACTCAGTGGATGTGGTCTGCGCCGACCAGCCTGGCATCGTGTTCAACCTCACCGACTTCTTCAGCAGCCGCTCGATCGGCATCGAGGAAGTGCAGACCCACACCTACCTCGCGGTGCATACCGGCGCACCGATGTTCTCGCTGTACATGGCGCTGAGCGTACCGGGCAGCATCCACATCCCGATGCTGCGCGAGGAGTTCCTCGATTTCTGCGATCACCTGAACCTGGACGCGATACTGGAACCCATAAAAGGTTGATAGATGGGTATGAGGACTCGATGAGCAAACCGAAGGTCGGCCTGAAGATCGCGCACCGCTCCCTCCCGCCCACGCCCACGGGCAAGTCACTCGTCCTTTACTTCTATCCCAAGGACCTGACCTCCGGCTGCACCGCCGAGGGCCTCGATTTCAAGGCGCTGCACGCTCGCTTCGCTCGCGCCGGCGCCGTGGTCCGCGGTGTATCGCGCGACTCTGCCGCCTCGCACGCGAAGTTCCGCAGCAAGCACGGCTTCCCGTTCGAGCTCATCGCCGACGAGGATTCCGCGCTCTGCGATCACTTCGACGTGATCAAACAGAAGTCGTTGTACGGCAGGAAATACCTGGGCATCGAGCGCAGCACCTTCCTGATCGATTCACAGGGCAGGCTCGCCCGCGAGTGGCGCAAGCTGAAGGTCGCCGGCCATGCCACCGAGGTCCTTGAGGCGGTGCGCGCACTCGGCGCCGCGCCGACGGCGAAGTCGATAGCGAAGTCCAAAAGCACAGCCGCGGCCAAGCGCCGCCGGAGCGCACGATGAGCCGTCGCCGCCCGCCGCCGACCCAGCACCGGTTGTTCGTGCTCGACACCAACGTGCTGATGCACGACCCCTCGGCGATCTTCAAGTTCCAGGAGCACGACATCTTCCTGCCGATGGTCGTGCTCGAGGAGCTCGACGCGCACAAGAAGGGCGTCTCGGAATCCGCGCGCAACGTGCGCCAGGTGTCGCGCTTC
>JANNEA010000138.1:0-11957 GCA_031388175.1 Gammaproteobacteria bacterium
GGAGGCCTCGGGCCCCCAACGCCGCGGCCGCTATCCCGGTCGCCCGAGGAATCACGCGCTCCCCCCCCGACAGATGGAGCGTCCGTGACTCAGGGACCGCGAAGGGGGCCAACACCCGGACCTTCAAGGCCCCGCCGCGCCGGCGGTTGGTCCAAGACGAACCGATCAGATGTGTCGGCGGGCGGAGAGCGCCATCGGTCCCGGCCGACCGGTATCGCGTCCGCGTCTTAGGGAGGCCGGGACCGATGGCGCTAGGCCACCCGCCACGCTCTCTTACGGTTTCGTCGCTGGAGCGGCGGCCGGCGGGGGCGCCGGTGGCGGTGCTTCCGGCGTCTCTTTCTTCCAGACCTCATGCTTGAGCTCCGGCGCCGAGGGCACGCGATCGCTCGCGTTCTCGTCGCCGGGGAACCGGGCGAAGCTGATCCAGCGCTCGAGCGTGATGTGAGCGAGGCCGTCCTTGCTCGAGGCCTGCAGCACCAGATGGTTGCGGCCACCGATGAAATCGAGCGTGACGGTCTCAGCAGTACCTGGCTCCGGCTGGAACGCGGGGCTGACACGCTCACCGTCGAGCGTGGCGTGGAAGGTGGCCGGATCGAGCGTGGCACCGTAGCGCAACGCGACCGTGCGCTTGCCGGACAACGGGCGGACCTCGGTCGCAGGCGGATCGTCAGTCCAGGCGAGTAGCGGCATGGCTTCAGGCGTGGGCGCTGGCGGCGCCGGCGCGGCCGCGCTGGCAGCGGCGAGGGCGAGCGCGAGCAGCAAGCCGAAGACGCGTGCGCCGCTCATTCGAACTCGATGCCTTCGCTGCGCAGCTTGGCGAGCAGCGGATCAAGCGCATCGCCATAGCGCTTCCAGCGCCCAGATGATCGCTTGTAGATTGGTTGCTTGACCTGCCAGGCGCTGGCGGTCCGCACCGCACGCTCGGTCTTGTGGAACTCGAGGCAGCGCGGATCCCAGTCGAGGCCGATGGATTCGATCAGGCGTCGGGCCCAGAGCTCCGGATCCTCGACCACGCCTTCGTACGGCAGCTCGAAGATGGGCAGCGGCAGCGTCTCCTTCCACAGCCGCGCCAGGCGATCGATCTCGGCGTAGAAGTCACCGAGATCGTCGAGGTCGTTGGCGAAATTGTTGCCGCGCCCAAAGTTCTGGAAGTACATCGACAGGCAGTTGTCAACCGGGTTGCGCATGCAATGCACGACATGCGCCTTGGGGAACAGCGTGGCGATCAACCCTAGATTCTTCAGGTTGAGCGGCATCTTGTCGACGATCCGGCGCTTGTCCGGCGCGACGCCGCGTTGCAGGCGGTCAAGGTAACGCTTGGTGAGTGCGCTGATCTCGTCCGGGCGCAGCGCGAACAATGCTTCCGGATACTCGGGTCCGCCGCGGTCGCCCGACAGCGCGCCGATGCGCGCCACCAGCTCGCGGAGCATGACCAGCTCGCCCGCGCCGTGCGCCGCAGGATGCGAGGCGATGATCTGCTCCGCCAGCGACGTGCCACTGCGCGGCAGACCGACCACGAACACCGGCAGCTCCGAGCGCGAGCCGTGGGCCTGCCAAGCGCTCACCCGCTCGCGGGTGAAGACCTTGCGGCAGGTCTCCAGGGTCTCGTGCTGCGCATCGTGGATGTGGGGTGCGAGCGTGGTCTTCTTGATGTCGTTCGCCTGTTTGTAGTACCGGAACGCCGTGGCGTGCTCACCAACGTCGTCATGGCTCTTGCCGAGTGCGTAGCACAACGACATGCGGCTCTCTTCCTGCAAATCGGGCTTCTGGTACAGGCGCAGCAGTTCCTTCACGTTCGGGTCGTCGAGCGAGGTGACGCGCGCGCTGATGGCCGTGGTGTGGCGTGCCTGGCAGTTGTCAGGGTCGAGCGCCAAGGCTTCGCGCAGCGCGACCTGCGCGGCATCGAGATCGCCGGCCTCCACCATCATGTGGCCCAGCGACGCGTGCAGGTGGGTGGTGGTCGGCGCGCGGGCGATCGCCGCGCGCAGCAGGCGCTCGGCCTCGCCGAACTCGTTCTGGTCACGCCAGGCGCTCGACAGCGCGACCAGCACCTCGAGCGACTCCGGATCGAGCGCGTAGGCGCGCTGCGCCAGCCCCAACGCTTCCAGGTTCAGGCTCAGGCTCGCGGCCACATCCGAGGCCGCGAGCAAGTAGGACACATCGTCGGGCGCGAGCTTGAGCGCCTTGCGCAGCGCGGCGTCGGCGACCACCAGCTTGTGCGAGCGTCGCGCCGCGAGCCCGAGGTTGAACCACGCCTCGGCGAAATCGGCGCGAACCTGGGTCGCCTGGCGCAGCGGTGCCTCCGCTTCGGCCGCGCGGTCGAGCTGGAGCAGCGCGCCACCGAGGTTGTTGAGCGACTCAGCACCGTTGGGCACGAGCGCCAGCGCCCGCCGCGCCAGCGTCTCGGCCTCGGCCGCCGCCTCCGGCGTCTTCAGCTTGAGCAGCGTCGCCGCGAGATTGTCGAGCGCCGGGACGAACGATGGATCGCGGGTGAGCACGGCCTTGAGATCCGCGGTCGCCTCGACAGCGCGCTCGAGCTTGATCAGCGCCACCGCCAGGCCGTTGCGCGCGGCCAGGTCGTTGGGATCGGCCAGCAGCACCGCGCGCAACGCGGGCTCGGCTTCAGCATGGCGACCGCTAGCCAGCAGCAGGTTGCCCAGGCTGAACTGGTAGCCCGGATGCGACGGGACCAGCTCGACCGCGCGCTGCACGCTCAGCAGTGCCTCAGCCGGATGGCCCAGGCGGTTGAGCGCGAGGCCGAGCAGATGCAGCGCGTCGGGCTGGTCGGGCTGCGCGTCCAGCACGCGCTCGTAGAGCGCGACCGCGTCTTGGAAGCGGCCAGCTCGCTGGTGGCCGACTGCGGCCTGCATCATCGTTCCCAGATCCATGCGGCGATTCTAGCCGTTGCCCGACACCAGCAGCCGCTCGAGTTGCGCGAGGCGCTCGGGCGTGCCGGCATCGCTCCAGCGACCGGTGTGGTGCGCGCCACCGATGCGGTCCTGCCGCATCGCCGCGAGCAGCAGTGGCGCGAGCGGGAAGCGACCGTCCTGGTGACCCGCGAACAAGGCGTGGCGGTAGAGCCCGAGACCCGCGTAGGTGAGGCGATCTTCATCGGCGCGCGGCGCGCGCAGGCGGCCGGCATCGAGCACGAAGTCGCCGCGTGGGTTGTGCGGCGGGTTGTCCACCATCACCAGCGTCGCGACGTCGCGCTGGCCTGCCGCGCCCTCGCCGAGCTCAAGCGCGCCAAGCTCGGCGTCGCACCAGACGTCGGCGTTCACCACCAGGAAGGGGTCGGAGAGCAGCGGCAGCGCGCGAACGATGCCGCCGCCGGTCTCGAGCGCGACCGGGCCCTCGTCGGACCATTCGATGTCCATGCCGTGGTCCGCGCCGTCGCCGAGCGCGTCATGCAGCTGCGCCGCGAGCCAGGAGGTGTTCACGATCACGCGCGTGACGCCGGCGGCGCGGATCCGTTCGAGCGCATGGACGATCAGCGGCTTGCCACCGACCTCGAGCAGGGGCTTGGGACAGGCATCGGTGAGCGGCCGCAGCCGCTCGCCGCGACCGGCCGCGAGCAGCATCGCCGACAGCGGATGCGCGCTCATGCGCCTCTTCCAGCAAGAGGCCCGAACGCGGGCGCGACGCGGGTCCGCATGAAGGCGTCGAGGTCGGCGAGCTTGGCCACGCGCGGCAGCACCTCGAGCAGGTAGCCGAGCACCCGCGGCACATCGTCGAGGTAGCGGCGCTTGTCGTCGCGATACGCGAGGCGGCAGAAGACGCCGGCGACCTTGAGCTGGCGCTGCAGGCCGATGACATCGTGCTGCAGCGTGAACTCGTCGAGGCTCGCGGGTACTGCTGCGCGCTCGCCACGGGCGAGCGCATGGAACTCCCCGATCCAGCGCGCGATCGTGGCGGCAGGCCAGGTGAGATAGGCGTCGCGGGTGAGCGAGACGAGGTCGTAGGCCACGGGGCCCGCGACCGCATCCTGGAAATCGAGCACGCCCGGGTTCGCGCCGTCAGCGATCACCATCAGGTTGCGCGCGTGGTAGTCGCGATGCACGAACGCGTAGGGCATCGCGAGCGCAGAGTCCTCGAGCCAGGTGAAGCTCCGGTCGAGCAGCTGCTGTTCGAAGGCGGTGAGCGTGAGCTTGAGGTGCGTGCCACAGAGCCAGTCGCGGAACAGCTCCAGCTCGCGACGCAGCAGCTTGCGGTCATAGCGCGGCAGGTCGTCCACCGCGATGCGGCCCTGCATGCGCGCCAGTGCGGCGAGCGCATCGGCGTACAGCGGTGCGGGATCCGCACCGGCTTCGAGCGCGGCCTGGTAGGTCGTGTCGCCGAGGTCGGCGAGGAGCAGGAAGCCCTGGGCCAGGTCCTCGGCGACCACCTGCGGCGCGTGCACGTCGGCCGATCCGATGCGCCGCGCGACATCGAGCCAGGGCCGCACATCCTCCGCGGCTGGTGGGGCGTCCATCGCTATCAAGGAACGCGCGCTGAAGCGCGCGCCTTCGCCAAGGTGGACCCTGAAGTAGCGGCGGAAGCTCGCGTCGGCCGACGCGATGCTGAGCTCGAATGGGGCGCCGTCGAGGACGGCGCCGAGCCAGCCTCGCAGCGCGTCCTGGCGTGGGTCCATGCGGGTCCCGAGACGGCGGTGGCGTCCGTAGGGATGGACGCGGGCCGCGATGGTACCGCACCCGCCAGCGCCCGAGCCCGCTCACCGGAGTAGTCCGGTAGAATCCGCGCGGTCCGCGCCGTTGGCGGCGCTCCTAGAACCGCCCCGTGCCGCGCAACCTCCTCCGCCCGCTACTGCTGCTGTCTCTGCTGCTCGCCGCAGGCGCGCAGGCCGCGGACCTGTGTCCGGTCACGCCCCCGCCGCCCGCGGGCTTGCCCACGCCGAAGCCGGCCGATGACACCCGGCTGCATCTCGACGCGAAGACGACTGAGACCCAGAAGGACGGCAGCACGGTGCTCGAGGGTGACGTGCGCGCGGTGCAGGGCACCCGCGCCTTCCGCGCCGACCGGGTGGAGTTCGACCGCACTGCCGGCACGGTGCGCGCCCAGGGCCACCTGATCTACCGCGACTCGCGCCTCACGGTCGAAGGCGACCGCGCCGACGTGGATATGACCTCCGACGTCGGCCGCTTCGCCGAGGTGGACTTCCAGTTCAACGACCGTCTCGGCCGCGGCCACGCCGATGAGCTGCGGATGGTCGACGCGCAACGCTCGGAACTCGCCGGTGTGCAGTTCACGGGTTGTCCCAAGGGCGACGACTCCTGGTTGTTCGACGCCAAGAGCATGAAGATCGATCGCGGCTCGGGGCTCGGCACCGCCGAGGACGTGCTGGTGCGCTTCAAGGGCGTGCCGCTCTTCTATACGCCCACGCTGTCGTTCCCGGTCGACGACCGCCGCCTCACCGGCCTGCTGCCGCCGCAGATCGGCGGCAGCGAGCGCCACGGCACCGAGTTCCAACTGCCGTGGTACTGGAACATCGCGCCGGAACAGGACGCGACCGTGGTGTTCCACGCGATGTCGAAGCGCGGCTTGATGCTCGAGAACGAGTATCGCTACCTCGGCGACGACAGCGGCGGAACGATCGAGTTCGACGCGCTGGCGCACGACGCCGAGACCGGTGAGGCACGCGGCCGCGCCCGGGTCCGGCATCGCACCGAGCTGTCGGCGGCGTGGGCGTTCGACGTGGACATCGCGGCCGTGTCCGACCCGACCTACTTCGAGGACTTCGGCTCCTCGTTGGTCGCGACCTCGCAGGTGTTCCTGCCGCGGCGCATCGACCTGCTGTCCTCCGGACTGCACTACGCGTTCCGCGCCCGGCTGCTGGACTACCAGACCACCGACCCGACGCTGACCGCGACCGATGAGCCCTACGGCAAGCTGCCACAGCTGGCGCTGGTGGCGGCCACCGAACAAGGCAAGTACGGCGTGGTCTTCGACCTGGGCTCGGAGCTGGTGCGTTTCCAGCACGACGTGCTGGTGCAGGGCACGCGCCTGGACATCAAGCCGCGCGCCAGCCTGCCGCTGCGCGGCGACGGCTGGTTCATGACCCCAGCGTTGGCCTGGCGTTACTCCCAGTGGCAGCTCGACAGCGACCCCGCTTACGCGGACAGCGAGACCCGCAGCCTGCCCATCGCGAGCTTCGACGCCGGCCTGCTGTTCGAGCGCGACACCGGCGACGGCCATCTGCAGACGCTCGAGCCGCGTCTCTACTACCTGAAGGTGCCGTTCCGCGACCAGACCGGCATCCCGCTGTTCGACACCGCGATCCCGGACGTGCGTTTCGAGCAACTGTTCCGCGACAACCGCTTCATCGGCGCCGACCGCCAGGGCGACGCGAACCAGCTGTCATTGGCGCTGACCTCGCGCCTGCTCGACCAGAGCGATGGCCGGACGGTGCTGGAGGGCAGCATCGGGCAGATCACCTACTTCGAGGACCGCCAGGTCACGCTGACCGCGGCGCCGGATACGCTGACCCGCTCCGAATTCATCGCCCAGGTGGCCTCCGACCTCACCGCACAACTGTCGGTATCGGCGACCGCCGTGTTCGAGCCGGACCAGAGCCAGACCCAGCGCAGCAACGTCTCGCTGCGCTGGCGCCCGGAACCACGCAAGCGCCTCGACTTCTCCTATCGCTTCCGCCAGGGCAGCGTGGAGCAGACCGACCTGGCGCTGGTCTGGCCGCTCGGGTCAGAAGGCGCGCAGCGCTGGCGCGTGATCGCCCGATGGAATTACTCTCTGTTGGACGATGACTCGCTGGAGACCCTGGGCGGCCTCGAGTACGAGAGCTGCTGCTGGGCGCTGCGCTTCGGCGCGCGCGAGTACGTCTTCAACCGCACCGGTGAGACCGACCGGACCGTGTTCCTGCAACTGGAGCTCAAAGGGCTCGCCCGGGTGGGTGAGCGCTTCGAGGAGCTCCTCGAACGAGGCACTTCGAACCATGGCATCCCTGAGACGCTCTGAACTCCTGCTCATCCTGGCGCTGCTGGCGGCACCACCAGTCGCGGCCCAGGTGTCGCTGGCACCGCCCGGCCTGCCGCTGGAGCGGATCGTGGCCGTGATCAACGACGACGTCGTGCTCGGCAGCGAGCTCGCGGCCGAGGTCGATGAGGTCCGCGCCCAGATCGAACAGCGCGGCGGCCAGATGCCGGCCGCGCGCCAGCTCGAGCGCCAGGTGCTGGAGCGGCTGGTGATGCGCTCGCTGCAGCTGCAAGTCGCCAAGGCGATCGGCATCCAGATCGCCGACGACGAGCTCGATGCCGGCGTCGCCTCCATCGCGCAACGCAACAACCTCACGCTCGAGCAGTTCGCCGAAGCGGTCGCGCAGCGCGGGCTTGCCTACGCTGACTACCGCGAGAGCATGCGTGAGGAGATGACGCTGGAGCGGGTACGGCGCCAGGAGGTCGAGCGCCGGGCGTCAGTCACGCCGCGCGAGATCGACCAGTTCCTCGCCAGCAACCCGCAATCCGACGATGCCGAGTACCTCGTCTCGCACATCCTGATCGCGTTGCGCGGCCAGGCGACGCCGGAGGAGATCGCCAAGAACCAGGAGCGAGCTTCGGCGACCCACGACTACATCACCGTCAAGGGCAACGACTTCAAGACCACCGCCACCGCCTACTCCGACGCGCCCGACGCGCTCGATGGCGGATCGCTTGGCTGGCGCAAGCGGGTGCAGCTGCCCACGATCTTCGCCGACATGGTGGCGAAGATGCAGCCGGGTGAGGTGTCGAAACCGATCCGCAGCTCAGCCGGCTTCCACATCATGCGGCTCGACGAGAAGCGCCAGGGCAAGCCGGTCCTGAGCAAGCAGGTCGAGGCGCGCCACATCCTGGTCAAGACCGACCAGGTGCGCAGCGCCGACGAGGTGAAGGCCAAGCTCGCGGAGCTGCGCGCACAGATCCTCGCCGGCGCGAAGTTCGAGGACCTGGCCCGCGCCAACTCGGAGGACCCGGGTTCGAAGAACGAGGGCGGCAAGCTCGATTGGGCCGAGTCCAGCACCTACGCGCCGGAGTTCGCCGCCATACTCGAGGTGCTGCCGATCGGCGAGCTGTCGGAGCCGTTCGCGACCCAGTTCGGCTGGCACATCGTCGAGGTGCTCGGGCGCCGCGAGCAGGACGTGACCGATCAGATGCGCCGCAACCGCGCTGGCCAACAGCTGCGCCAGCGCAAGATCGAGGAGCAGGGCCAACTCTGGCTGCAACGCATGCGCGACGAAGCGTTCGTCGAGTTGCGGGGCGGGATCTGAGACGAAGAGCCCCCGCATCGCGATCACGCGAGAGTGCAGCCGTCGCCAATGAACGTTCCGCGCATCGCAATAACGTTGGGAGAACCCGCCGGCGTAGGCCCTGAACTGGTCGCGCGCGTGGCGCAGCATCCGCTGGCCGCCGAACTCATCGCTGTCGGCGATGGCGCGCTGCTCGCGGCACGCGCGGTCGCGCTCAACCTGCCGCTCACGCTCACGCCGTTCGATGCGCGCGCGGTGCCCACGGCGCATGCCCCGGGTATGCTCAAGCTGCTGCAAGTGCCGCTGGCAGTCGAAGCAGTGCCGGGCAGGCTCGACACCCGCAACGCCGCAACGACGCTCGCCGCGTTGGACGCGGCGATCGACCTCGCGCGCGGCGGTGTGGTTGCCGCGATCGTGACGCCGCCGCTGCACAAGGGCGTGATCAACGACGCGGGGGTGAAGTTCAGCGGCCACACCGAGCGGCTTGCTGCGCAGCTTGGCGCGCCGCAACCGGTGATGATGCTGATGGCGGGCCGCCTGCGCGTCGCCCTGCTCACCACCCACCTGCCGCTGCGGGCGGTGCCTGATCAGATAACAGCCGGACGCCTGACGGCGGTGCTCGAAGTGCTGCAGCGCGAGCTGATCGCGCGCTTCGGCATCGCCAGACCGCGCATCGCCGTGCTCGGCCTCAACCCGCACGCCGGCGAAGGCGGCCACCTCGGCCGCGAGGAGATTGAGATCATCGCGCCGACGCTGGCCACGCTGCGCGCACGCGGCATGGATCTGCGCGGCCCGCTGCCCGCCGACACCGCGTTCACGCCGGCCGCGCTCGCCGAATGCGACGTGGTGCTGGCGATGTACCACGACCAGGGCCTGCCGGTGCTCAAGCACGCCGGCTTCGGTCGCGCGGTTAACCTGACACTCGGGCTGCCGATCGTGCGCACCTCGGTGGACCATGGCACCGCGCTCGACCTCGCAGGCACCGGCAAGGCCGATCCCTCGAGCCTCGAGGAAGCGCTGGCCACGGCGCTCGCGCTCATCACGCGATGAGGGCCCGCCCCGGCCACGACTCATCCCATAGAGCCAAGAAGCGGTTCGGCCAGCATTTCCTGCACGAGCGCGGGGTGATCGACAAGATCGTCGCTGCGATCGCGCCGCAACCCGGTGACCGGATCGTCGAGATCGGCCCGGGTCTCGGCGCGCTGACGATCCCGCTGCTCGAACGGCTGGGACGGCTCGAGGTGGTCGAATTCGATCGCGACGTGATCCCCGAACTCACGGCGGCGGCCGCTGGCAAGGGCGAATTGGTGGTTCATCATGCCGATGCGCTCGAGTTTGATTTCACCGCTTCGGGGCCCCTGCAGAGGGGCGCGGCGCTCGGGGGCGACCTGCGGGTGGTGGGCAACCTGCCCTACAACGTCTCTACGCCCCTGCTGTTCCACCTGCTGGCGCAACGCCACGCGATCCGCGACATGCACTTCATGCTGCAGAAAGAGGTGGTGGAGCGGATGGCCGCGGCCCCGGGCAGCGAGGCCTACGGCCGCCTGACCGTGATGCTCAGCGCCTACGCCAAGGTCGAGAAGCTGTTCCGGGTCGGACCCGGCGCGTTCCGACCGCCGCCGAAGGTGGATTCCGCGGTGGTGCGCCTCACGCCCTACACCACCGCACCGTTCCCGCTGCCGGACCCGGCGCGCTTCGCCGCGCTGGTGGCGGCGGCGTTCAGCAAGCGGCGCAAGACGCTGCGCAACGCGGTCAAGGGACTGGTGGACGAAGCCGCGATGCTGGCGGCGGGTGTGGATCCACAGGCGCGGCCCGAGACGCTCTCCGCCGCCGACTTCGCGCGACTGCTTCCCACTTCGAACGCTGGCTGAGCGCGCCGTCTGGTCCAACCGTCTTGATGAAGAGTCGCGGCGCTATACTTGCCGCGCTCGCGCCACGCGGCGCGCGGAGACCGCGATGAGCTACACCCACCTTCTCTGTGCCGTGGACTTGACCGATGACGCACCGCGGATCGCGGCGCGCGCCAAGGAACTGGCAAGCAAGTTCGGTGCAAACTTGACGCTGCTGCACGTGGTGGAGTACATCCCGGTGGATCCGGCCGGCGAGGCCCTGCTGCCGCCGCCGGTCGAGCTCGAACGCGACCTGGTGGCCGGTGCGCGCAAGCGCCTGGACGCGCTTGGTGCCGAACTCGGCGTGAAGGGTGATGCGCTGCTGGTCGTGGTCGGCAACATCCGCGCCGAGATCGTGGCCACCGCCACGACCCAAGGCTGCGACCTGGTGGTGCTCGGCGCCCGCGGCCGTCACGGCCTCGGCGTGCTGCTCGCCTCGACCGAGAAGTCGGTGCTGGTGCACGCGCCCTGCGACGTGCTGGCGGTGCGGATCTAGCCCCTTGGCAACGACCTACGACATCAAGGTCGACGTCGCGACGCAATTCGTGGACCGGCAGTCCGACCCCGGTTCGGACCGTTACGTGTTCGCCTACACCATCACGATCCGCAACCAGGGCGAGGTGCCGGCCAAGCTGCTGACCCGCCACTGGGTGATCACCGATTCCAACGGCAAGGTGCAGGAAGTGCGCGGCGACGGCGTGGTCGGCGAACAGCCGCACCTCGAGCCGGGCCAGGGCTTCCGCTACACCTCGGGCACCGTGCTCGAGACGCCGGTCGGCAGCATGCAGGGCAGCTATCAGATGGTGGCCGACGATGGCCATCGCTTCGACGCGCCGATCGCGCCGTTCCGCCTCGCGGTCCCCGGCCTGCTCCACTAGATAGGCGCAGCACTTGGCCGTTTACGCGATCGGCGACCTGCAAGGCTGCTACATCGAGCTGCGCGAGCTGCTCGACCGTCTCGGCTACGACCGCGACGAGGACCGACTGTGGTTCGTCGGCGACCTCGTCAACCGCGGACCGAACTCGCTCGAGTGCCTGCGCTGGGTCAAGGACCTGGGTGAGCGCGCGGTGGTGGTGCTCGGCAACCACGACTTGCACCTGCTCGCGGTCGCCGCCGGCGGCGGGCGCAAGCAGAAGACCGGCGACACGCTCGACCCGATCCTCGGCGCACCGGATCGCGATCAACTGCTCGATTGGCTGCGCACCCGGCCGCTGCTGCACCACGACGCAACGCTCGGCTACACCATGGTGCACGCCGGTCTGCCGCCGCAGTGGGACCTGGCCACCGCCACGCTCTGCGCGCGCGAGGTCGAGCAGGCGCTGCGCGGCCCCGGTCATCTGGCGTTCCTCAAGGACATGTACGGCGACCAACCCGACCTATGGAGCGATGGCCTGACCGGCATGGCGCGGCTGCGCTTCTCGGTGAACGCGCTCACCCGGATGCGTTTCTGCAGCAGCGACGGTCGACTCGACCTCAAGGTGAAGGGTGCGCCACATACGGCGTCCGGGGCCCTAATACCGTGGTTCGCGATGCGTGATCGGCGCAGCGCCGGCCTGCACCTGATCTTCGGCCACTGGTCCACGCTCGGCGAAGCCGAAGGCTTCGGTGTGTATCCGCTGGACTCGGGATGCGTGTGGGGCGGCAAGCTCACCGCGTTGCGGCTGGACGGCGAAGGCGGATGGACCGCGATCCCGTGCAAGGGCGCGCGGAAGCCGGACGCGCACTAGTCGTGCCCGCGGCGCCCATCGGTACTGACCTCTCGTGACCCGCGTGCTCACCTGCGCCGCTCTCGCGGCGCAGGTTCCCTGTGCGCCTCGCGCGCGCAGGGGTCGGCCTG
>JANNEA010000084.1:0-2141 GCA_031388175.1 Gammaproteobacteria bacterium
GAACATGCCGGCGATGTCCCAGGTGTAGACCAGGCATGTTCGGCATCGAGGGTGAGCTCAACACCTCGCTGGCCGATGGCACCTTCGGCGCGACCGACTACGGCGTGACCCAGCTCGGCGCCTACGGCGTGCTGATGACGCCCGGCCCGGTCTACTTCAAGGCCAAGGCCGGTCTGATGTACACCGACGTGGACCTCGTCGGCGCCGACGCCACCACCGACCCCGCCTACGGCGTGGGCGTGGGCTTCGAGCTGTTCGGCCTGGTCTGCGAGGTCGAGTACGCGATCACTGAAGCGAACGGCGCTGACGCCGACTTCATCACGATCGGCTTCAAGTTCTGACCGGACTAGCCTGACTTTTGGGCACGAAGAGGCGGGCGTGAGCCCGCCTCTTCGTTTCCGGCCGCAGCGATGGGCAGATGTGACTTGAGGAAGCGCCCGGTGTAGCTCTTCTCGTTCGCCGCCACCTGCTCCGGCGTCCCCACCGCCACCACCTCGCCGCCGCCGGCGCCGCCCTCCGGCCCGAGGTCGATGATCCAGTCGGCAGTCTTGATCACGTCGAGGTTGTGCTCGATCACCACGATCGTGTTGCCGTGGTCGCGCAGCGTGGTCAGCACGCGCAGCAGCTGGGCGATGTCGTGGAAGTGCAGGCCGGTGGTCGGCTCGTCCAGGATGTAGAGCGTCTGGCCGGTGTCGCGCTTGCTGAGCTCGCGCGCCAGCTTCACTCGCTGCGCCTCGCCGCCGGACAGCGTGGTCGCGTTCTGGCCCAGGCGCACGTAGGTCAGGCCCACATCGACGAGCGTCGCCAGCTTCTTGTGCACCACGGGCACCGCGTCGAAGAACCGGAGCGCGTCCTCGACGCTCAGGTCGAGCACCTCGTGGATGTTCTTGCCCTTGTAGCGGATGTCGAGGGTCTCGCGGTTGTAGCGCTTGCCCTTGCACACGTCGCAGGCCACGTAGACGTCGGGCAGGAAGTGCATCTCGACCTTGATCACGCCGTCGCCCTCGCAGGCCTCGCAGCGTCCGCCCTTGACGTTGAACGAGAACCGCCCCGGGGTGTAGCCACGGGCGCGGGCCTCGGGCACCTCGGCGAAGATCTCGCGGATTGGCGTGAACAAGCCAGTGTAGGTCGCCGGGTTGCTGCGCGGCGTGCGCCCGATCGGCGACTGGTCGATGTCGATGACCTTGTCGATGTGCACCAGGCCGTCGATCGCGTCGTAGGCCGCCGGCTCGTCGGTGCCATCGGACAGCGCGCGCGCCGCATGGCGGTAGATCGTGTCGTTGATCAGCGTGGATTTGCCGGAGCCCGACACGCCAGTGACGCAGGTGAGCAGGCCGAGCGGGATCTCGACGTTGATGTGCTTGAGGTTGTTGCCGGCCGCGCCCTTCACGCTGAGCATCCGGCGCGGGTCCGGGTGATGGCGCAACGCGGGCACCTCGATGCGCTGGCGCCCGGACAGGTACTGGCCGGTGAGCGATTTCGGGCTGGCCTCGATCTCGGAAGGCGTGCCCTGCGCGACCACGTCGCCGCCGTGCGCGCCGGCGCCGGGGCCCATGACGACCACGTGGTCGGCGTGGCGGATCGCGTCCTCGTCATGCTCGACCACGATCACGGTGTTGCCGAGGTCGCGCAGGCGGGTCAGCGTCTCCAGCAGGCGGGCGTTGTCGCGCTGGTGCAGGCCGATCGACGGCTCATCCAGGATGTACATCACGCCCACCAGGCCTGAACCGATCTGGCTCGCCAGCCGGATGCGCTGCGCCTCGCCACCGGACAGCGTCTCGGCCGAACGCTCGAGCGTGAGGTAGTCCAGGCCGACGTTGACCAGGAACTCGAGCCGGTCCGAGACCTCCTTGCGCAACTTGGCGGCGATCTCGCCGCGGCGGCCGTCGAGCTCGAGCGTGGCGAAGAAGCGCTGCGCATCGCCCACCGACATGCCCGAGATCTCGGGCAGCGCACGGCCCGCCACGAACACGTGGCGCGCCGCGCGGTTCAGGCGCGAGCCTTGGCATTCGGGGCAGGGTCGTGAGGACAGGTACTTCGCCAGCTCCTCGCGCACCATCGGCGACTCGGTCTCGCGGTAGCGCCGCTCCATGTTCGGGATGACACCTTCGAAAGAGTGCTTGCGCTTGACCCAGCCGCCG
>JANNEA010000145.1:0-2379 GCA_031388175.1 Gammaproteobacteria bacterium
CGCTAGGTCACAAGAGCGCGCTCCCAACCTTCCAGCCGCGGGATCCCGGGGTGGTGGAGGTCGGCGTCGAACTCCGAGGTGTTGTGGCGCGAGGCGTCGAGGCTCGGTGCGGGGGTGGAGACCTTCGAGCACGGGCCGCGAAGCGGTATCGCGTCCGCGTCTTAGGGAGCGGTCGACACCCCGAGCTAGGCCACCCCCGCCCGCACTCCGGCGTAGAATCTGCGCGGCACCGGGAGGCCCATGGACCAACGCGTCGAAACCAAGACTGAGCCGCTGGCGATCGAGTTCTGCGGCATGCACTTCGCCACACCGTTGGTCCTGCTCTCGGGCTGCGTCGGCTTCGGCGAGGAATACACCCGGGTCGCCGGGTTCTCGAATCGCGACGTCGGCGCGATCTGCCTCAAGGGCACCACCGGAAAGCCGCGGCTCGGCAATCCGCCGCATCGCGTGGCCGAGACGCCCGACGGCATGCTCAACGCGATCGGCCTGCAGAACCCCGGCGTCGACGTCGTGGTGCGCGAGATCCTGCCCACGCTCGACTTCGACGAGACCCGCTTCATCGCCAACGTCTGCGGCTCGACCATCGAGGAGTACGTCGAGGTCACCCGCCGCTTCGATGATTCGCCGATCGACGCGATGGAGATCAACATCTCCTGTCCAAATGTGAAGGAAGGCGGTGTGCAGTTCGGCAACGTGCCCGAGATGAGCGCGCGCGTGGTTGCGGCCTGCCGCGCAGTGACGAAGAAGCCGCTGATTACCAAGCTGTCGCCGAACCAGACCGACATCCAGGAGAACGCGCGCCTCTGCATCGAGGCGGGCACCGATGCGTTCGCGGTGATCAACACGCTGATGGGCATGGCGATCGACGCCGAGTCCGGCCACGCGATCATCGGCAACGTGCAGGGCGGCCTGTCGGGCCCTGCGATAAAGCCGATCGCGCTGCTCAAGTGCTGGCAGGTGTACCAGGTGGCCAAGCCGCATTGCGTGCCGATCATCGGCCAGGGCGGCGTGATGACGGCCGCTGACGCGATCGAGTTCCTGCGCGCGGGCGCGAGCGCCGTCGGCTTGGGCACCGCGCTGTTCTACGACCCCCTGGTCTGCGCCAAGATCAACGCCGGGCTGCGCGAGCACACGGCGCGCCTGGGGCTGCGGAACATCGGTGGGCTGACCGGGACGCTCGGGACGCGAAACTCGCCGGGAGCCTGCTGAACTCGGCGATCCGACCCAAGTTCCGACGCGCGACCGCAACAGATTCGCGTTGATATTGGGCTAAACGCGCCATACCAGCGACGGTTCCCGCCGTTCGCACCAGCCCGCAGACCGCCCGTCACGCATGTGAATGCTCGGTGAATAGCGGCCCCTGTCGTCGCGCCTAACCCCTTGTGCAGAAAGCTTTTTCCGTACAATTCGTGCGGGGGTGGGGTGTTCGTCGCACCTCGGTTAAGACCACGCATGAGCGCGGCGCTGTGCCGCGCGTCTCATCCGCGCGGTCGTGCGTAACCACTGGAGCGCGAGCGAACAGATCATGTGGGCTGCGACAAACATCGATGAGACCCGCGTCACGCTGCTGAGCGGCGGCGGCGGGGTCGCGTCCGCGTTGCACGCCGGCGTGCTGGTGCTCGCCGCGCTCAGCGTCGCGCCCGAGGCGCGCGCCGCCTGCGCCTGCGGCTTCGCCGACGGTGCGTTCACGCTCGCGACCGAGACGATCAACGGCACCTTCACCGGCGCGGGCTCGTCGTGGGACGAGATCCACGCCGACCTCGACAACAACGTCTGCGATGCGCCGCCCGGCACCGACCTCGACGCCGCCGACATCAACAGCACCGCGCGCGACATCATCTGGTTCGCCTACACCTGGGACGCGAACTACATCTACTTCTTCACCGAGCGCGTGGCGAGCTCCGGCACCCAGCGCTTCATCTACTACGCCGACGAGGACAGCGACGGCTTCATGGAGGACGGCGAGAACGCGATCGCGATCACCTGGCAGAACTCCGGCATCACCGTCGAGCGCTACACCTACGACGCGGTCAACAACATCATCGGCGACCCGACCTCGACCGGCGGCGTGGCCGACGGCCACGAGCTGGCAGGCTCGTTCCTGACTGGCAGCGGGATCACGCTCGTATACGGCAGCGTCGGCGCCACCGGCAACCAGAGCGGCAGCGGCGTGCAGCTGGAGTTCCGCGTCTCCTGGGACCACCTCACCGGCGACAGCGACGGCAGCCTGGAGGCAAGCGACGGTCCGAAAGCCGTGCAGTTCCACGTGTCCTCGATGAACTCCTCGTTCAACCCGGGCAGCGCGCCACCCGCCAACCTGCAGGACGACCTCTCCGGTTGCGGCGGCACCGTCGGCAGCACGCAGTTCGCCGGCGCGGA
>JANNEA010000114.1:0-21569 GCA_031388175.1 Gammaproteobacteria bacterium
CTCGACCTGCTTCGGCGTGTCGCGCAACTCGATGGTGTTGCCGTAGGACTTCGACATCTTCTGGCCGTCGAGGCCCGGCATCTTCGAGACCTTGGTCAGCAATGGCTGCGGCTCGACCAGGATGCTGCGGCCGGAACCCTCCAGCCATCCGGCCAGGCGGTCGCGGTCGCCGCGCGTAAGCGTGGGGTGCGCGGCCACCAGCGCTTGCGCTTCGGCCAGCGCCGTGGCCACGCCCGCCTCCTGCCACTGCTTACGCAGCTCGCGGTACCGCTTGCCGAGCTTCACCCCCAGCCCCTTCACCGCGGCCTCAGCCTTGGCATCGAAATCAGGCTCGCTGCCGAAGATGTGGTTGAAGCGGCGCGCGATCTCGCGCGTCACCTCGAGGTGCGCGACCTGGTCCTCGCCCACCGGCACGAGCTCGGCCTTGTAGATGAGCACGTCGGCCGACTGCAGCACCGGGTAGCCGAGGAAGCCGTACATCGCGAGGTCGCGCTGCTTCAGCTTCTCCTGCTGGTCCTTGTAGGTCGGCACACGCTCGAGCCAGCCGAGCGGCGTGACCATCGACAGCAGCAGGTGCAGCTCGGCGTGCTCGGGCACGCGCGATTGGATGAACAGCTTGCACTGCTCAGGGTCCACGCCGGCAGCGAGCCAGTCCACGACCATCCCCCAGGTCGAGCGGCCGATGCCCGACGAATCTTCGTAGTGCGTGGTCAGCGCATGCCAATCGGCGACGAAGAAGAAGCAGTCGTACTCGCGCTGCAGCGCGATCCAGTTCTTGAGCACGCCGTGGTAATGGCCGAGGTGCAGACCCCCGGTCGGACGCATGCCGGAGACGACGCGGCGCGGCGCGGTCACAGCGCGTCCCCCAGACCGACCAGCGCACCGATCATGCCGCGCAGGGCGTAGTACGGCGGCGCCATGATCACGCCGAGCAACTTGGTCATGATCAACGCGAGCACGATCCACAGGCCCCACGGCTCGAGCTGCGAGAACTTCGCCGACAGCGGGCCGGGCAGCAGCGAATCGACGACGCGGCCGCCGTCGAGCGGCAGGATCGGCAGCAGGTTCAGCACCGCCAGCGACAGGTTGATGCTCACGCCGGCGAGACCCATGAGATAGAGCGGCTCGGCGACCCAGCCAAGCGCGGCCTGCGACTCAATCGCGAGCTTGATGATCACCGCCCAGACAATCGCCTGGATGATGTTCGAGACCGGCCCGGCGACCGCGACCCAGGCCATGCCGTAGCGATGCTTGCGCAGGTTCTGTGGCGACACCGGCACGGGCTTGGCCCAGCCGAACAGGAAGCCGCCGATCAGCATCAGCACCGCCGGCACCAGGATCGTGCCGACCGGGTCGATGTGCTTGATGGGGTTGAGGGTGAGGCGGCCGAGCATGCGCGCGGTCGGATCGCCCAGCTTGTTGGCGACCCAACCGTGGGCGACCTCATGGATGGTGATCGCGAACAGCACGGGGATCGCCCAGATCACGAGCTGCTGGGCAGGATGGAGCGATTGCATGGGGCGCGATTCTACTAGGAAAGAACCAAGCTCAGCGCTCGAACGCCGCCGGGTCGCCGCGACCCCTACGCAGGACGTGCGAGCCAGTGCCGTCGAACTCGATGACCGTGGTCGGTTCGAGGCCGCAGGGCCCGGAGTCGATGATCGCGTCGACCTGGTGCTCAAGCCGCTCGCGGATCTCGTCGGGATCGGACAGCGGTTGCTCGTCGCCGGGCAGCATCAGGGTCGAGCTCATCAGCGGTTCGTCGAGCTCAGCCAACAGCGCCTGGGCCACGCGGTGGTCGGGCACGCGGATGCCGATGGTCTTCCGCTTCGGGTTCTGCAGCCGGCGCGGGACCTCGCGGGTCGCCGGCAGGATGAAAGTGAAGGGCCCGGGCGTGTGCGCCTTCATCATCCGGAACGCCCAGTCGTCGACCTTGGCGTAGGTCGCAATCTCGGACAGGTCGCGGCAGACCAAGGTGAAGTTGTGCTTGGCGTCGGTCTGGCGGACCTTGGCGATGCGCTCCATCGCCGCTTTGTCGCCGATGTGGCAGCCGAGCGCGTAGCAGGAGTCGGTCGGGTAGGCGACCAAGCCGCCGGCCCGTACGATCTCGACCGCGCGCGTGACCAGCCGCGGCTGCGGATCCTGCGGGTGTATCGAGAAATACTGGGCCATGAGCGGGTCGGACCTTTCCCTGTACCATGCGCGCCGCCCGAGTCGGGCACCGGGCGCGGCCGCGGCGCGCGAATATTACAGGTAAAGGCCTGACCCCATGTCCGCCCTGCTCGACTTCCTGCCACTGCTCGCGTTCTTCGCCGCCTACAAGTGGGGCGACATCTACATCGCCACCAGCGTGCTCATCGCGGTGACGCTGGTGCAGACCGCGTGGACCTGGTTCCGCACCCGCAAGCTGCCGACGCTCGCGCTGGTCACCACCGCGCTGGTGCTGGTGTTCGGCGCGCTCACGCTGGCGCTGCACGACGAGCGCTACATCAAGTGGAAGGTGTCGGTCGTCTATGGCCTGTTCGCGCTCGCCTTCCTCGGCTCGAACTGGATCGGTGCCAAACCGCTGTGGCAGCGCGCGCTCGACGAGCAGGTCGAGGCCAGCCGCGAGGTCTGGCTGCGGGCCAACACCGCCTGGGGCCTGTTCTTCATCGCGCTCGCGGCGGCCAACGCCTGGGTGCTCACGCACTACGACACCGCGACTTGGGTGAACTTCAAGGTCTGGGGCGTGCTCGGCGTGCTCGTGCTGTTCACGCTGGCGCAAGTGGGCTACCTGTCGCGCCGCGGCCGCTTCAAGGACGGCGCCTGATGCTCTACGCGATTGTCGGCGACGACGTCCCGGGCAGCCTGGCCGCACGGCTCGCCGCCCGCCCTGCCCATGTGACGCGGCTCGAGGCGCTGCGTGCCGCAGGCCGATTGCTGCTGGCCGGCCCGTTCCCCGCGATCGATTCGCCAGATCCCGGCCCCGCCGGCTTCAGCGGCAGCCTGATCGTCGCCGAGTTCGAGTCGCTCGAGGCTGCTGCGGCCTGGGCGGACGCCGATCCCTACGTCGCAGCGGGCGTCTATGCCCGCGTCAGCGTGCGGCCGTTCCGCAAAGCGCTGCCCTGATGGACCGCGTCGCACGGATCAAGGACCTGCTCACCGCGGCGATCGCGCCGCTCGAACTCGAGGTGCGCGACGACAGCGCGGCCCACGTCGGTCATGCTGGCGCGCAAGAGGGTCGCGGGCATTTCGCCGTGAAGATCCGCGCCGCCTGCTTCGCCGGCGAGCCGCGCATCGCGCGCCACCGGCGTGTGAACGCCGCGCTCGAGGACCTGTTCAAGAAAGAGATCCACGCACTCTCGATCACCGCGCTCGCCCCTGGCGAGTAGTCACCCGAAAGAATCCCAACGGAGGCTCCATGTTCGCCAGAATCCTGTCCGTGCTCACCACCCTCGTCCTGCTCGGCGCCTGCCAGCAGATGCCGGACGATTCCGTCGCGCTGGTGGATGGCCACCCGATGCGCCAGAGCACCTTCGATGCCTACCTCGCACGCCATGATCAGAGCCAGCTGACCGACGAGACCAAGGCGCAGCTGCTCGACCAGGCGATCAACATGCAGATGCTGGCGCAGGACGCGTTGCGGCAGAAGCTCGACCAGGAACCCAAGGTGGCGGGCGACCTCGAGCTGCAACGCTCGATGCGCCTGGCCAATGCCGCGATGCGCAAGCATCTCGAGGACAACCCGGTCACCGACGCGGCACTGCAGCTGGAGTACGCGGCACGCACCGAGCGCTACAAGGAGATCGAGTACAAGGCACGCCACATCCTGGTGCCGTCCGAAGCCGAGGCGAAGGAGCTGATCAGGCAGCTCGATCGCGGCGGAAACTTCGGCAAGCTGGCGCGGACCAAGTCGATCGATCCCGGCTCGGCAAAGGACGGCGGCGACCTCGGTTGGTTCACTGCGACCACGATGGTGCCGCAGTTCGCGCAGGCTGTGACCCAACTCGCCAAGGGCAAGTACTCGAAGCAACCGGTTGCCACCCAGTTCGGGTTCCACGTGATCCTGGTCGAGGATCAGCGCCAGCAGACCCCGCCAGCGCTCGAGTCGGTGCGCCAGCAGCTGGAAGCAACGCTGCAGGAGAAGATCGCCGAGGCCTACATCAACGGCCTGCGCGGTGCGGTGAAGATCGTGAAGCGCGAGGACAAGCCGGCGGCCGCCGTAGCGACCATGCCGGCACCGACGACAGTGGCAGCGCCGGCGACCGCCGCCGGGGGCTGATCAGCGCGGGGTGCTGCTGCGTTTCGCCTGGAGCGCGTCGAAGGTCTTGCGCAGGGCCTCGACGCGCTCCCGGTTCTCACCGAGGTCGAGCAGGCCGAGGCGCGAGGCGGAGCGCATGTGGATAGCGTGCTCCGATTGGTCGAAGTAGAACTCGAGATCGTCCACGCCCATGCGCGCCGCGAAGTAGAACTCGTTGCCATCCGCGTTCTTGAGCGCCTTGCTCGGGAACTCGGCGCGCAGGTAGTTGCGGTGGCTGGAGACGATGCGCACGCCGGCGAAGGAGTTGATCGCCGCGATCAGGTCGCCGCGCGCATCACGCCACTCGCTGGTGAAGCGCAGCGGCTCGACGCGCTTGGCGGCATCGGTGTCCTGGCTGGAAACACAGGCGCGACTGGACGGACAGGGATAGAGCGAGCCGGCGCTGATGCCGTAGTCAGGCTGCTGCACCGAGGCGCAGCCAGCCAGCACCACGCCAGCACCGAGAATCATCGCTGCAAGACCCTTCCGCACCTTCGCTCCCGTGGCTGCCGCATCTGCGGGCCGTCGTATCTTCCGGTCCCCGGCTCTCGCTTGCAAGCAGATTCAGCCCGTCAGCAGGCGCCGCAGTTCGGCCTCGTCGACGATGCGTACGCCGTGCTTCTGCGCGTCCAGCAGCTTCGACCCTGGATCGCCACCGAGCACCAGGAAGTCCGTGCGCTTGGACACGCTGCCGATGACCTTGCCACCCGCGGCTTCGATCAACGCCCGCGCCGCATCGCGTGACAGCGTGGGTAGCGTGCCCGTGATGACGAAGGTCTTGCCATTCAGTGGCCCAGACTCCGGTTCCAGGCGCGCGCCCTCCTCGAAGGTGACGCCAGCCTTGCGCAAGGCCTTCACAATCGCGCGGTTCGCGAGGTCGGCGAAGAACTCGACCACCCGTGCGGCAACAACCGGCCCCACATCTGGCACCGCTTCGAGCGCCGCGGCATCCGCCTTCGCGATCGCGTCGAGCGAGCCGAAGTGGCGCGCGAGCGTCTCGGCGGTGACCTCGCCCACGTCGCGGATGCCGAGCGCGTAGACGAATCGCCCCAGCGTGGTCCGCTTGCTCGCTGCGATCGCTGCGACCAGCTTGGCCGCCGACTTCTCGCCCATGCGATCGAGGGCTGCGAGCCGCTCGAGTTCCAGCGTGAACAGGTCGGCCGGCGAACGGACGAGGTCGGCATCGACCAGCTGTTCGATGACGCGTTCGCCAAGACCGTCGACGTCGAGCGCACGGCGTGAGGCGAAGTGGCGCAGCGCCTCCTTGCGTTGCGCCGGACAGTGCAGCCCGCCGACGCAGCGTGCTGTCGCCTGGTCCGTGACCCGCTCGACCCGCGAGCCGCAGGCCGGACAGCGCTCCGGCAGCTTGACCTTGCGGGCACGCGACGGGCGCTTCTCCAGCACCACCCGCACGATCTCCGGAATCACATCGCCCGCCCGGCGCACCACCACGGTATCGCCGAGCCGAACGTCCTTGCGCTCGACCTCGTCCATGTTGTGCAGCGTGACGTTGCTCACGGTGACCCCGCCGACCAAGACCGGCTCGAGTCGAGCCACCGGGGTCAGGGCGCCGGTGCGCCCAACCTGGAACTCGACTGCGTTCACCTGGGTGCTGCGTTCCTCAGCCGGGAACTTGTGCGCGATCGCCCAGCGCGGTGCGCGTGCGACCCAGCCGAGCGCGCGTTGCTGCGCGAACGAGTCCACCTTGTAGACCACGCCGTCGATGTCGTAGGGCAGCGCGGCGCGCCTGGCACCGATGCCTGCGTAATAGCCGAGCAGCCCATCCAGACCCGTGACCGCCGCCGCGTCCGGACACACCGGCAAGCCCCACTCCGCCAGTCGCCCCAGCAGCGCGCCGTGCGAGTCGCCGAACTCGCCGGAATCCGCGCCGGCGACGCCGTACAGGAACAGCTGCAACGGCCGCTTCGCTGTTATCGCCGGATCGAGCTGGCGCAGGCTGCCGGCGGCAGCATTGCGCGGGTTCGCGAACTGCTTGTCGCCGCGCGCCGCGGCTGCGGCGTTCATCGCCGCAAAGCCGCGCTTGGACATGAAGGCCTCACCGCGAACCTCGAGCGTCGTCGGCCAACCAGTGCCATCGAGCTTGAGCGGCAGCGTGCGGATGGTGCGCGCGTTCGCCGTGACGTCCTCGCCGGTGCTGCCATCGCCGCGGGTCGCGGCCCGCACCAGCAGGCCGCGCTCGTAGCGCAGGCTGAGCGCCAGCCCATCGATCTTCGGCTCCGCGTGGTACTTGATCGGCTCGCGCTCGAGCAGTTCGCGCACGCGCCGGTCGAAGCCCGTGGCCTCATCCTCACTGAAGGCATTGTCGAGCGACAGCATCGGCACGTCGTGCTTGACCGCGGCGAAACCCTCGGCTTTGCTTCCGCCGACGCGCTGGGTCGGCGAATCAGGGGTGATCAGCGCGGGATCGGCGGTCTCAAGCGCGCGCAGCTCGACGAGCAGCGCGTCGTAATCGGCATCGCTGACGCTCGGATCATCGAGCACGTAGTAGCGGTGATCGTTCTCGCGGATCGCGGTGCGCAGTTGCTCGATGCGCTTCGCGGCCGCGCTCACCGCTTCGGGGCCCCCGACGGGGGGGCGGCCTGAGCCCGCCGCCATCGCTCAGGTCCCGGCGCCGGCGCTGCGCCGTTCGAACTCGAGCACGGTCTCACGCAGGTGCTGGATGGTCTGCGGCGTGAGCGAACTGCGATCGGCATCGGCGAGTTCGCCGCGCAGGCGTTGTGCCAGACGCCTTGCGGTGGCGAGCATGTCGGCGAAGGTCTCGCTGCCGCCTCTGGGCCCCGGCAGCACCGCGAACAGCACCAGGCCATGGACGTAGTCGGTCTGGATCACCATCGGGTCGAGCTGACCGGGCTCGAGCATGTTGGCGATGCTCCAGAGCGTGGCGCCGGCGGGGTCGCGGCGGTGGAAGATCCGTCGTGCGCCGTACTTGAGATCGGTCTCCTCCAGCACCGACAGCACGTCGGCGCCGAGGAAACGCTCACCGTGCACCGGCAAGACCAGGATGGAGAGCAGCATCTGCCGCGCGGGATTGAACGCCGAGGCCTCCACCGTCGGCGCATCACCGCCCCCTTGGGGGGATGCGGGATCGAGGTCGGCACGCGGCTCGCGCTCGCGCCGGGTGTGCGGCTCGGTCGGCGGCGCCCAGACGCGTGGCCGTGCCAAGTTGGGGGTCGTGCTGTCGCTTGCCAGCGGTGCATCGAGCGTGGGCTCGGCACGAGGCGCGCTCGGTGGTTCGCGCAAGTCTCGGAACTCGCGGCGCGGGGCGGAGCTGCCACGCCTGCTCCACCACCAGATGCCGCCGACCAGCAGCGCACCGGCGAGGAGCAGGATCAGGCGCAGCTCGCCCATCGGGGTCACATCGCCGCGAGCCGCACCGCTTCATCGACGTCGACCGACACCAGGCGCGACACGCCCGGCTCGGCCATGGTGACGCCGGTGAGCTGGTTCGCGAGCTCCATCGTGATCTTGTTGTGGGTGATGAACACGAACTGGGTCCGCTCGGACATAATCTTGACCAGTTCGCAGAAGCGCCCCGCGTTCACGTCGTCGAGCGGTGCATCAACCTCGTCGAGCATGCAGAACGGCGCCGGGTTGAGCTCGAACAACGCGAACACCAGCGCGATCGCGGTCAGCGCCTTCTCACCGCCCGAGAGCAGATGGATAGTGGAGTTCCGCTTGCCCGGTGGCCGCGCCATGATGGTGACGCCGGCGTCGAGCAGGTCCTCGCCGGTCATCTCCAGATAGGCATGACCGCCGCCGAACAACCGCGGGAAAGCCTGTTGCAGGCTGCTGTTGACCCGGTCGAAGGTCTCCTTGAAGCGGGTGCGGGTCTCGCGATCGATGCGCTTGATCGCGTTACCCAGCGTGTCCAGCGCTTCGGCCAGATCGGCGTGCTGCATGTCGAGGTAGGCCTTGCGCTCGGTCTCCTGCGCGAACTGCTCGATCGCCGCCAGGTTCACGGCGCCGAGGCGCTCGATCCTGCCATCGAGCGTGCTGACCTTCTCCTCCCAGTCGACGACCGTCGCCTCTGAAGACAGCGCAGCCAGCAGCGTCTCGGGCTCGGCCTGCATCTCGGCCAGCGCCTCGCGCGTGGTCTGGCGACGCACCCGCTGCTCGGTGGAGGCGAGCTTGAGCGCCGCCACTGCATCGCGCGCCGTGGTGACCACTTGATCAGCGGCATGGCGCTCGTCGTCGAGCGCTCGCATCGCGTCGTCGGCCGCTTCGACCTTGCGACGCGCGCCGCCGAGCTCGGCCTCGATCGCCTGGCGCACTTCGAGCTGGGCCTTGAGCTCGATGCTCTGCTGCTCGAGCGGCGCGACGCTGCCGTCGAGCGCGAGCTTGAGCTGCTCCCGGCGCTGGCTGGCCTGGCCCGCCTGAGCCCGCATGCGTTCGAGGCTCGCGGCCAACGAGCCCTGCACCGAGCGGCGCGATTCGGCCTTCAGCGCCAGTTCGTGAGAGCGGTCGCGCGAAGCGCGGGCCTGTTCGCGGGCAGCGTCGAGCGCCGCGCGCAACGCGTCGCGTTCGTTGGTGAGACCGACGCGCTTCTCGGCGTGACTGGCGGCGAGATCGAGCGCCTGCGACAGCACGCCGCGCGCGAGCTTCAGATCCGTCTCGACGCCGCTGCGGCCGGCGTCGAGCTCGGCGAGCTCGAGTCCGATCGCGGCGATGCGGCTCTGCTCCTGCTCCTGGCGCACCTCTTCGGCCTCGCGCTTGGCGCTGGCCGCGGCGGCTTCGCGGTGCGCCGCGTTGCTGCGCGCCTGCAGGTCATTGCGACGCTGCTCGTGCGCGCGCAGCGCTTCGCGAGTCGCGGTCAGTTCGTTCTCGCTCGAGGCGAGACGGCCGCGCAGGGACTCGTCCTCGCCCTTCAGCGTCTTGATCTCCTGCTCGCGCGCCAGCACGCCGGCGCGACCATCGTCCTCGCGGCTCACGCGCACCCAATTCGCGCCGATCCACACGCCATCGCGCGTGACCACTGACTGACCGGCGCGCAGGCGACCGCGCAGCGCGCGTGCAGACGCAAGGTCGTCGACCGCGAACACATCACCGACCAAGGCCTCGATGCCGGCGACGCCCTTGAGCTTGCGCGCCAGCGACTCGGTGCCGGCGCCATCACCGGTGCCGGCAGCACGCGCTTCGAACAGCGTCACCGAACCGCGCTCGAGACCGGCGAGGTCCACGCCGAGCGCATCGCGCTGCTCGACGCAGACCGCTTCGAGATGGAAGCCGAGTACGGTCTCGACCGCGCGCTCCCAACCCGGGGTGACCTCGAGCCGCTCGGCCAAGCGCGACAAGCCGCCCAAGCCGCGCTGACCCAACCATGAATTGACTGCTTCGCGGCTCTTGCCGAGCGCCGACTGCTGCAGCGCCTCGAGCGAGCTCAGGCGACCTTGCGCGTTGGCGAGCGCGCGGCGCGTCTCGTGCACCGCATCCGACAGCCGCTGCTCCGCCGCGCGGCTGGTGTTGATCTCGTTGGCCACGGTGGCCGCTTCGGATTCGACCGCATCGCGGCGGCGCGCGGCGTCCGCCGCGGCGGCTTCGAGTTCAGCCGGGCTCTGCCCGGCCAGCGGCGCCAACTGCACCTTCTCGCCCGCCAGCCGTTCGGCGCGCGTCAGGGCCTGCGCCAACTGCTGCTCCAGGTACTCGATCCGCGCCCGCTCGACCTGAGCCTTCTGGATGGATTCGCTTTCGTCGCGGACGAACGCGTCCCAGCCCGACTGCCAGGCCTGCAGGCGCTGCTCGGCATCGGCCAGGCCGCGGGTCGCGTCGGCCTCGCCCTTGGCCGCGTCCGCGAACTGCGGCGCAAGCTCGGCAAGTTCAGCGGCCGCAGCATCGAGCGCCGCCTGGTCACGACTGATGTGGCCTTCGAGATCGCGCGCTGACGCTTCGGTCTCGGTGAGGTCCTTCTCCTGGCGCAGGCGCGTCTCCTTGGCATGCAGGATCGCCTGCTCGAGGCGCGCGATCTCGCTGCCGGTGGCGTAGAAGCGCGCTTGCACTTCGGCCAGCGCATCGGCCGACACGCTGTGCCCCGACCGTTCCTTCTCGATCTTGGATTCAACGGCACGCAAGCCCGCGAGCCGGGCCTCGACCTCGGTCTCATGCTCGCGGATCACGCCATCGGCCTGGCCGACCTCGGTGTCGAGCGCGCGCCAGCGCAGCGCCAACAGTTCGGCGCGTGCCTGGCGCTCCTCGACCTTGAGCTCGCGGTAGCGTTCGGCGGCACGCGCCTGGCGCTTGAGCAGCTCGATGTTCTTCTCGAGCTCGCCGCGCAGGTCATTGAGCCGCGCGATGTTCTCGCGCGCATTCTGGATGCGGGTCTCGGTCTCGCGCCGACGCTCCTTGTACTTGGAGATGCCGGCCGCCTCCTCAAGGAACATGCGCAGGTCTTCGGGCCGCGCCTCGATCAGGCGCGAGATCATCCCCTGCTCGATGATCGAGTAGGAGCGGCTGCCGAGGCCGGTGCCGAGGAACAGGTCGGTGATGTCGCGACGCCTGCAGCGCACGCCATTGAGGAAGTAGTTGCTGGAACCGTCGCGGGCGACGATGCGCTTGAGCGAGACCTCGGCGTAGCTCGCGTACTGACCACCGAGCTTGCCGTCACTGTTGTCGAACACCAGCTCGACCGCGGCCTGACCCACCGGTTTGCGCGCGCTCGAGCCGTTGAAGATCACATCGGCCATCGAATCGCCGCGCAACTTCTGCGCCGACAGCTCGCCCATGACCCAACGCACGGCGTCAATCACGTTCGATTTGCCGCAGCCGTTCGGGCCCACGATGCCCATCAGGTTGCCGGGCAGCATGATGGTCGTCGGGTCGACGAACGACTTGAACCCGGCGAGCTTGATCTTGCTGAGACGCATCGCGTTCTGGACCCGAACCCTGTGTAAAATCAGCCACGCCGGCCAACATGGTGGCCCAGGTAACGCAGCGTAACGGAGAGCGCGGAGATGTCCACCCGTCCGAACACCGAACTGGAGGTTTTCCCGAATCCGCGCGAGGGCCGGGATTATACCATCCGCATGGATATCCCCGAGTTCACATGCGTGTGTCCGAAGACCGGTCAGCCCGATTTCGCCACGCTCGTCCTCGAGTACGTGCCCGATGCCAAGTGCGTCGAGCTCAAGTCGCTCAAGCTCTTCGTCTGGTCGTTCCGTGACGTTGGCGCGTTCCACGAGGACGTGACCAACCAGATCCTCGATCACCTGGTGGCCGCGACTGCGCCCAAGTTCATGCGCCTGACCGCCAAGTTCAACGTGCGCGGTGGCATCCACACTGCGGTCGTGGCCGAACACCGCAAGCCCGGCTGGACCGCCCCGACTGCCGTGGCGCTGCCCTAGCATTTCCGGTATATAGGCACCCCCCGATTCGGGCCCCTGCCCGAGGATCCCCCGGATGACCGCGAAGAAAACGGCGAAGAAGCCCGTCCCGAAGTCCCACAAGGCGCCTGCCCGCAAGCCTGCGGCCAAGAAGGCGGCTAAACCGGTGAAGCCCATGGCCAAGGCGCCTGCGCGCGCCTCGCGCCGGCCGCCGGTGCCGCCACCGCCACGCATCCCGGTGCGCGTGATGATGCCCAAGGTGCAGCCGTTCACCCGGCCCGCGGCCCTGCAATCCGCGAACGGCAACGCCCTGCGGGCGTTCCCGCCCAAGCCAGGCGCCAAGCCCGGCAAGGGCAAGACCGTGGTCGCCGTCGCCAGCATGATGCCGGCCGGTCCGAAATCCATGGCCAAGCCGCCGGTGAAACCGGCTGCCGCGCCGAAGCGCGTGAACGTCTCGACCGCGGTCGGCCTGCCTACGGGCATGAAGCCGTACAAGACGCGCAAGGACGAGCCGTACATGAACGAGCCGCAGCGCGAGCACTTCACCAAGATCCTGCTCGCCTGGAAGAAGAGCCTCATGGAAGAGGTCGATCGCACCGTGCACCACATGCAGGACGAAGCCGCGAACTTCCCCGATCCGAACGATCGCGCCACGCAGGAATCCGAGTTCTCGCTCGAGCTGCGCACCCGCGACCGCGAGCGCAAGCTGATCAAGAAGATCGACGAAGCGATCGTGAACATCACCAAGGACGAGTACGGCTTCTGCGAGGACTGCGGCGCCGAGATCGGCGTGCAACGCCTCGAGGCCCGCCCGACCGCGACGCAGTGCATCGACTGCAAGACGCTCGACGAGATCCGCGAGAAACAGATGGGTGGCTGACGCCGCCGGTCGCTTCGCGCCCACCCCGAGCGGCCCGCTGCATCTGGGGTCGCTCGCGTCCGCACTCGCCAGCTTTCTCGACGCCCGTGCCCATGACGGCCGCTGGCTGGTCCGCATCGAAGACCTCGACGCGCCGCGCATGATCGCCGGTGCCGAGAGCAGCATCCTCAAGACGCTCGAGTCCCATGGCCTGACCTGGGACGGCGCCGTGTTGCGCCAAAGCGAACGCCGCGAGCACTACGACGCCGCGCTCGCACGCCTGGCCGCCGCTGGCCACACCTACGCCTGCGCGTGCTCACGCCGCGAGATTGCGGACAGTGCGCTGACTCTTCCCAACGAGGGCGTGGACGGTCCGGTGTATCCGGGGACCTGCCGTGCGGGGCTGCCGGCCGGGCGCGAAGCGCATGCGATCCGCGTGCGCACCGACCTCGAGCCCTATTCGTTCGAGGACGTCGCGCAGGGCGTGATCGAGCAGGCGATCGAGCGCGAGGTCGGCGACTTCGTGATCAAGCGTGCTGACGGCCCCTACGCTTACCAGCTGGCCGTGGTCGTGGATGACGCCCTGCAGGGCGTGACCCATGTGGTGCGTGGCGCCGACCTGTTGCTCTCAACCCCGCGCCAACTTCATCTGCAGCGCTTGCTGGGTCTGCCGACCCCGCGCCACCTGCATCACCCAGTGGCAGTGGATGCCAACGGCGCCAAACTCTCCAAGAGCGCGGGCGCCGCGACGCTCGACCCTGCCGCGCCCGGCCGCAACCTGTTCCGCGCGCTCGGCGTTCTGCGCCAGGGCCCGCCCGCGGCCATCGCGCGCTCGTCCGCGGCGGAGGTGCTGGCCTGGGCGCGGCATGCCTATGACCCCGCGCGGTATCGCGGCGCCCTCACCGTTGCTGCTATAGAAGAGTCATGAGCGACCACGCCCTCCACCCCGTCCCGCCCGCGTTCGCTGCCAAGGCCTGGATCGACGCGGCCAAGTACCAGGCTATGTACACCCGATCGATCAACGACCCGGACGGGTTCTGGGCTGAGCAGGCAGAAGCCTTCCTGACCTGGACCAAGCGCTGGGACCGGGTCCGCGACTGCGACTACCGCGAGCCACGGATCCGCTGGTTCGAAGGCGGCCGCCTCAACGCCTCGGTCAACTGCATCGACCGCCACCTCGCCACGCGCGCCGAGCAGGTCGCGATCCTGTGGGAGGGCGATGACGCCCGCGAGCAGTGCCGCGTGTCCTACCGCGAGCTGCACGAGCAGGTGTCGCGCCTGGCGAACGCGCTCAAGGCCCGCGGCGTCAAGAAGGGCGACCGCGTCTGCATCTACATGCCGATGGTGCCGGAGGCGGCGTTCGCGATGCTGGCCTGTGCCCGCATCGGCGCGATCCACTCGGTGGTGTTCGGCGGCTTTGCGCCGAAGAGCATCGAGGACCGCATCCTCGATTCGGACTGCCGCGTGGTGATGACTGCCGACGAAGGCCTGCGCGGCGGGAAGAAGATCGCGCTCAAGGCGAACGTGGACTCGGCGCTCGCGAAGTGCCCACGCGTGCACACCGTGCTGGTGCTCAAGCGCACGGGTGCCGTGGTATCGCGCGTCGAGGGCCGCGATGTGGACTGGCACAGCGCCTGCGCTACCGCCTCGCCCGACTGCCCACCCGAGGACATGGACGCCGAGGATCCGCTGTTCATCCTCTACACCTCAGGCAGCACCGGCAAGCCGAAGGGCGCGCTGCACACGACCGCGGGCTACATGCTCCAGGCGGCGATGACGCACAAGTTCGTGTTCGACTACCACGACGGCGATATCTACTGGTGCACCGCCGATGTGGGTTGGATCACCGGCCACACCTACATCGTGTATGGCCCGCTCGCGAACGGCGCGACTACGCTCATGTTCGAAGGCGTCCCCAGTTATCCCGATGCGTCACGGTTCTGGGAAGTGATCGATCGGCACCAGGTGAACATCTTCTACACGGCACCCACGGCGATCCGCGCCCTGATGCGCGACGGCGAGGCGCCGGTGAAGAAGACCTCGCGGAAGTCGCTGCGCCTGATCGGCACCGTGGGTGAGCCCATCAACCCCGAAGCCTGGGAGTGGTACCACCGCGTGGTCGGCGACAGCCGCTGCCCGATAGTAGACACCTGGTGGCAGACCGAGACCGGTTCGATATTGATCTCGCCCTTGCCTGGCGCCACGGCGCTCAAACCCGGCTCCGCCACGCTGCCGTTCTTCGGTGTCGAGCCCGCGATCCTGGATGCCCAGGGCAAGGAGCTGAGCGGGGCCTGCGAAGGCGCGCTAGTAATCAAGCAGGCTTGGCCGGCACAGACCCGCACCGTCTACGGCGACCACGAGCGCTTCAAGACCACCTACTTCACCGCGTTCCCGGGCTACTACTTCACCGGCGATGGCGCGCGGCGCGATGCCGATGGCTACTACTGGATCACCGGCCGCATGGACGATGTAATCAAGGTCTCGGGCCATCGCATCGGTTCAGCCGAGGTCGAGAGCGCGCTGGTGGAACATGCCGCGGTGGCCGAGGCCGCGGTGGTGGGCGTGCCGCACGACATCAAAGGCGAGGGCCTCTACGCGTTCGTGACGCTCAAGGTCGGAACGAAGGCCGATGACGCCCTCAAGAAGGAACTGGTGGCGATGGTGCGCGCGACCATCGGTCCGATTGCGACCCCTGAAGCGATCCAGTGGGCGCCGGGCCTGCCCAAGACCCGTTCTGGCAAGATCATGCGGCGGATCCTGCGCAAGATCGCGGAAGGCGATGTGAGCAACCTGGGTGACATCACCACGCTCGCCGACCCCAGCGTGGTGGATGATCTGGTGCGCACCCGCGTGGCGACCGCCGCGAAATGATCGCCCGCGCCGCGTTCAATCCGCCGTGGTGGCTGCGCAACCGCCATGTGCAGACCATCGTCCCAAACACCTTCCGCCACCCTATTCGTCTGGAGCTCCACCGTGAGACGGTGGAGCTCCCCGACGGCGACTTCGTCCACGCCGACTGGACGCCGCGCGCCGAAGGCCCAGTGGTGGTGGTGCTCCACGGTCTGGAAGGCAACATTGGCAGCCCCTACGCGTCCGGGATGTTGCATGCCTTGCACGCGGCCGGCTGGCGCGCGGTGCTGCTGCATTTCCGTGGCTGCTCCGGCGTCCCCAACCGTCTGCCCCGCGCCTATCACTCCGGCGACACCGCACACCTGCCGGTGTTCTTCGACCTCGTGCGCGCCCGCGAGCCTGGCGTACCCATGGCGGCGGTGGGGTTCTCGCTCGGTGGCAACGCCCTGCTCAAGTGGCTGGGCGAGACCGGCGACACGACGCACTTGAAGGCCGCGGTCGCGATCTCGGTGCCCTTCGACCTCGGCGAGTGCGCCACGGCGATCGACACCGGCTTCGCCAAGGTCTACCAGTACCGTCTGATGCGGCGGCTCAAGAACTCGGTGCGGCGCAAGGTCGCGGCCGGTGTCGTGGGCTTCGACCCACCGCCCTACGACCACATGAGCACCTTCACCCAGTTCGACGACGCGTTCACGGCACCCTTGCACGGCTACAGCGACGCGAAGGACTACTACACGCGCTGCTCGAGCCGGCAGTTCCTGCCCGGCATCCGCACGCCGACCTTGATCGTGCACGCCGCCGACGATCCGTTCATGAGCCCGGGCGTGGTGCCCGAGGCGGCTGAGCTCTCAGCCTCCACTCGATTCGAACTGGCCGCGCATGGCGGGCATACGGGGTTCGTGAGTAGTTTGGGCATGGGCGGCATGCGGGTGTGGACCGAAGAGCGCGTGCCCGCGTTCCTCGACCCGTATCTCGGTGGATGAGATGAGGCGCATCGCAGGCGTCGGGTTCGTCGCGTTGCTTGCCACGGGTTGCGTGGACGCCTACCGCGAGCATGTCGCGGACCCGCTGAACGATGTGCCCGCGGTGCTGCGCCTCTCGACCGAAGCCTGTACGACGTCCGCGTCTGCAGACGACGGGCGCCTCACCAGCAACGCCTCGTCCACGCGATTGCGCAAGATCACCGACGCTCGAGCCGTGCCCGCGCGCGTGGGCGCGATGCACGACTTCAACAAGCTCGACCCCATCCCCCTGTTCCAGGACCCGAACGCGCCGTTGGAGATCGCGCTCGCGCGGCGCGTGGCGCGGGCACTCGCCACAGCACAGGCACCCGACCTCGTGGTCGCCGACATCACGCTGCGCGAGGCTTGGGTCGAATCGAAGCAGGCCAAGGGACTGGCATTGAAAGGCACGGTCACGGCGTCTTTCGTGTTCACGGTGGAGCCCGTGATGCTCGGCGGCCGCACACCAGCGCTGGAGTTCCGCGGCACGACAAGCGGTGCCTACATGTATTCCAAGGCCGTGCAGCACGAGGCGCAGTTGCAGGCGGCGTTTTGTGATTCGGTTGGGAAGTTCGAGGCGTGGCTTGCGGCGCGCCCGCAAGGGTGAGCGAGGCCGCAGGCATGATTGCACCGATGCAGATTCGCCTCGACGACCTCCGCCATCCCGCGGTGATCGCCCTGCTTACGGAGCACCACCGCGTGATGCGCGAGGTGTCGCCGCCCGAGAGCTGTCATGTGCTGGACATTGACGAGTTGCGCCGCCCGGACATCAGCTTCTGGAGCGCCTGGGATGGCGCGGCACTCGCCGGCTGTGGCGCGATCAAGCAGCTCGACGCGCGCCATGGTGAGATCAAATCCATGCGCACCACGCAGCCCTACCTGCGGCGCGGCGTGGGCCGGTTGATGCTCGAGCACCTCCTCGCGGAGGCGGCGCGGCGCGGCTACGAACGCCTCAGCCTGGAGACGGGCGCACAGCCCTACTTCGATCCGGCGCGACGGCTGTATGCCGCGTTCGGCTTCACGCCTTGCCCACCCTTCGCCGACTATCGCCTGGACCCGCACAGCGTATTCATGACCAAGGCATTGCCCTAGCGTAGGCTTGCTGCATGCGCCTCGCGATGTTCAACAAGGACGCGCTCTCCCCCGCCCAGTTGGCGGTGATCGAAGAGCGCCTGTCGCTGCCGATCCACCTGAACGACGAGGGCCCGAGCCGCGCCTGGCGCAGCTACGACCCGGCGGGTCTGTTCGCGTTCTTCGACACCGCCTCGGGTGCGCTGGTGGCGCTGGCGGAGGCGGCCGGGGGGGACGGCGTGAAGCCGGGCTGGTGGGTGGATTCCGCGTTCCGCGGCCAGGGCTACGGCGCCGAGGTCGTTGACCTGCTGGCCGAGAACCTGAAGGCGCGCGGCGTCACGCGCATCGGCTGGATCCTCATCGCCACCCGCAACCAGGAATACGACAAGCAATCCGGCAAACTTGTGCGAAGATTGCGCCAACACTTCGAGGAGAACTGACCCCAGATGGCGAAGCCCAACTACTCGTTCCAGAAGCGCCAGCGCGAGCTGGCCAAGCAGAAGAAGAAGGAAGAGAAGGCCGCGAAGAAGGCGGCTGCGCGTGGCGAGGACCCGCCTGCCACGCCCGACATGATCCAGACAAAGGAGTAAGCGGGCTGCCCGCTTCCGCTGACCAGGCCGCGATCGACGCGCTGGTCACGGCGTTCTTCGAGCTGTTCACCAACGCCGACGGCGCCACGCCGAACCTCGACCGGGTCCATGACCTGTTCGTGCCCGGCAGCACGATCATCAAGAACACCGACGCGGGCCCCGAGGTCTACACGCTCGAGCGCTTCATCGCTACGCGCGCGACGATCCTCAGCGATGGCACGCTCACCGGCTTCCGCGAGCACGAGCTCGAGACCAACACCGAGCTCCACGGCGACACCGCCGAGCGGGTCTGCGTCTACACCAAGTCCGGGGTGCTCGACGGCGAACCCTTCACCACCCGCGGCGTGAAGGTCATGCGCCTGACGCGCACGCCGGACGGCTGGCGACTGTCGGCCCTGGCCTGGGACGACGAACGCGAAGGCGCTGCCGCCTCCGCTTGACCGGCGTCATACCGCGCTACGCGCGGGCCGACGATACTCGCGACCATGCAGGACTACCCTCACCGCTACCAGGTGCGCGCGAGCGCCGGACCCTCCGGCGACGTCGCGATCGCGAGCGCAGGGCTACCCACGCTCGCTTCCGGCCCACCGCTGCAGTTCGGCGGTCGCGATGACCAGTGGTCACCGGAGACCTTCCTGGTCGCGGCGATCGCCGACTGCTTCATCCTGACCTTCCGTGCGATGGCGCGAGGCGCCAAGCTCGACTGGCGCAGCCTGGACGCAGGCATCGAGGGCACGCTGGACCGCGTCGAGCGCGTCTCGCGCTTCACCGACTACGAACTGCAGGCCACGCTCATCGTGCCGCCTGGCACGGACCAGGCGAAGGCGCAGCTGCTGCTCGAGAAGGCTGAGCACGGCTGCCTGATCTCGAGCTCGCTCAACGCCAAGGTCCGCCTGGTGACCACGATCATCGAAGCTTGACCGTCCAGGAATGAAGAAGGGCCCTCGCGGGCCCTTCTGATCTGGATGCAGAGGCTGCGGCAGGCCTACTGCACGCCACCCTCGAGCAATGCCTTCATGCTCAGGCGCACGCGGCCCTGCTTGTCGACCTCGAGCACCTTCACCTTGACCATCGCCCCCTCAGCCAGCACGTCCGACACGCGCTCAACGCGCTCGTGGCTGATCTGCGAGATGTGCACCAGGCCGTCGCGGCCCGGCATGATCGTGACGAAGGCACCGAAATCCATCAGCTTGGCGACGCGGCCCTCGTAGATCGCGCCGACTTCGACGTCGGCGGTGATCTGCTCGATGCGCTTGCGCGCGGCCTCGCCCATCTCGCGGTCGACCGAGGCGATCTTGATGGTGCCGTCGTCCTCGATCTCGATCGTGGTGCCGGTCTCCTCCTGGATCGCGCGCACCGTGACGCCGCCCTTGCCGATGACGTCGCGGATCTTGTCGGTGTCGATCTTGATGATGATGATGCGCGGCGCGTAGTCGCTCATCTCGGCGCGCGGCGTGGCCAGCACCTTGTTCATCTCGGCCAGGATGTGCAGTCGGCCTTCCTTCGCCTGCGCCAGCGCGGCCTTCATGATCTCAGCGTTGATGCTGTCGATCTTGATGTCCATCTGCAGGGCAGTGATGCCGTCCTTGGTGCCGGCGACCTTGAAGTCCATGTCGCCGAGGTGATCCTCGTCGCCCAGGATGTCGGTCAGCACGGCGTACTTGTCGCCTTCCTTGATCAGGCCCATCGCCACGCCGGCGACCGCCGCCTTGATCGGCACGCCCGCGTCCATCAGGGCCAGCGAGGAACCACAGACCGAGGCCATCGACGAGCTGCCGTTGGACTCGGTGATCTCCGAGACCACGCGGATCACGTACGGATAGGCCGTCATGTCCGGCATCACGGCCTGCACCGCGCGCTTGGCCAGGCGGCCGTGGCCGATCTCGCGCCGCTTCGGTGAACCGACGCGGCCGGTCTCGCCGACGCTGAACGGCGGGAAGTTGTAATTGAACATGAACGGATCGCGCCACTCGCCGGCGACCGGGTCGTCGACGATCTGCGAGTCGCGGCCGGTGCCGAGCGTGGTGGCCACGATCGCCTGGGTCTCGCCGCGAGTGAACAGCACCGAGCCGTGGGCGCGCGGCAGCACGCCGCACTTGATCGTGATCGGACGCACTGTCTTGTTGTCGCGGCCGTCGATGCGCTTCTGGCCGGAGAGCACCTGGCCCCGCAGGGTCGTGTACTCGAGGTTGCTGTAGGCGGTGCCGACGTCGATGGCGGTGAACTTGGCCGCGTCGCCGGTGGCGAACTTGTCGATCGCCTGCTTCTTGAGCGCCGCGAGCTGCTGCTGGCGGGCCTGCTTCTCCTGGATCAGGAAGGCCGCGGTGACCGGCTTGGTGAACTCGGCGGCAATCGCCGCATCCACGCCCTCGCCCTTCGGCGCCGGGGTCCATTCCATCGGCGGCCTGCCGCACTCGGCCTTGAGCTCGTTGATCGCCTTGATCGCGACCTGCATCTGCTCATGACCGAACAGCACCGCGCCCAACATCACTTCCTCGGACAGGCCGAGGGCCTCCGACTCCACCATCATCACGCCCTTGGCTGTGCCGGCGACGACGAGGTTGAGCTGCGAGGTCTTGAGCTGGGTGGTGGTCGGGTTGAGGACGTACTTGCCCTCGAGGTAGCCGATGCGCACTGCGCCGATCGGGCCCTGGAACGGCATGCCGGAGATTGCGAGCGCGGCCGAGGCGCCGAGCATCGCCGGGATGTCCGGATCGATCTCAGGGTTGATCGACAGCACCGAGGCGATGATCTGCACTTCGCGACGGAATTCTTCCGGCCACAACGGACGGATCGGTCGGTCGGTCAAGCGGCAGGTGAGCGTCTCTTTCTCCGTGGGCCGGCCTTCGCGGCGGAAGAAGCCGCCGGGGATGCGGCCACCGGCGAAGAACTTCTCCTGGTACTCGACGGTGAGCGGGAAGAAGTCCTTGGTCGGATCGTCCTTCTTGCGGCACACGGCCGTGACCAGCACGTGCGTGTCGCCCATCTTGACCATGACGGCGCCGTCAGCCTGGCGGGCGATTTCGCCCGTCTCGAGGATGACCTGGTGTTCGCCGAACTGGAAAGCCTTGGTGACGGCCTTCACTTGCGCAGCCCCAGTTTCTCGATGAGAGACTGGTAGCGCTCGCTGTCTTTGTGGCGCAGATAGTCGAGCATCTGCCGACGCTCGTTGACCATGCGGAGCAAGCCCTGGCGCGAGTGGTGGTCCTTCTTGTGGGTCGTGAAGTGCCCGGTCAGCTCGTTGATGCGAGCGGAGAGGAGCGCGACCTGGACCTCGGGCGAGCCGGTGTCGGTCGGCTTGGCGCCGAACTTGGTGATGATCTCTTGCTTGGCTTGCGTCGTGAGAGGCATGGATGCTCCGATTCGATGTGCGTCGTTGTGCTTTCTTTGGGACTAGGGTCGTTTTGGAAGGCGCGTATTCTAATGGCGGCCTTGGGCTGCCACAAGGAAAATTCCGTTGCGGATTAGGCGCTTGGGCGCAAGAACGCCGGCCAGATCCCGCTCGCCAAGACCGAGGAAACCCCGAGGACCATAGATGCGGACAGTGCCCGCCGGCCCGGGAGGCACTTGGACGGGGTTGCCATG
>JANNEA010000117.1:0-12357 GCA_031388175.1 Gammaproteobacteria bacterium
GGGCGGCGGTCGCGGGCGCGCGCAGGCGGAACACGTCCTGCGCCCCGGGATGCGCCTGGTGCTCGAGCACCTCGGCGTCCTCGACGAAGATCGTGCCGCGGTGGGACTTGTCGGCGCTGTAGGCCATCGTGCGTCCCGCCTCAGCTCGCCAGCAACGCGTCGAGCACCGCCATCCGCACCGCGACGCCGTTCGCGACCTGCTCGAGGATCACGCTGCGCGGCCCATCCATCACTTCGGAGGCGAGCTCGACGCCACGGTTCACCGGGCCAGGGTGCATCACGATGCAGTTCGGCTTGGCGCGCGCGAGGCGCGCGGCGGTCAGGCCGTAGCGGCGGTGGTACTCGGCATCGTCCGGCACTTTGGCCGAGCCGATCCGCTCGCGCTGGATGCGCAGCATCATGATCACGTCACAGTCGGCGACGCCGGCATCGACATCGTTGAAGTTGCGGTGCGCGTGCGCGGCCGGTGGCAGGAACTCGGGTGGCGCGACGAAGCGCAGCTCGCCCACGCCGAGCGTGGTCAGTATCGTGGCGGCAGAGGCGGCGACGCGCGAGTGCAGGATGTCGCCACAGATTGCGACGGTCAGCCGACCGAAGTCCTCGCCCTGGTGGGCGCGGATCGTCAGCGCGTCGAGCAGCCCCTGGGTCGGGTGCGAAAGGTTGGCCTCGCCGGCATTGACGATTGCGACGCCCGGCCGCGCGACGCGCGCCAGACGCGCATGCACGCCGGGTTCGGCGTGGCGCACGACGAAGGCGTCCACGCCCATCGATTGCAGGTTGAGCAGTGTGTCCTCGAGCGTCTCGCCCTTCACGGCTGAGGAGCGGTCGGCCTCGAGGTTGAGGGTGGCCGCGCCCAGCCGCTGGGCGGCGAGCTCGAACGAGGCGCGGGTGCGGGTTGAGGGTTCGAAGAACAGGCTGGCGACCGTGTGGCCGGCGAGCGTGGCATGGCGTGCCGCGGGGGCGGCGGCGAAGGCGGCGGCGCGCAGCAGCAGACCTTCGATCAGCGGTCGCGGCAGCCCGTCGAGCGTCAGCAGATGGCGGAGCGTCCCTGCCGCATCGAGTTGCAGCGCGTCGCTCCCACCTGGCCCGACCACTCGACCCATCCTCGGCGCCTCACGTTCAGCGGTTCAACCAGGACTCCAAGATCACGCAGGCCGCGGCCGCATCGATGTCACCCTTCGCGACCCGGCGGCGCCCCTCGGCGCGGCGCTCGCGCAGCGCGCGCTCGGCCTCGACCGAGGAGAGCCGCTCGTCGACCGTGTGGACCGCGAGCCCAGTGCGCTCGGCGAGCGTGCGGGCGAAGGCTTCGGCCTCGCGGGTGAGGTCGTGCGGCGTGCCGTCGGCATTATACGGCAGCCCGACGACGAGCTCGGCCGGACGCCATTCGGCGACCAGGGCATCGAGCCGCGACCAGTCCGGGCCGTCGCTGCGCGCCGCCACGGCGGCGACCGGGGATGCGCTGCGGGTGATGTGCTGGCCGACAGCGACGCCGATGCGCCGCCGACCGTAGTCGAAACCGAGCACCGTGAATCCGGTCGCGGCCATCCTCAGGCGTGACCGGCGGCGCCGGATAGGCGCGCAGGGTCAGCGCCGATCGAGCGCGCAGCGCGGTCCCAACGCCGGTCGGGCGGCGCATCGAACACCAACTGAGGGTCGGCAGGCGCCGACAGCCAGGCGTTGTCGGCAAGCTCGGCCTCGAGCTGGCCCGCGCTCCAGCCGGCGTAGCCGAGCGCGACCAGCGACTGGCGCGGTCCCTTGCCCGCGGCGATCGCGACCAGCACGTCGCGCGAGGTGGTGACGGAGAAGCGGTCGTTGACACGCAGGGTCGAGTCCCACTTCGAGCCGCTGTCGTGCAGCACGAAGCCGCGCTCGGGCAGGACCGGTCCGCCGGAGTAGACGGTGCACGCGCGCGTCGCCGGGTCGTCGCAGCTGAGGTCGAGCTGGGCGAGCACCGCGCCGAGCTGCAGGCCGAGCGGGCGGTTGATCACGATGCCGAGCGCGCCTTCGGCGCTGTGCTCGCAGATGTAGGTGACCGCGTGATCGAAGTGCGGGTCGACCATGTTGGGCATCGCGATCAGGAGCTGATCGCTCAGGAAGCGCGAGCTGTCGGCAGTCGGCATGGGCGCAGTATCCGCCCGTGTCCGCGGCGCCTCAAGTCGCGTGCGTGCCCAAGCTAGCCGGCCTTGGCTAACCCGCTTGGGCCGAGCGCATCGTCGCCGAGACCACGCCCGACTCGTAGCGCCATTCGTAGAGAAAGCGCAGCACGTCGGTCTCGGCGCGCAGTGTCGCTGGGAACGGCGCGAACGGCGCGGCATGCCGCACCGCGCGCCACGCCGCCTCGTCGAGCAGCAAATGCTGCGAGCTGCGCCGCGTCGCCAGCTGGCGGATCGTGCCGTCGGCGTTGAGCACGATCTCCAGCACCAGGCGGCCGCTGAGCCTGCGGCTGCGTGCCTCGGCCGGGTACTCGGCGTTGCCCACCCGCTCGACGCGCCGGCGCCACTGCTCGAGGTAGAGCGCGTAGCGCGACTCGCGCGCATCGACGGCGACGAAGCGCTCGCGCAGCCTGGCCGATGAGGCCAACGCGCTCTGGTTTATCTCGCTGACCGGATCGACGCTGTCGGCGGTGACCGTCATCAGGTGCGAGATGACCAGCCGCGGCGCATCGACACCGGACACCGGTCGTGCCGCAGTCGACAGCTCGTGGCTCGAACGCGCGGTGGTGACGGCGCGATGCAGCAGTTGCTGGTGCGGGTCTGGCGCGGTCAGCGCGTCGGGTGATTCGGTCGTGGCCGTCCCCGGCGTTGCCGTCAGCCATTCGTCGCCGGCATCGAGCCCGGGCAGATCGAGCGGTGCCGCGGTCGCCAGCGGCGCGCGTGGCCGCTCCTGAGCCTCGGTGTTGCCGCCGCCGCGGCTCGCGCTCGGTGCCAGGTAGCGGGCATCGTCCGGTGCGGTCACCGATTGCTCGCGCACCTGCGTGACCTCGACCGCAGCAGCGTCGTGCGTCGGTCCGTCCTCCGGCACGAAGCGCACGCCGAGGATCACAGTGAGATGCAGCAACAACGCGAAGGCGACGGTCGCCGGCAGGCGTTCGTCCACACCGGCAGCAGGCGCGGGCAGCATCGCCAGCCTCACGCGCCCGACCTCGTCGGGTGGCCACGACGCTCGGCGAGGCGGGCGGCGATGGCGTCGATCACCAGGCCGCCGATGTCGAGGCCAAATTGCGCATCGAGCTCGCGCGCGCAGGTCGGACTGGTGACGTTGATCTCCGTGAGGCGGTCGCCGATCACGTCGAGGCCGACCAGCAACAGGCCACGGCGCTTGAGCTCAGGCCCGACCGCGGCGGCGATCGCACGATCGTGCGCATCGAGCGGCCGTCCCTCGCCGCGCCCACCGGCGGCAAGGTTGCCGCGCGACTCGCCTGGCGCTGGAACGCGCGCCAGTGCGTATGGCACCGGTTCGCCGTCGATCATCAACACGCGCTTGTCGCCGTCGCTGATCTCGGGCAGGTAGCGCTGCGCCATGATCTGGCGCTGGCCACGGCCGGTCAGCGACTCGAGCACGCTGCCGGTGTTGGGGTCGTCGGCGCCGAGCACGAACACGCCGCTGCCGCCCATCGCGTCGAGCGGCTTGACCACCGCCTGGCCCTGCGCCGCGACGAAGCCGCGCAGCCGGACGAGATCGCGGCTGACCAGCGTCGGCGGGCACAGCGCGGGGAACCATTGAGCGAACAGCTTCTCGTTGCAGTCGCGCAGACTGCCCGGTCGGTTGATGACCAGCGTGCCATCGCGTTCGGCAAGATCCAGCAGTTGAGTCGCGTACACGTACTCGGCATCGACCGGTGGGTCCTTGCGCATGAGCACCACGTCGAGGTCCGCCAGCGGACCGTCATGCGAGGCGCCGAAGGTCCACCAATCGTGCGCCCGGTCATCGACGCGCAGCTCGCGGCGCCTGGCGCACGCGCGTCCGTCCAGCAAGTAGAGGTCGGCGAGCTCCATGTACTCGAGCGTCCAGCCGCGGCGTTGCGCGGCCAGCAGCAGCGCCAGCGTCGTGTCCTTCTTCGGGGTGATGGCCGCGATCGGGTCCATCACCACGCCGAGCCGCGGCATCGTCAGCCGCCCTCGGCGCCAACGGGCGACACGCGCGCCAGCTCGCGGGCCGCCGCGACCAAGGCGAGGCGCGCGACCACGCCGTAGGCGTAGAAGCGGTTGGCGCCACAGTCGGGATCGGCGGTCAGATCCGGCGCGTTGCAGGGCTCTGCGAACGCCAGCGGCTCGAACCTTGCGCCTGGCGCGTTGAGGTTTTCCTGCGGGCTGCGTGCGCTGTGCACACGGTAGAAACCACCGACCACGAAGCGGTCGATCATGTAGACCACCGGCTCGGCCACAGCGGAATCGGCGCCGAAGGTCTCCATCGAGGGCACGCCCTCCTGGATGATCACGCGGCTGACCGCGAGCCCTTCCTTGCTCGCCGCCATCTTCTTGCGTTCGTTCCGATTCAGCGTGCGCACCTCGTCGACGCTCGAGACGCTCATGACGCCCATGCCATAGGTGCCGGCATCGGCCTTCACGATCACGAACGGCTCACGCTGGATGCCGAGCTCGGCGTACTTCTTGCGCAACGCCAATAGCAGCACCTCGACGTTCGACGCCAGGCATTCTTCGCCGCCGCGCTTCATGAAGTCGACCTCACCGCACTCACGGAACAGGGGGTCCACGAACCATGGATCGAGATCGAGCTCAGCACCGAACTCGCGCGCGACATCCTTGTAGAGGCGGAAGTGATCGCTCTTGCGCCGGTCGCTCCAACCGAGCGCAAGCGGCGGCAGCAACGGTTGCTGCAGGCCCTCGAGGATCGGCGGGCGCCCGCCGGAAAGGTCGTTGTTGAGCACGATCGCGCAAGGCCGGAAGTCGGCGAGCCCGACGCGGTCGCCATCACGCGCCAAGCCCTCGAGCTCGATGCGCCAGCCGGAGGGCGTGTCGTAGCCAGCGCGTTCGCCTGGAGCGAGCGCAAGACTGCCGAGACGCACCTCGTAGCCCGCGATGCGAATCATCTCCTGCAGCGCAGCGATCGATTCGAAGTACCAAGGATTCCGGGTGTGGTTCTCGGGGACCACGAGCACGCGGCTCGCGGTCGGGCAACTCCGCTCGAGCCCGGCTTGCACTGCTTGCACACCCATCGGGCGGAATGCTGGGTTGAGGTTGTTGAAACCGGCGGGGAAGAGGTTGGTGTCGACCGGCGCGACCTTGAACCCGGCGTTGCGCAGGTCGACCGATGCGTAGAACGGCGGCGGCGTGGCGCGCCACTGCCGGCGGAAGAACTCCTCGATCCGAGGCTGTGCCCTGAGGAAGCGCGACTCGATATCTAGCAGCGGGCCGCGCAAGGCGGTCGCGAGCCGGGGGACGATGGGCAGGGTCTCGGCGTGCATCGGAGTAAGCAGGTAAATCCTTAGTTACTTCAATGGATTATGGCTGACTAGTGTGTTACAAGTCGAACTGCTGTGGACGAAGGGGGCCGCGCGTCCTGCTTTGGATGCGTCGACTGGCACCCGGGGTCGGGTGGGCGGTAACTTAGCCGCGGCATCCGGCGCGGCGTTGCCGAGTCCTTGCACGGATGCGCGAACCCAGCGATCCGCGCACGCCGTGTCGCAACGCGGTGTCGCAGGCAGGCATGCACAAATCTGAAGTCATCGGTCGAGGCGCTGGAGGTTCCGTTCGTGGCGACTGACACGCAAGCGGCGATCCTGCAGGGCCTCAAGGTCCTGGTCATCGATGACAGCAAGACCATCCGCAAGACCGCGGAGACCCTTCTGAAGAAGGAGGGCTGCGAGGTGCTGACCGCGGTCGACGGCTTCGAAGCGCTGTCGAAGATTGCGGACCACCGACCGGACATCATCTTCGTCGACATCATGATGCCGCGCCTCGACGGCTATCAGACCTGCGCGCTGATCAAGCACAACGCGGTCTTCAAGAGCACGCCGGTGATTATGCTGTCGAGCAAGGACGGCCTGTTCGACCGCGCGCGTGGCCGCATCGTCGGTTCCGAGCAGTACCTGACCAAGCCGTTCACCAAGGACGAGCTGCTCGGGGCCCTCCACAACCACGTCAAGAAGCCCGCTTGAACGCGGGCTCGAACGAACTCCGCTTGGAGGGAACGCTATGCCGAACGTACTGATTATCGATGACTCGCCGACGGAAGTGCACGTGATGAAGACCTGGCTCGAGAAGGCGGGGTTCACCGTCACCACCGCGCCGAACGGCGAGGAAGGCCTGAAGGTGGCCAACGCCGAGAAGCCGGACGTCATCGTCATGGATGTCGTCATGCCTGGCATGAGCGGCTTCCAGGCCACGCGCCAGCTGACCAAGGATGCGGACACCGCGCACATCCCGGTCGTGATCGTCACGACCAAGGATCAGGAGACCGACCGCGTCTGGGGCAAGCGCCAGGGCGCGATCGATTACCTGGTGAAGCCGGTCACCGAGCAGGTATTGGTCGAGCGCGTCAAGAAGGCGCTCGGGAGCTGATGCATGTCTGCGGTCTCGCTGCGCTCGCTCGCTGGCCAACCCTTCGAGCTCCTCGCGGAGCTCGAAGGACGCTGCCGCGCGGCCGCTGCCGGTCGTTCCACTGCTGCGGTGCAGGCCGAGTGGGTCGGCGTGGGCTATCGCATGCGTGACACGCTGCTCGTCTCGTCACGCGACCAGGTCAAGGAAGTGCTGAACTACCCGGCGGCGATCACGCGCATCCCTGGCGCCAAGCGTTGGTTGCGCGGGCTCGCCAACGTGCGCGGCTCGTTGCTGCCGATCGTCGACTTGGCGCAATTCCTCGGCGGCGAGGAGACCGCGCTCGGTCGCGCCACACGCGTAGTGGTGGTGAACCACCGCGACGCACCAACCGGCCTCGTGGTCGACGAGGTCCGCGGCTTCCGCCGCTTCACCAGCGACGAGGGTGTTTCTGCGAACTCCGTCGCGCTCGGTCCCATCGCCCCGTTCGTGTCGGGCGCCTACGGGCGCGCCGATGAGCGTTGGGCTGTCCTCGACCTTCATCGGTTGGTCGAGTCCCCGGTTTTCCTGCAGGCGGCTGAATGAGCGCCGCTGCCCACGGTTCCTGAAGGAAGGGTATCGCCATGGCCAAGACCTCTGCCCGATCGACGTTCGTCATCGTCGCGCTGCTGATAGCCGGTGGCGGCTTCATCCTCGCCGGTGCACTGGCGATGGTGTTCGCCGGCCGCTTCGCGGTAAGCGACTCTGAGACCTCGGAACGCTTCGCCGAACAGGGCATGCTCTCCCAGACCATCGCTCAATCGGCATCGGCTGCGACGGTCGGCAACCGCGATGCCTTCAACACGCTCGCCACTGCCCGCGATCGTTTCGAGCAGATCCTGCGCGACGTGCGCACCAGCTCGAGCGGCGAGACGCTGCAGCGCGTCAATGAGCTCGGCGCCGAGTGGGAGAAGGTCAGGCCGGCGGTGAAGGTCGTGCTCGACGCCCGCGACCCGCTGACGGTGGCTCGCGAGCAGGGCGCGCTGGTGGTCGACTCAATGCCGCAGATCCTGCAGCGTTTGGCCGACATCTCCGACGCGGTCTCGCGCACTGGCGGCAACCTGCGCCTGGTCCACCACCTCGGTCTGCAATCCTCCTATGGCCAGCGTATCCAGCGCGACGTGGTCGCGTTGACGACCGGTGCGGGCGACGTGGTCGGTGCCGGCCAGCGGCTGCCCGGCGACACCGCCTACTTCGGCCGGATGATGCGCTCGTTGTACGACGGCGACCCCGAGTTCGGCATCGGTCAGCAGCCGATCACCGATCCGCAGGCGCGCGAGATGCGCAACTCGGCCAACGAGCTGTTCCCGAAGCTGAACGGCGCGTTGACCACGCTGACCTCGATGCAGGCGACCCTGGTCTCGGCGCACAACGCCAACCAGACCGTGTCGGCTTCGGCCGCGGCGCTGCTGCAGAACTCGCGCGATGCCCAGGTGGCGTTCAAGCGTTCCAGCGCGGGCCGCGTCATCAGCGCCGGCGTCGGACTGGGGCTGCTGGCGTTCGGCGTGATCATCCTGATCGGCCTGTTCTACGTGTTCACGTTGTCGTCGGACACGCGGCGTGCCGCAGAGCTGCAGGCGCAGCAGCAAGAGCGGAACCAGGAGGCGATCTTGCGACTCCTGGACGAGCTCGGCTCGCTGGCCGACGGCGACTTGACCGTGCAGGCGACGGTGACCGAGGACATCACCGGCGCGATCGCTGACTCGATCAACTTCGCCATCGAAGCGCTGCGTGACCTGGTGGTCACGATCTCCGACACCGCGCTGCAGGTCGACGCCAACGTCCGTCAGACGCAGCAGACCACCTCGCAACTGCTGGACGCCTCGAACACGCAGTCCAAGCAGATCGTCACCGCCAACCAACAGATCCAACAGATGGCCACCTCGATCGAACAGGTGTCAGCCAACGCTGAACGCTCGGCCAAGGTCGCCCAGCAGTCGGTGGAGATCGCCAACAAGGGTGGCGTCGCAGTGCGCCGCACCATCGATGGCATGAACGGCATCCGCGAGAACATCCAGGAGACCGCGAAACGCATCAAGCGCCTCGGCGAGTCCTCGCAGGAGATCGGCAACATCGTCGAACTGATCAACGACATCGCTGAACAGACCAACATCCTCGCGCTCAACGCCGCGATCCAGGCGTCGATGGCCGGCGAGGCAGGCCGCGGCTTCGCGGTGGTCGCGGACGAAGTCCAACGACTCGCCGAACGCTCCGCCAACGCGACCAAGCAGATCGAAGCGCTGGTGAAGACCATTCAAAGCGACACCAACGAAGCGGTCGCCTCGATGGAGCAGTCGACCGCGGGTGTGGTGGGCGGAGCCCAGCTGGCCGAGAACGCGGGTTCGGCACTGGACGAGATCGAGAAGGTGTCGAACCACATCGCGACGCTCATCCAATCGATCTCCGCCGCCGCCCGCCAACAGGCGGTCCAGGCCGGCGAGGTCTCGCGCACCATGAACACCATCCAAGAGCTCACCACCCAGACCGCCGCCGGCACCAACGCCACGGCGCAGAACATCGGCAAGCTGGCGACGCTGGCGACCGAACTGCGCAAATCGGTGTCGGGCTTCAAGTTGCCTGGCCAAGTCGGCGCCAACACCATGACCATGCGCGCGGAGCGCGCGTGAGCCGGGTGGAGCAGCGCTGCGCGGGACACGGCGGCTAGGTCGCGCGCGGAGAGTCGGGTTGAACACCGTCGCCTCAGACTCGTTGCTCTGGATCAAGCGTGAGCTCGACGAGACGCTGCAGCGCTCGCGCCAGTCGCTTGAGGCCTTCGTCGAGGACCAGGAGGACAACCGTCCGCTGACCGAGTGCCTGGAGCACCTGCACCAGGTGCAGGGCACGCTGCGCATCGTCGAGGTCTACGGCGCGGCGATGTTGGCCGAGGAGATGGAGGCGGTGGCCAAGGCGCTGGTCGGCAACCAAATCCGCGAGCGCAACGAGGCGTTCGAGGTCCTGATGCGGGCCATGATCCAGCTGCCCGACTATCTCGAGCGGGTCGTGTCCGGGCAGCGCGATGTGCCGCTCGCACTGCTGTCGCTGCTCAACGACCTGCGTTCGGTGCGCGGCGAACCGCTGTTGTCCGAATCGGCACTGTTCAGCCAGAACCTGTCCGAGCGTGGTGCACAGAGCGTGGCGGCGCGCGTCCCGGCCGGGGCCGGTGATGCCAGCGCCGTGGCCAAGCAATTGCGGCCGAAGTTCCAGAGTGCGTTGCTCGGCTGGTACCGCGGCGACGCAAAATCTCCGGCCCAGCTCAAGGCCCTGTCCAAGGTCGCCGAGCAGCTCGAGCACGCGTCCAGCACACCGACCTGTTTCCAGCTCTGGTGGGTGGTCGGTGGCGTGCTCGAAGCGCTGGGCGACGACGGTCTCGAGGCGACTGTAAGCGTCAAGCAGATGCTCGGCCAAGTCGATCGGCAACTGAAGCGCCTGGCCGATGAGGGCGAAGCGGTGATCGAAGCCGAGCCGCCGTCTGAACTGGTGAACAACCTGCTGTTCTATGTCGGCAAAGCCACCAGTCGCGGCGACCGCATCGTCGCGCTCAAGGATTCCTTCCGGCTGGGGGAGATCCTGCCCGACGAGAGCGAAGTCGAGCAGACGCGGCGCGGCCTGACCGGGCCGAACATGAACCTGATGCGGACCGTCTCGGCCGCGATCAAGGAGGACTTGGCCCGGATCAAGGACGCGCTCGACATCTTCGTCCGCACCAAGTCGAGCAACGTCGGCGACCTTGGCGAGCTTCCTGATCTGCTCAAGAAGGTTGGCGACACTTTGGCGGTGCTGGGCCTCGGTGCGTTGCGCGAAGAGTGCGACAGCCAACGCCATGCGCTCTCAGCGGTGGTCTCCGGCACCGATGCGCCGACTGATTCACTGTTGATGGATGTGGCGGCGGCGCTGATCCGGGTCGAGAGCACCATCGATCGGCAGATGTCCGACATCGTGACTGGCGACAACCGCGCGCGGTCGGGCGAGGAGCTCGGCGGGTTGCGCGCTGAGTCAGGCGACTTCCGCGAGGTCACCGCAGCGGTCATCCGCGAATCGATCATCAACCTGGCGCGGGTCAAGGACGCGATCGTCGAGTTCGTCAAGGACAACCGCAACCTCGCGGTGCTCGAACCCTTGCCGGCGTTGATCCACCAGATTGTCTCGGGCCTGACGCTGCTGGAGATGTCGCGCGCCGGCGAGGTCCTGCTGTCGGTCAGCCGCTACCTGCGCAAGCGCGTGCCGCAGGGCACCCCGGCCACCCACGAGCTCGATCGTCTGGCCGACGCGATCGTCAGCGTCGAGTTCTTCCTCGAGACCGTGCAGCAGGGCCGCGGCAGCCCGGTGTCGATGCTGGAGAACGCCGAGAGCTGCGTGAAGGCGCTCGGTTTCCCGGTCGGCGAGGCATTGCCCGACGACGACGATGTGGCGATGGCGCCGCTGCCACCGCTCGGCGCCAATGTCGCCGCAGCGCCGATCCGGACCGGCAAGCCGATTTCCGGCGAGCCCACTCACGTCGCGGTCGAGCCGCCGACGCTGATGGGCGCGCAGGTGAGGATTGAGGGCGCGGTACCGCGCCCGACCGCCAAGCCGGCGATCGTCGCCCGTCCCGAGGAAGTCGACCCGGAGATCGTGGAGATCTTCCTCGAGGAGTCGAAGGAGGAGATCAGCTCGCTGCGCAACCACTTCCCGCGCTGGCGCGAGCATCCAGACATGAAGGAGGAGCTGACCACGCTCCGTCGCTCCTTCCATACGCTCAAGGGGTCCGGCCGGATGGTCGGCGCCGAGGTTATCGGCGAGTTCGCCTGGTCGATGGAGAACCTGCTCAACCGTGTGCTCGACCAGACCGTGGCGCCCGGTCCTGAACTGTTCGGCCTGCTCGAACGGGCAATCAAGACGCTGCCCGAACTCATCGAGCAGCTCGAGAGCGGCGCGCCACCGAAGTCCGACATCGGTGAGCTCATGGAATCTGCGAGTGCCTTGGCGCGAGGCGAGTTCCGCCAGAGCCATCCCGACGTCGAGAGGGCCGAGGTCGCCGAGCCGCTGCCGGCGCCAACGATGGAACTCTTGCCCGAACTGCTGGCGCCGGCGGCGCCGCCGGTCGGCCCGGACGCGACCCTGCTCGGCGAATTCACCTCGACGCTGATGGCCGAGCCGGTCGAGCTCATGCCTGAGCCCGCTGCGGGCGAACGCCCAGCGACAGCTGCGACCGCCGCCGGCATGGATCCGGTGCTCTACGAGATCTTCGGTCGCGAGGTCAGCGGCCATCTCGACGTGGCCGAGTCCTTCGTCGCCACCGCAGCGGGCGTCGCGGCACCGATCACCGATGACCTGGCGCGCGCCTTGCACACCTTGGCCGGCAGCGCTGGCATGGCTGGGGCGACCCGCATCGCGGCGGTGGTCGAGCCGCTCGAGCGCTACTCCCGCGCCGCGGTCGATGCGGGCGCCAACGCCAGCCCGCAGTTCCTGGCCGTGCTGCACGACGCGCTCGCGGCGGTGCGCGACATGTACGCCACGCTGGCGCACTCGCAACCGAACGCCAATGCCTACACCAAGCTGGTGCAGCGCGGTGTCGGGTTGCCACAGCCTGAGGTGGCCAGTGCCCAGGTCGCCAGCGGCACCGCAGCACGCACCATCGCGTTGGCTGAGCTCGGCGAGTTCGATGCAGAGCTGGCCGCCGTGTTCCTCGAGGAGGCCAACGAGCTGCTCGAGGCGACCGATTCGGCGTTGGCGGGCTGGCAGCGCGAGCGCAACAACCCGCAGCACGTCGGCGAGCTGCAGCGCTACCTGCACACGCTCAAAGGTGGTGCGCGCATGGCGGGCATCTCGCCGATGGGCGACC
>JANNEA010000118.1:0-3094 GCA_031388175.1 Gammaproteobacteria bacterium
CGAGGCACAGGGTCATCACCGCGCCCACGTATTCCTGCGGCGTGAGGATGCTGGCGGCGATTATCGGCTCGCGGATCTCGTCGATCAGGTGCGCCTCGGGCAGCCGCGCCGGGTTGTCCACCACCACGACCTTGCCGGCCAGCGTCAGCACCTCATAGACCACGGTCGGCGCGGTGGTGATCAGGTTCAGGCCGTACTCGCGCTCGAGTCGCTCCTGCACGATCTCCATGTGCAGCATGCCGAGGAAGCCGCAGCGGAAGCCGAAACCGAGCGCCTGCGAGTTCTCCGGCTCGAAGTGCAGCGAGGAGTCGTTGAGCTTGAGCTTGCGCAGCGCCTCGCGCTGGTCTTCGTAGTCCTCGGCGTTGACCGGGAACAGGCCGGCGAACACCCGCGGCTGGACCTGCTTGAAGCCCGGCAGCATGTCGGGCGCCGGACGATCGAAGCCCGTCAGCGTGTCGCCGACCGGCGCGCCGTCGATCTCCTTGATGCCGGCGATCACGAAGCCGACCTCGCCGGTCAGCAGCGAGGGGCGTTCGACGCGCTTGGGCGTGAACGAGCCGAGCGCCGAAACCTGGTGGGCGCGGCCGGTCGACATCACCTTGAGCTTCATGCCGGTGTCGAGGCGGCCGTTGACCACCCGCACCAGCGAGACCACGCCGACGTAGTTGTCGAACCAGGAGTCGATGATCAGCGCCTGCAGCGGGCCGTCGGGGTCGCCGGCCGGCGGCGGGATGCGTTCGATCAGGCGCTCGAGCAGGTCGACCACGTTGAGACCGGTCTTGGCCGAGACCATGATCGCGTCGCTCGCCTCGAGCCCGATGATCTCCTCGATCTCGATGATGACCTTGGCCGGGTCGGCGCTCGGCAGGTCGATCTTGTTCAGCACCGGCAGGACCTCGAGGCCCTGTTCGATCGCGGTGTAGCAGTTGGCGACCGACTGGGCCTCGACGCCCTGCGCCGCGTCCAACACCAGCAGCGCGCCCTCGCAGGCGAACAGCGAGCGGCTGACCTGGTAGGAGATATCCACGTGGCCCGGCGTGTCGATAATGTTGTGCTGGAACACACGGCCGTCGCGTGCCGTGTAGTCGAGGCGCACGGCCTGGGCTTTGATGGTGATGCCGCGCTCGCGCTCGAGGTCCATCGAATCGAGGACCTGGGCCTGCATCTCGCGATCTGCCAGGCCGCCGCAGATCTGGATGAACCGGTCAGCGAGCGTGGACTTGCCGTGGTCGATGTGCGCGATGATCGAGAAGTTGCGGATGTGATCCATCGGGAGGAGGTTCTCGGACAGCGGGGGGCCGTCAGAATGCGGCGCGAATTCTAGCGTAGTTCGAGGGGTTCCCACGGTTCGCCCGCGAGCGCCGCCGCGACACGCCGAGCGTCGAGCCGATGCGCGCAAAGCACCGCACCATCGGCGAGCAGGACCGGGACGTGTGCGCCGTAGCGCCCCGCCAGGGCGGGGTCAGCGTCCACGTCCTTGCGTTCCAGCGCGACGGGAAGCCCCGCCAGCAGCGGCTCGAGCGCGGCGGACAGGTCATCGCAGAGGTGGCAGCCGCGCCTGCCCAGCAGCGTCAGCTCGATCACGGCATCGGCATGCGCAGCGGCAGGAACTGGGTCTGGCCATCGCGCAGCACCAGCACGGCGACCGTCCGACCCGCCGGCAGCGCCGCCATCAACTCACCGAACTGCGCCGCCGACGCGATCAGCGCCGGGCCCACGCGCAGCAGCACGTCGCCCTCGGCCAGACCCGCATCCGCGGCCGGGCCTTCGAGGACTGCCTCCACCATCGCCCCGCCCTCGGCGACCTCGAGCGCCGTGCGTTCGCCTGCGTTCAGATCGCGCACCGCAAGTCCGAGCTTGTCGTCGGTCGGCGCGATCCGGCGCTCGACCGGTGCCGGTGCCGGCAGCGGCAACTCGCCCACCACCGCGTTGAGCGTCACCGGCTTGCCGCCGCGCAGCACCTTGATCACCACTTTCTTGCCTGGCGCGGTGCGCCCGACCAGCGGGGGCAGCTCCTCGGAGCGGCGCAACGGCTTGGCGTCGTACTCGAGGATCACGTCGCCGACCTGGATGCCCGCCTTGGCCGCGGGTCCGGCGGTGGCGAGCCCGCGCACCAGCGCACCGGCAGGTCGGCTCATGCCGAAGGAGTCCGCGAGGTCGCGGGTCACATCCTGGATGTTCAAGCCCAGCCAGCCGCGCACCACGCGGCCGCTCTTGCGCAACTGGCCGACGACCTCCATCGCCAGATCGATCGGCACCGCGAACGAGATGCCGTTGTAGGTCCCGGTCGAGGAGAAGATCTGCGAATTGAGGCCCACGACCTCGCCGCGCAGGTTGATCAGCGGGCCACCCGAGTTGCCCGGGTTCACGGCCACATCGGTCTGGATGTAGGGCACGTATTGCTCGCTGCCGACCGACCGCCCCTTCGCGCTGACGATGCCGGCAGTGGCCGAGTACTCGAAGCCGAACGGCGCGCCGATCGCCAGCACCCACTCGCCCGGCTTGAGCTTGGTCGGATCGCCGATCTTGGCCACCGGCAGCTTGCTGGCCTCGACCTTGAGCAGGGCGAGGTCCGAGGCCGGATCGGTGCCGACGATGCGCGCCGACAGCTCGCGCCGGTCGGCCAGGCGCACCAGCACCTCGCTCGCGCCGGCGACCACGTGGTTGTTGGTGAGGATCCAGCCATCGGCGCCGATGATCACGCCTGACCCCGAGGATTCATCGAACGGGATCGGCGGTTCGAGCGGTGGTTGATCACTGCTGCCGGACGGCTCTTCGTCGACCGGCACCACGCCCACGGCGCTGATGTTGACCACCACCGGGCTGACCGCCTCGACCAGTCTGGTGAAATCGGGTGCGGGCGCTGGCGCGACCGTGGTGGCCGCGGTGAGCGCGAGGACTGCGAGCATCGACAAGGGGGACCTCCGCGAGGCGAAGCAGTCTACCTCAGACCCTCGATGAAACTATTTGCGCTACGGCCGTCTGGCGGCGACCGACTGTGCGATCAGCCTGACGGTCGCGGCCGGCACCTCACCGACCACGGTCACCTGATGGTCATCGACCACCCGCCCGTAGAGGTTCATCGCCCCCATGT
>JANNEA010000149.1:0-4013 GCA_031388175.1 Gammaproteobacteria bacterium
CACTGTCTTTACCGACTCTCCTGTCTCCAAACGTAGCTGCTGTACTTCCCATCGTTTCACTCGGCGATAGTGTAGAAATGGTCGAGTCGACAAGATCGATCAATTTGCTTCTGTCTGTTCGGGATCGGCGACATCCGCGGCGTGCACGCCGTCGATACCGGCCGCCCGCGCCGCCGCGCTCGATCCGGCACGCGGTCCGAGCACTGTGTCCTCGAACGCGCGCTGCACCTTCCCCCGGTGTCCGTCCAGTGCGAGCGCGAACGTCGCCCAATCGTCGAAGCCCACGCTCCACGCGAGTCGCGCGCGGCCGAGCTCGTCGCTTGGCAATTCGTGCAGCTGCTGATCGCCCCACTGCTGCAGCCGGTTCTCGGCCAGGCGCAGGAAGCGGTAGGCCTCGAGCAGCGTGCTCGCCCGCTCGCGCGGCATGAAGCCGGTCTCGCCGAGCAGCGCGAGCACGCGCTCGATGCCGCGCTCCTGGAAGCGCCGGTCGCGCCCGCCGCGGATCAGCTGGAAGCACTGGCCGATGAACTCGACCTCGCGGATGCCGCCGCGGCCGAGCTTGATGTTCGCCTCGGTGCCGCGCCTGGCGACCTCGCCCGCGATGCGCCCCTTCATCTCGCGCAACGAATCGAACACGCCGTAATCGAGGTAGCGGCGGTAGACGAAAGGCCGCAACGCTTTCAAAAGGCGCTCGCCGGCGACTAGGTCGCCGGCTACGGGTCGCGCTTTGACCAGCGCATAGCGCTCCCACTCGCGCCCATGCAGCTGGTAGTAGGTCTCGATCGCGCCGACCGACATCACCAGCGGCCCGCTCTCGCCGAAGGGCCGCAGCCGCATGTCGACGCGCGCGACGAAGCCGTCGGCGGTCACCTCGTCGATGACCTTGATCAGTCGCTGGCTGAGGCGCAGGAAGTATTCCTCGACCGCCAGCGGGCGCTCGCCGTCGGAATCGCCGCTCGCGGCGTAGGCGAAGATCAGGTCGACGTCGGAGGAGAAATTGAGCTCGTGCGCGCCGAGCTTGCCCATGCCGAGCACGATGAGCCCGTGTGCATCGTCTTGGGCACCACTGTCAGCCTTGGGGAATCGTCCGAAGCGCTCCTCGTGCCAGCCGTGCAGACGATGCAGCGCCGAGTCGAGGCAGGCATCGGCGAGGTCGGAGAGGTCGGCGAGCGTCTCCTCGAGCGTGGCCCAGCCGACGATGTCGCGCCAGGCGATGCGCACCAGTTCGCGATTGCGCGCCACGCGCAGCGCGCGCATCAGCGCGGTCTCGTCGGCGGCGGCATCAGCCGCGGCGCGCACCCGGCTCGCGAGCAGGCCGGGCACGTAGGACAGCATCAGCTCACCCGAGCCGACGATGTCGCGCAGCAGCTCGGGGTCGCGCTCGCACTGGCGGCCCACGAACTCGCTCGCGACCCACACCCGCGGCAGGCTGCGTGCGACCTCGAGGTCGAGGCGCGGGTCGTCGAGCGACGAGAGCAGCGCCGCGACGCGCTCGCGCGCCTCGGCGTAGGCCGGTCGCAGCAGGTCGGGCAAGCGTGGGTCGGGCATCGTGGTACTGGCGGACTGCGCGCGGGCGGCCACTCTAGCAGCGCGCCCGTGTACAGTCCCAGCGGTGACCGCGACGAACAACGAATCGCCCACGCTCGACGCTGCTGCGGCACGCGCCAGTGGTGGCGCTGCGTTCGAGAACCGCCTGCGCAAGAACCTGGCACACCTCAACAAGTGGGCGCGGCGCGAGGGCGTGACCTGCTTCCGCGCCTACGACGCGGACCTGCCGGAGTACGCGGTGGCGGTGGACCTCTACGAGTCGCGCTGGGCGGTGGTTGCCGAGTACGCCGCGCCACCGTCGATCGACGCGACCAAGGCCGAGCAGCGCCTGGCCGCCGTGCTCGCGTTGGTGCCCGAGGTCACCGGCATCGCACCCGAGGCGGTGTTCCTCAAGGTGCGCGAGCGCGGCAAGGGCGGCGCGCGCTATGCCGCGCAAGCGGTGGCAACCGAACAGACCGGCGCCCCCCTTCGGGGGCCCCGAAACGGTGAGTACCACGAAGTGCGCGAGGGCGCCGCACGCCTGCTGGTGAACTTCACCGATCATCTCGACACGGGATTGTTCCTCGACCACCGCCCGGCGCGCTTCTGGATCCAGGAGCACAGCAAGGGCGCCAGGTTCCTCAACCTGTTCGCCTACACCGGTGCCGCGACCGTGCATGCCGCGCTCGGCGGCGCCGAGAGCACCACCACCGTGGACCTCTCGCGCACCTATCTGGATTGGGCGGCGAACAACCTGCGCGCGAACGGCCTCGAACTCGGTCCGGCGCACCGCGTGAAGCAGGCTGATTGCCTCGCCTGGCTCAAGCAGGACCTCGGACCCTACGACCTCATCTTCATGGACCCGCCGGTGTTCTCCAACAGCAAGCGCATGGACGGCGTGCTCGACATCCAGCGCGACCACGCCTGGATGATCGACGACTGCCTGCGCATGCTCAGGCGTGGCGGCACGCTGATCTTCTCCTGCAACCTGCGCGACTTCGCGCTCGACCCGATGCTGGCCGAGCGCTACACGGTCAAGGATTGGACCAAGGCCTCGATCCCGCCCGACTTCGCCCGCAACCCCAAGATCCACAAGTGCTGGTTCATCCAGCACAAGGAGACCAATCAATGAACGGCCACTACCGCATGACCGCGATGACCTTCGCCCGCTCCGGCATCACCTTCGGCTCGGCGCTCGCGATCGCGATCTCCTGGTCGCAGAACCAGTCGATCCTGTGGGCGATGCTCCATGGCGTGTTCAGCTGGTTCTACGTGATCTACTTCGCAATCACGCGCCCCTGAACATGCTGTGATGGTTCTGTGGTTGAGGGGCGCGCGAACACGCCGCGCCACGCGCGGCTCGATGCTCGGCGCGAGCGACGGCCAGCCGCTAGCGCAAGAATCCGAACGCGGCCGCCAACAGCAATGCGACGAACGCGACGAAATGGAAACCGACGCGCGCACGCATCAACTTGTTGCTGTTCTCACGGTCCTCGGGTCCGGCGTGCGCCATCGAAGCGACACCCAGGATCAGTGCGACGAGCGCGAACAGTGCGGCGAAGATGGCGATGACGGTGAGCAGGTTCATGCGACGACATGCCTGGCAGCGTGGATGCTGCCGCAGGTCCCCCACGGGACCCTCGCACTGACGCTGGCCCTGAAACACGGCGCGCGCCTTGACCGGCGTCAACGAAGAAGCCCGGCTTTCGCCGGGCTTCTGGTGTCGTCCTTGAGGATCGCCTGGGCGATCAGAAGTCCATGTCGCCGCCCATGCCGCCGCCACCACCGTGGCCGTGACCGTCATCCTTCTTCGGCGTCTCGGCGACCATCGCTTCGGTCGTGATCATCAAGCCCGCGACCGAGGCGGCGTTCTGCAGCGCAGAACGCGTGACCTTGGTCGGATCGATGATGCCGGCCGCGACCATGTCGACGTACTCGCCGGTCTGGGCGTTGTAGCCGTAGTTGCCCTTGGCTTCCTGCACCTTGTTGAGCACGACGTCAGCGGGTTCGCCGGCATTGCTCACGATCAGGCGCAACGGCTCTTCCATCGCACGGAGTGCAATCGCGATGCCGGCATCCTGGTCAGGGTTCGCACCCTTGAGCTTGCTGATCGCCTGCTTGGCGCGGATCAGGGCCACGCCACCGCCGGCGACGATGCCCTCTTCCACTGCCGCACGGGTCGCGTGCAGCGCGTCCTCGACGCGAGCCTTCTTCTCCTTCATCTCGACCTCGGTCGAGGCGCCGACCTTGATCACGGCCACGCCGCCGGAGAGCTTGGCGACACGCTCCTGCAGCTTCTCCTTGTCGTAGTCCGAGGAGGTGTCCTCGATCTGGGCGCGGATCGACTCGATGCGGGCCTTGATGTCGGCCTTCTTGCCGGCGCCGTCGATCAGCGTGCAGTTGTCCTTGTCCACCACGACCTTCTTGGCGTTGCCGAGGTCGGCGACCGTCGCCTTCTCCAGCGTCAGGCCCAGCTCCTCGGAGAT
>JANNEA010000170.1:0-28668 GCA_031388175.1 Gammaproteobacteria bacterium
CGCGCGGCGCCGAGCGCCGGCGCCAGGCCGAACAGCAGGCCCGAGGCGAGCGCCGCGGCGACTGCGAAGCCGAGCACCCGCAGGTCGAGCGCGAGCGGCGCCGCGGCGGCGACGCCGTCGGGCAGCTGCGAACCGAGCCAACCCACCAGCAGCGCGGCAATCATGAGTCCCAGGCCCGCGCCGAGCGCGGCCAGCACCAGGCTCTCGGTCAGCAGCTGACGCAGCAGCCGCGTGGCGCCCGCGCCCAAGGCGGCGCGCAGCGCGAACTCGCGCGCGCGACCGGTGGCGCGCGCCAGCAGCAAATTGGCGACGTTGGCGCAGGCGATCAGCAGCACGAAGGCGGTGGCGCCGAGCAACACCAGCAGCTGCGTGCGCACTGCGCCGCTGATCGCGTCGCGCAAGGGCTGCACATAGCCGCCCATGCCGGCGTTGTCCTCGGGGTAGGCGGCGGCGAGCCTGGCCTGCAGCGCGTCGAACTCGAGCTGGGCCGAGGCGTGGCTCACGCCGGGCTTCAGGCGCGCGACCGCCTGCAGGTAGAAGTTGCCGCGGTCGTCGCCCGGTGATTGCAGCGGCCGCCAGGCCTCGCGATCGGGCAGCAGCGGCATCTGGAAGCCCGGCGGCATCACGCCGATCACGGTCCAGGGCGCGCCATCGAGCGTGATGCTGGCGCCGATCGCGGCTGGATCGCCGCCGAGGCGGCGCTGCCAGAAGCCATGGCTCACCACCGCGACCTGCGGGCCGTTCGGCACGTCATCGGCGGCGCTGAAACCGCGGCCGAGCGCCGGGCGCACGCCGAGCGTGGCGAACATCGCGTGCGTCACGCTCGCGCCGTCGAGCTGGTCCGGATCTCCGCTGCCGGTGAGCGTCGGGCCCCAACCGGTGAACGCATACATCGTCTCGACGCTCGCCAGTCCCTCGGCCCAGTCCTTCGCCTGCGCCGCGTTGGTCCACTCGGTGCGCGGCATGTCGCGCTTGGTGGCGTCGGTCCAGAGCATCACCAAACGTTCACCGTCGGGATAGGGAAGGCTGCGGATTAGCAGCGCGTCCACCGCCGAGAACATCGCGGTGGTGGCGCCGATGCCGAGCGCGAGCGTGAGCACCGCGATCAGCGTGAAGCCAGGGCTGCGCACGAGGTTGCGCAGGGCGTAGCGGGCATCGGCGATCAGCATCGGGCTTCTCCAATGATCATTCGTAGCGCAGCGCCGCCATCGGATCGATCCGCAACGCGCGCAGCGCCGGGATCGTGCAGGCCAGCGCGGTGACCGCGCCGAGCGTGCCGAGCACGACCAGGTAGGTGACGGGGTCGTAGGTCGGGATGTCGAGCAGGAAGGAGGTCATGGCCTGGGCGAAACCGACCGCGAGCACCAGGCCGATGCCCAAGCCGAGCGCGAGCTGCCGCAGCCCCTGCCCCATCACCATCTTCAGGATCCCAGGGTCCTGCGCGCCGAGCGCGCGGCGCACGCCGATCTCGCGGGTGCGGGTGCCGACCGCGAACGCCAGCACTGCGTAGATGCCGGCCGCGGCGAGCAGCAGCGCGAACAGCGCGAAGGTGCCGAACAGCGCGCCGATCAGGCGGTGGTCGAACAGCGCGAGCTGCATCCAGTCATCGAGCGTGCGCAGCCAGTAGATCGGCAGGTCGCGGTCGACCGCCTTGACCGCGGCCCGCACCGGCGCCGACAACGCCAGCGGATCGCCGCTGGTGCGCACCAGGAAGCTCAGGAAGCGAGGATCGGCCTGGGTGATCGGAACGTATAACGCTGATTGCACGCCGTCCTCGAGGTCACCTTCGTGCAGCACGTTGCCGACCACGCCGACGATGGTCACGAACTTCGTGTTCGGGTCGTCGTTCGGCCCCAAGCGCACGCGTGTGCCGATCGCCGGCTTGTCCTTGAGGAACTCGCGCACGAACTCCTGATTCGCGACCGCGACCAGCAGCGTGTCGGCGCGATCGCTGGTGGCGAGGTTGCGGCCTTCGCGCAGCGGCACGCCCAGCGCGTCGAAGAAGCTCGGCGTCACCGCGATGTTGCCGGCGAAGCGATAGTCGCTGTTGCGGGCTGGCACCGGGTCGCCGTCCGGCAGCGCCGGGGTCTGGTTCATGAAGGACACGGGGAGGCTCTGCGTGAGCGCGACCTGCTCGACACCGGGGGCCTCGGCCAGGCGCTGCTGCAGCGTCTCGAAGAACTGCTGGCGCGACTCGGGCGTTGGGTAGGCCTGTGGGAACAGCGCGAGACGCCCGGTCAGCACGCCCTCGGTCTTCACGCCGAGGTCGATGTCGTTGGCCTTGAGCGTGCTGCGCACGGTCAGGCCGGCCGACACCAGCAGCACGCAGGACAGCGCGATCTCGCCCACCACCAGCGCGCGCGTGAGGCGGGTGAGGCCACGACCCGCACTGCCGCGCCCGGCGTCCTTAAGCACGTCATGCACGTCCATGCGCGAGGCGCGCAGCGCCGGCAGCAGGCCGGCGACGAACGCGGTCACCACCGCGATGCCGAACGCGAACAGGCCCACCCGCCAATCGATCGACCAGTCCACGAAGTACGGCGGCGGGTCATCGCTTGCGATCATCGCGCGGTCCATCGCCTCCATGCCGAGGTGCGCAATCAGGATGCCGAGGCCGGCGCCGATGAACGCGATCACCAGCGATTCGGCGAGCATTGCGCGGATGATCTGCCAGCGGCTGGCGCCGAGCGCGGTGCGCACCGCGAGCTCGCGGGTGCGGTCGGTGGAGCGCGCCAGGATCAGGTTGGCGACGTTGGCGCAGGCGATCAGCAGCACCAGCAGCACTGCGGCGAACATCGTGGCGATGATCTTCTTGGTCTGGTTGCCGACGAACTCCTCCTTGTACGGCTTCACCACCGGCTCGAGGTCCTGGTTGGTGTCTGGGAAATCCTTGGCCAGCTGCGCGGTGATGCCGGCCAGGTCGCCCTTGGCCTCGGCCAGCGTCAGACCCGGCTTCAGGCGGCCGTAGACCTCGACCGAGACCGTGTCGGTGCGCTTCTCGTCGAGCGGCCGCTGCGTCGGGATCCAGATGTTGTTGTTGATCGGGAACTTCATGCCCGGGCCCATCACGCCCACGATCGTCGCGTCCTGGCCGTTGACCCGGACCTGCTTGCCGATCACGCCGGGGTCGGCGTTGAAGCGGTTGCGCCAGAGGTTGTCGCCGATCAACACCGGCAGCGGCGCGCCGGCCACGTCTTCGCCGGGCAGGAAGCCGCGGCCGAGCACCGGCTTGACCTTGAGCACGTCGAAGCCGTTCGCGGTCATGAAGATGCCGTCGTAGCGCTCGGGCACATCGTCGGCGCTCATGTTCACCGTGCCGCCGCTCCAGGCGGCGAGCGCCTCGAACGAGCGCTGGCTGCGCGCCATCTCGAGGTAGTCGTACCAGTTGACCTCGATGCTGAACTCCTGCGCCTTGGCGTTCTGGTACTCGACATGCAGCAGCCGCTCCGGCTCGGTGAACGGCAGGTCAGTGAGGAAGAATCCCTTCACCGCGGCGAACATGAAGATCACCAGGCCCAAGCCGAACGCGAGCATCAGCGAAGCCACGGCGGTGAAGCCGTAGTTCTTGCTGAGCGAACGGGTGGCGTATTTCAGGTCGCGGAGCAGGTTAAGCATGGAGGTGTCCTCAAGAAATCGGTATCAGAGTCGATTTCGGAAATCGACTCTGATACCTGTTTTTTTATTCGTAGCGAAGGGCTTCGAGCGGATCCACGCGCGTCGCGCGCCGCGCTGGCATCCAGCAGGCGGTGAGCGCGACCGCTGAGAGCGCGACGCTCACCACCACGAACACCATCGGGTCCGCGGCTTCGACGCCGAACAGCAGGCTCTGCATCAGCCGGGTGGCGCCGAGCGCGGCGAGCACGCCGGCCAGCACGCCGAGCACCGTGAGCCGCGCGCCCTGCGCCAGCACCAGCGTGAACACGTCGCTGCGCGAGGCGCCCAACGCCATGCGCACACCGAGCTCCGGGATGCGCTGGCTCACCGTGTAGGCGAGCACGCCGTACACGCCGATCGCGGCCAACACCAGCGCCACCAGCGCGAACACCACCGCCAGCACCATCGGCGCGCGGCGCGTGGCCAGCGATTCGGCCACCCGCGCGTCCATGGTCTTCATGTCGAACACCGGCTGCTCGGGGTCGACCGCGAGCACCGCTTCGCGCACCTGCGTGTTGATCGTCTCCGGCGGCAGCGTGGTGCGCACGATCAGGTTGACCTGCTGGGTCGGCCGCTGCCGGTAGTACCAGTAGTAGGTCTCCTTGGTCGGCTCGACCTGGAGGTCGCGGTTCTTGACCACATCCACCACGCCAATGATCTCGCCGCGCGTACCGTTGATGATCACCTGGCCGATCGGGTCCTGGTCCTTGAAGTGGCGCTCCGCGAGCAGGCGGTCGATCACCACCGACATCGGACCGCTCTGCTTGAACGGCTCGTTGCTGCCTTCCGGCGGGTAGGTGACCTCGCGGATCGGGTCCTTGGCCGGGTCGAAGGTCCGGCCGCGCAGCACCGGGATCTTCATCACCTTGAAGTAGTCCTCATCCACGTTGCGGATGTGGCCGTGCGGACCCGGTTCACCCGGCACCCTGGCGCGGCCCTCGATGTCATACGAGGACTGTGAGCCCTGGTTCGAGAACGGCAGCGTGCTGGTGAAGGCCACGCCCTCGACGCCCGGCAGCGCGCGCACCCGCGCCAGCAGCCGATCGCCGAAGTCCACGCGCGCGTTGCGGTCGTCCTGTCCGCCGTAGCGCGAATCGGGCAGCTCGATGCGCACCGTCACCAGGCCCGCGGATTCGAACCCGGGCTTGAGCGCACTGATGTTGGCGAAGGAGCGGATCAAGAGCCCCGCGCCGACCAGCAGCGTGACCGCGAGCGCGAGCTCCACCACCACCAGCGAGTTGCGCACCACCGCCGCGCCACGGCCGCCGGTGTTGCCACGCCCGCCTTCCTTGATGACCTCGTTCGGGTTCACACGCGCGGCGGCGATCACCGGCACCAGGCCGAACACCAGGCCGGTGATGCCGGCGACGCCGAGCGCGAACAGCAGCACGGTGGTGTCGAGCGCGACATCGAAGCCCTGGCTGGCGCGGTCGAGGCCGAGCCACTGGATAAGCTGCACGCCCCAGACCGCGACGAGGATGCCGAGCGCCGCGCCGGCGAGCGCGAGCACCAACGCCTCGGTGAGCAGCTGGCGTGCCAGTCGCCAGCGGTCGGCGCCGAGCGCGGTGCGCACCGCGAGCTCTCGCTGGCGCGCGATCACGCGGGTGAGCATCAGGTTCGCCACGTTGGCCGCCGCGATCAGCAGCACTAAGGCCACCGCCGCCTGCAACAGCAGCAGCGTCTCCTTCAGGTTGCCCACCATGTATTCGTGCAAATTGCGCGCCTTGCCGGTGAAGTTGCCGTTGCGCAGGAACTCGGCGTAACCGGCGCCGTCAGGGGTGCCATCGGCGGCGAAGCGCTCGGCGTTCTCGCGCACGATCGCGTCGAACTGGGCGTTGGCCTGCTCGACCGTCGCGCCGGGCTTCAAGCGGCCGAGGCTCTGCGAGAACTCCTGACCGCGTTCGTTGTCGGCCCGCTGGATGTCGGTGAAGGCGAACGGCACCCACAAGTTGATGCGGTCCATGCTGAACAGGAAGCCCTCCGGCATCACGCCGATCACGGTCCAGGGCTCGCCGTTCATACGGATCTGGCGGCCGATGATCTGCGGGTCGCCGCTGAACTGCGTCTGCCAGGTGTTGTGAGTGAGCACCACCACCTTCTCGCGACCAATCACGGCGTCGTCAGCGGTGAAGGCGCGACCGAGCGCCGGCTGGACGTTCAGCACGGTGAACAACGACGGCGTGGCGATCAGGCCGAGCAGTCGGTCGGGGCGGCCACTTGCTGCGAGGTTGAACGAGTCGAAGGTGTACATCGACAGGTCCTCGAGCGCGGGCGCGCGGGACTTGCGGTCGAGGTAATCGGGGATCGAGGTGCCCGCCTCTTCGAGGCCCGACTTCGGGTAGGTGTTGTAGACCACCACCAGGCGGTCGCCGTCCGGGTAGGGCAGCGGCCTGAGATAGAAGCCGTTGATCACCGAGAAGATCGCGGTGTTGGCGCCGATGCCGAGCGCCAGCGTGAGCAGCGCGGCGGCGGTGAAGCCGGGCTTGGCGGAGAGCGCGCGCAGCGCGTAGCGGAGGTCCTGCAGGAAGCTGTCCATCGTTGCTCCTCGAAAAAGGGGTCGAACTCGCGCTAGATGTCCGTCCTCAGGCTCGCGCCCGACGGCTGTGGCGGCGTGGGCGCGCCGTGCGACGCGCTCACCTGCACCACGGGCACCGGACGCGGCGCGACCAGCGCCGCGGTGCCGGCGACCAGCACGAAGGCCAGCGCCAGCAGCAACCGCACACGGATCGCGGCGTTCACGCCGCCGCCGTCTTGGCCTGCTCGGCCTTCATCCGCTTGGCGGTGTCCTCGTCGACCACGCGGCCGTCGAACATGTGCACTTGGCGATCGGCGTACTCGGCGTAACGCGGGTCGTGGGTGACCATGCAGATCGTCGCGCCCTGCGCGTGCAGGTCGGCCAGCAGCTTCATCACCGCCTCGCCGTTCTTCGAATCGAGGTTGCCGGTGGGCTCGTCGGCCAGGAGGATCGAGGGCTTGCCCACCAGCGCGCGTGCCACGGCCACGCGCTGCTGCTGACCGCCCGACAGTTGCGCCGGGTAGTGCTTGAGCCGGTGCGACATGCCGACCTTCTCCAGCGCCTCGACCACGCGGTCGCGGCGCTCGGCCTTGGTCATGCCGTCGCGGTAGGTGAGCGGCAGCTCGACGTTCTCGAACACCGTGAGGTCGCCGATCAGGTTGAAGGCCTGGAAGATGAAGCCGATCTCCTTGTTGCGGATGCGCGCGCGCTGCGAACCGTCGAGGCTCGCGACCTGCAACTTGTTCAGCACGTAGGTGCCCTCGGTCGGTGTGTCGAGCAATCCGAGGATGCTCAACAGCGTGGACTTGCCGCAGCCCGACGGGCCGCTGATCGAGACGTACTCGCCGCGTTCGATGTGGAAGTGCACGCCAGCAAGCGCGTGGGTCTCGACCTCGTCGGTCAGGAAGACTTTCTTGATGTCCTTCAGGTCGATCAATGCTGCGTCTTTCATGGCGCGTCCTCTGATAAGGAGTAGTTACTGGATGTCGATGCGGTCGTAGTCGTCCCACTGGGCCGTGTCGGAGAGCACCACCTGGTCGCCCTCGGCCAAGCCCTTGCGGATCTCGATCAGGTTCACGGAGCTGCGGCCGAGCTCCACGGGCACTCGGATCGCCTCGCTGCCGCCGCTCTGCAATTTGAAGAGGGTCACCGTGCTCTCGGGCTGGCCGTAGGCGGGGCGCCCCACGAACAGCACATCGGCCAGGCGCTCGATCTCGATGGTGCCGTCCACCGACAGGTCAGGCCGCGCGCCGCGCGGTAGTTCGCCGGTGAGCTCCACATCCACCTGCACGGTGCCGTTGGCGACCGCCGGGTCGATGCGCAGCACCGTGCCGGCGACGAGGCCGTTGCGGGTGTCCACGCTCACCGCCTGACCGAGCGCGATGTCACGGGCCTGGGTCTCGGGCACGCGCAGTTCCGCAATCAACTGGTCGGGCTGCGCGACGCGCGCGAGGTTCATGCCCTGCTGCACCTGCTGGCCTTCTTCGACCGGAAGCTGCTGGAGGACGCCATCGATGCCGGCACGGACCTTGAGGCCGCGGAACTGCTGCTCGCGCAGCGTGAAGGTGGTGCGCGCTTGCTCGAGCTTGGCCGCCGAGGCGTTCATCTGCGCTTCGACCGAGCCCTTGGATTTGCCCAGGCGTTCGCCTTCGATGCCCAACTTGATCTTGAGCTGGTCGGCCGAGAGCACCGAGCGCTTGTAGGTGATCTGCGAGACCACGCCCTGGTCCACGAGTTCCTTCTCGGCCTCGACCTGCAGCTTCGCCGACTCGTAATCGGCGCGGGCCTGGGCGTGTCGCGCGCGCTGGTCGAGCTCCTCGTTCTCCGCCCTCACCCTGACCGCGGCGTGGTCGGCCTGGGCCCCGGCATAGCCGGCGCGCGCGTCGTCGAAGGCGCGCACCACATCGGGGTTGTAGAGCTCGAGGATCACGCTGTCGGCGGTGACCACCGCGCCCGGCTTCACCAACACGCGTTCCACGCGGCCGTCGCTCTCGGCGGCGATCCAGCGGATCTCCTTCGGCACCAGCGTGCCGGGGCCGCGCACTTGGCGCAGCAGCTCGCCGCGCTTCACGGTGTCGATCCAGACCGCGCCGCGCTCGACCGAGGGTGCGGCGGGCTTGAGGCTGAACAGCAGCACCGAGACCGCGATGACGGCGAACACGCCGCCGGCGATCATCAAGCCTTGCTTGCGCTGCTGGTCTTTCTTGAAGTTGACGCGAGGGACATCCATGTCTCTGTAGATGCACGAAGCGTGCCAAGCGTTGTGTCGCGCTGGAAATAAGCCGAGTTGCGCGCGAACGCGCGTGCGCGTAGTCGTGGAGAACGAATCGAAGTGTCCCGCGCGCGGGACGGCTATTCCCGGGAGCGGGACGACACGATGAACGCCCACACGAACAGCGCGGCCATCACCAGGTCCACACCACCGCCGAGCGCCATCAGCCCGGGCGTGCGGCCCTGCGAATAGAGCCAGAGCGCGGGGATGCCGAAGCCGAGCTTCTCGACGATACCGGGCAGGATCAGCAGCCGGTACTTCACCGGATCCGTCGCGATCAACAGGAACGCGAACTGCCAGGCGGTCGCGACGCCGATGAAGCCGAAGTAGAACTCAGGGTGCGTGAGGTCGGGCGGCGCCTGGAAGTACATCGGCAGCAGCGCGATGAGGCCGTAGGCGGCCGCGATGCGGAACAGGACGCGAATCTTCTCGATCATCGGTTGGGACCGCGCTTATCCGCCGTAGCTGCAACCACTCGTACAGGTCTCCCCCACCACCACCTTCGCCAACAGCGGCAGCTTCGGCTTCATCTTGTCCCACACGAACTTCGCCAGCACTTCGCTGGTCGGGTTCTCGAGGCCGGGGACATCGTTCAAGTAGTGGTGGTCGAGCTGGTCGTAGAGCGGCTGGAACGCGGTCTTCACGTCGGCGAAGTCCATGACCCAGCCGAGCTTGGGATCGAGCGGTCCTTCCAGATGCAGTTCGATGCGGAAGCTGTGGCCGTGCAGGCGCGAGCACTTGTGCGTGCTCGGCAGGTTCGGCAGCTTGTGCGCGGCCTCGACCTGGAAAGCCTTGAAGATGAGCATGCCCTCCGCCTTCCGCTCAGAAGCCGGTGCTGAAGGTGAGCGCCATAGTCTCGCGCGCACCGCTCTCCACGCGCAGGCCCAGCGCGTAGCCACCGTCGAGCTTGATGTCGAGGCCGGCGTAGGCGCCGGTCTGTTCGGTGTCCTCGATGCTGGCGATGCCGTTGATCACGCCAGTGCGTTCGACCTCACCGACCACGTTGCTGCTGTAGGCGCCGGCCGAGAGCTGCAGCTGCGAGAAGCGATAGCTCAACCCGAAGCGCAGCGAGCCTTCGCCCAAGCGCACCGAGGTCGAGTCGGTGGTGGCGCCGATGTCGCCGCTCACCCATGAGCGCGTGTAGCTGCCCTCAGCGTTCACGCCGAGCCGGTCGTCGAAGAAACGCTTGTGGATGCCGCCGAACACGCCGAACACGTAGCCGGGGATGCTGCTCTCCGCGATCAGCGGTTCGGTCTCGGCGTCGAGGAAAACCAGCCCAAGCCGCAGGCCGCCGTAGAACCAGCGGTTGCCCATCTCGGAGTAGTCGAGCCCGAGGGTCCCGGTGTTGAACTCCTGGTCCACGCCACCGACCGAGTAGGTCGTGGCGACGTTGCTGTAATAGGTGGTGGTGCCGCCCGCGACATCGGCGAGCGGGTTGGCCTGCGCGACGGCAGCGCTGAGCGTGACGAGTACGGCGAGGCCAGCTTTCGAAAGAGAGGTCATTCGGGGCTCCTGTGGGGGCGACCCGATTCTACTAGTACCGGGTTAGCATGACCGCCCATTCAGAGGATCGCCCATGCGCTACCTGTGGTTGCTCATATCGCTTAGCGCGTCCGCCGCGCCCACGCCCGCACCGCTGCCCGTGCTCGACCAAGCCGTAGTGCTCGCCGCCGGCAGCGATTACGACCCGGCCATCAAGACGCAGGAGCAACTGCTCGGCTTTGCCAGCGGCGTGCGCGTGGCCACACCCGCAGAACTGGTGACCGCCTTCGAGGCCTGGGACAAAGCAAGCGACAAGGCGCAGCTGTTCGAGCACGCGCGCAGCTACGAGGGCCGCCCGCTCCACCACCTGGTGATCACGAGTCCCAAGAACATGGCGCGGCTCGACGAGATCAAAGCCGGCATGCAGAAGCTCGCCGATGCGCGCAACACGAGTGCCGCCGAGCGCAAGCAGCTGATCGACACGCTGCCCGGTGTCGCCTGGCTCGGCTATTCGATCCACGGTCCCGAGACCTCCGGCGCCGATGCCTCGCTAAGCGTGGCCTACCACCTGATCGCCGACCGCTCGCCCGCTACGCAGAAGCTGCTCGACGACCTGGTCGTGGTAATCAACCCTTCGGTCAACCCTGACGGCCGCAACCGCTACGGCCAGATGCTCAACGAGACCCGCGGCGCGCAGCCGAACATCGATGACCAATCCGTGCACCACGGCGGCTGGTGGCCGGGCGGTCGCGGCAACCACTACCTGTTCGACCTGAACCGCGATTCGCTGTTCGGCGTGTTCCCCGAGACCACCGGCCGCATCCTCGCCTTGAGGAAATGGAACCCGGTGTTCTTCGTGGATGGTCACGAGATGGGCTCGCTCGGCACCTTCCTGTTCTCGCCGCCACGCGAACCGATCAACCCGAACCACCCTGCCAACACGCGCAAGTGGGGTGTTGAGTTCGCCAAGGACCAGGCCGCCGCGTTCGACGCGCGCCAGTGGCCCTACTACCACGGCGAGTGGAACGACGATTGGTACCCCGGCTATGCGAACTCCTGGGCGCAGTTCCGCGGTGCGATCAGCGTGCTCTACGAACAGGCTGCGGTCGCCGAAGGCGGCGTGCGTCAGCCGAACGGCTCGATCCTTTCTTATCGCGAAGCGGTCGCGCACCAGGCGGTGAGCTCGCTCGCCAACCTGGGGTCGGTGGCCAAGAACCTGCGCGCGATCCTCGCCGACTACGCCGCCGAACGCGCCAAGGTGGTGGCGGCGGATGGCCCCTACGCCAAGAAGAGCTTCGCGATCCTGCCGAGCGCGAACGCCGGCCGCGTGCAGCGCTTCCTCGACCTGATGGCGCTCGAAGGCATCGAGGTGTTGCGCACCAGCAAGGCGAGCACCACGAACGCCACCGACCAGCTCGGCGTGACCAAGAGCGTGGAGCTGCCCGCCGGCACGCTGATCATCAACAACCGCCAGCCCGAGGCGCGCTTGATCGCCTCGTTCCTCGACTTCGATCCGAAGATGCCGCGCAAGGTGCTGGAGAAGGAGCGCAAGGAGCTGCTCAAGAAGGACGACTCGACGATGTACGACTGGACCGCGTGGAACCTGACCATGCTGTTCGGCCTGCCGGCGTACATGGTGGGCTCCGAACTGAGCGGCGACGCGGTGACGGCGGCGCCAGCCCCAGCTGCGGCCAAGACCGACGCAGCGCTGCTGCTCGCGCTGCCTGGCGCCGACGACCGCAGCGTCGCGGCCGCCGCGCGCCTTATGGAGCGCGGCCTCACGCTGCGCGCGCTCGACGAAGACACCACGCTCGATGGCAAGGCGCTCACCCGCGGCAGCATCGTGGCGATGGCGCGTGAGAACGCGGCGGGCTTCGACCAGGCGTTCGCGTCAGTCGCGGCGGAGCTCGGGCTGCCGGTCACCGCGGTGCGCGCCGGTCTCGGTGCCGGCGATCTTGCCGACATCGGTGGCGAGCACTTCGACTTGCTGGCGCAGCCGCGCGTGGCGGTGCTCGGTCACGGCGCGACCAACAGCCAGGACTACGGCAATGTCCACTTCCTGCTCGACCAGCGCATCGGCATCCGCCACACGCTGCTCGACGAGACCCAGTGGTTCGGCAACGACCTGCGCCGCTACAACGTGCTGGTGATCCCGGACCGCAACAGTCCGCTGCCCGACAACATCGCGAAGGCCCTGAAGCCCTGGGTCGAGGCCGGCGGCACACTGATCGCGATCGGTCGCGCCGCGGGCCAGATGGCGAACGAGAAAGCCGGGCTCACCGCGGTGCGCACGCTGCCCGACGTGCTCGACAAGCTCGAGCCCTATCAAGTGAGCGTGTGGCGCGAGTGGGACGCCGATGCGGCCCGCCTCGCCGATGACGCGACGCTGTGGGCGCGCAGTCCGCAATCGGCACCGGTGGTGCCCTGGGGCAAGGCCGGCAAGTCGGAGAAGGCCGACAAGGATGAACTCGCGCGGCGCGATGCCTGGCAGCAGATGTTCATGCCGCAGGGCGCGATCCTCGCCGCGCGCGTGGACACCGAGCATTGGCTGGCCTGGGGCAGCCCGAGCGTGTTGCCCGTGCTCTACGGCAACAGCCCGGTGCTGCTGAACGCGGAGCCGTCGCAGGCGCCGGTGCGCCTGGGCGTGTACGAAGCCGCGGCGAAACCCGCCGACGGCAAAGGCAAAGACAAGAGCGACGACAAGTCCGCGCGCCGCGCGGGTTGGGCGCCGCTGCCGGACGGCCAGGACCTGCGCCTGCGCATGTCGGGCCTGCTGTGGCCGGAAGCGGCGCAGCGCCTGGCGAGCGCCAGCTACCTCACGCGCGAAGGCGTGGGCAAAGGCCAAGTGATCCTGTTCGCGGCGCCACCGTCACAGCGCGCCGGCACCGAAGGCACGATCCGCCTGCTGGCGAACGCGCTGGTGCTCGGGCCGGGGCTCGGTGCGGAAGCGACCGTCACTCCTTGATGACGCTGGACTGAGCTTCAGGCGTCTGGCTCCTGCTGACGCGGCCTTCGAAGACTCAGGCTTCCCTCGCACCTCGCCGGCTCCGGGGTCGCGCCGACGCGGCATCCGTGCCGCGGCGGCGCTCACCCGGCCATCCCTGGCCGGGTGACCCCCTCGCCGACTTCGGCGCTCGGCGCGTCAGAAGTCGCCCGCCACCTGAACCTCAGCCCACCCTCGGGCGCGACAGCCTGGTCCGCGCGCGGAGGCATGTGGTCGAAGATCGCGTGACCGAGCGGATAGCGCTCACTCTTGCGAGGTGCGGCGCGCAGGGGAACCTGAGTCTTCGAAGGTCGCGGCAGCAGGAGCGCAGACGAGAGGCCCTGCACGCGGCGCGCCGTTGGGAAGTGCGCGCTACCATCCGCCGATGCCGAGCCTCCTCGACCAACCGCTCGCCTTCGTCGACCTCGAGACGACCGGCACCCACGCGACCTTCGACCGCATCACCGAGGTCGGCATCGTCACGCTGACCGATGGTGTGGTCGAGGAATGGTCGAGCCTGGTGGACCCCGGCTGCCACATCCCGCCGATGATCGAGGCGCTCACCGGCATCACCAGCGCGATGGTGGCCGGCCAACCTGCGTTCGGGCAGCTCAGCGCTGAAGTGCTGCGTCGGCTCGAGGGTCGCCTGTTCATCGCCCACAACGCCCGCTTCGACTACGGCTTCCTCAAGGCGGCGTTCGCGAACTTCGGCATCCGCTTCCAGCCGAAGGTGCTGTGCACCGCGCGGCTCTCCCGCCGCCTGTTCCCGCAGTTCCAGCGTCACAACCTCGACTCGCTAATCGGCCGCTACGGCATCGACTGCAGCGCGCGGCATCGCGCGCTCGGCGATGCACGGGTGCTGGTCACGCTGCTCGCGCGGCTGCGCGCCGAGGTGGACCCGGCGACACTCGAGTCCGCGATCGCGCACCAACTGAAGAAGCCGAGCCTGCCCCCTCACCTTCCACCCGATGCACTCGACCGCCTGCCCGAAGCCCCCGGCGTGTACCTGTTCCACGGCGAGGATGGCGCGCTGCTCTACATCGGCAAAAGCATCAACATCCGCAACCGCGTGGCCAGCCACTTCAGCGCCGACCTGCGCGCGCACAAGGAGATGCAGCTCGCACGCCAGGTGCACGCGATCACGCACGAGGTCTGCGCTGGCGAGCTGTCCGCGCTGCTGCGCGAATCCCAGCTGGTGAAGGAGCGCGCGCCGGTCTACAACCGCCGCCTGCGCCACACGCCCGACCTGCACACGCTGCACTGGGCCGGCCCGCTGGCGGACAGCGCGCCACCGGAACCGCGTCCGTTGGATGTTTCGTTGCCGGACGCATCCACGCTATTCGGCGTGTTTCGCACGCGGCGCGAGGCGAAGAACGCCTTGGTCGCGCTCGCCGATGAGCACGGGCTGTGCCGCCGGCGTCTCGGCATGGAAGGCGGCGCGGCACATGATGGCCGTCCCTGCTTCGCGCGCCAGCTCGGCCGCTGCCGCGGCGTGTGCATGGGGATCGAATCGCCGGCCCAACACGACCTCAGGCTCGCGACCGCGCTCGCGGCGCTGCGGCTTCGCGCCTGGCCGTTCCCGGGGCGCATCGGCCTCCGTGAAAAGAGCAGCGCGGCGGACCTGGTCCACGTGTTCGACCACTGGCGCTTCGTTGCGAGCGCGCGCGGCCCCGCCGCGCTGGCCGCCGCCTGGCAGGCACCGGCCGGCGGCTTCGACCTCGACACCTATAAGATTCTGCTGCGGCAACTCGAGCGCGGCGGACGCTACGAGCTGCTGCAGGCGCCAGTGCTGCCCGCAGAGGCCGATACCGCCTAGACTCGCTCTCTGAAGAAGGGGGTCGGCATGTTGAAGAAGGTCCTGATCGGTATCGTCGGGCTCTGCGCGCTGCTCGCCGTCATCGGCTTGCTGCTGCCGCGGACGGTTCGCGTCGAGCGCAGCATCCTGATCGCGCGCCCGCCTGCCGCGGTGTTCGCGGTGGTCAACGACCAGCGCCAGTTCAACGCCTGGAGCCCGTGGTTCGGGCTCGACCCCGCCGCGAAGTACGAGCTGAGCGGTCCGCCGATCGGCCCTGGCGCCGCGTTCAGCTGGTCCGGTAGCAGCGACACGATCGGCGTCGGCACGCAGCGCATCGTGGCCAGCGTCCCGGACAGCCGCATCGATGTCGTGCTCGAGATGGAAGGCTTCAACGCCGCCGCCAGCCACTGGCAGTTCGAGCCCACCGCGGAGGGCACGCGCGTCACCTGGGCCTTCGAGAGTGAGCTCGGATTGAACCCGCTGATGCGCTGGATGGGCCTTTTCATGGACGGCTTCGTCGGCCCCGACTACGCGCGGGGCCTGGCCCAGCTCAAGACCTATATAGAGAAGGCCCCGGGGGCGGGCGGCTAGTGCAACTTTTCCTGCGCCGCAAGCGTCCAAGCTGGGTACCGTAAAGGGAACCGCGGTGACCACTCCCGATTCCAAGCTCGTCGCCTCGTTCACCGAGCTGGGGCGCCGCAAGGTGTTCCGCGCCGGCGTCGGCTATGCGATCGCCGCGTTCGCCGTGCTGCAATTGCTGTCGTCGATCTCCGGCGCGATCGATCTGGCGCCAGGCAGCTTCCGGCTCATCATCATCGGCATCCTCGCCGGCTTCCCGCTCACCCTGTTCCTGGCCTGGGCCTACGATCTCGGGCCCGGCGGCCTCACCCGCACCCTTGAATCGAGCGAACGCGGCAGCCCGCGCTGGCTCGAGCTCACGATAATCGGCGTGCTCACCGTGGTGGTGGGCGGCATCGGCGATGCGATCTACCGGCCCGATGCGCTGGGCAGCGACGCGCCGCGCGCCGCAATCGCCGACAAGTCCATCGCGGTGCTCGCGTTCGTCAACCTGTCTGGCGATCCGGCCAACGACTACTTCGGCGATGGTCTCGCCGAGGAACTGCTGAACGTGCTGGCCAAGGTGCCGGACCTGCGGGTCGCCGCGCGCACCTCGTCGTTCGCCTACAAGGGCCGCAACGAGGACGTGCGCCGGATCGGCAACGAGCTGAACGTGGCCACGGTGCTCGAAGGCAGCGTGCGCAAGAGCGGCGACAAGGTCCGGGTCACGGTGCAGCTGATCAACGTCGCCGATGGCTTCCATCTCTGGTCGCAGAACTACGAGCGCACGCTGTCCGACATCTTCACCATCCAGGACGAGATCGCCGCCGCGATCACCGACGCGCTGAAGGTGACGCTGCTCGGCAAGACGGCGAGCGCCGCGACCGCCGGCACCGGCGACGTGAACGCCTACGACCTCTACCTGCTCGGCCGCCACAACATGCAGAGCCGAACCGAGCAGGGGCTGCTGGCGGCGATCGGCTATTTCGAGAAGGCGCTGGCGGTGGATCCCAAGTACGCGCGCGCCTGGTCGGGACTCGCCGACGCCTACAACCTGCTGATCGGCTACGGCAACCTCACGCAGGGCAAGGCGCTGCCACGGGCTGAAGCTGCCGCGCAGAAGGCACTGGCGCTCGACCCGAACCTGGCTGAAGCCCACGCCTCACTCGGCTTGATCCGCGCCAACCAGAACCGCAGCACCGATGCTGAAGCGGAGTACCAGCGCGCGCTCGAACTTGAGCCCGACTACGCGCCGGCCCATGTCTGGTACGGCACGCTGCTCGGCAACCTCGCGCAGCAGGCGGACCACCTCGGGCGGACGGATCCGGCCAAGCAGGAACTGGCGACTTCACAGCGCGCCGCGCAACTGGCCGAGTACCAGAAGGCGTTAGCGTTGGATCCCTCGCTGCCACCGGCGGTGAGCAACCTCGCGGGGCTCTACGACAGCTGGGGCCGGCGGCGCGAGGCGATCGCGCTCACCGAGCGCCTGGTGCGCCTGGTGCCCGCAGACGCGAGCCACTGGCAGACCAAGATCGGCGTGGCGCTGCTGCAGCTTGGCGCACCAGTAGACGCGATCCGCGCGCTCGAGCGCGCGCTCGCGACCGACCCGGACAACGTATTCGCGGTCGGGCTGATGTCGCAGGCCTACCTGCGCCTCGGCGACCTCGAGCGCGCACAGCGCTGGGCCGACCACGCCTTTGCCATGCAGCCCGACGCCAACGACACCGTGATGGCCCGCGCCATGCTCGCCGCCCAGCGTCGCGACGGTGCTGCGGCCATGGCCGCGTTCGCCCCAGCGCTCAAGGACCTGCCGCCCTCTGCGGTGCCCTTCGACTTGAGCGCATTACGGCTGGCGGTCGCGTTGCTGCTCGAGCTGCCCGAAGCCAAGGGCTATGCCACGCAGATGAGCAAGGACTACCGCGAGTTCGTGGCCAACGACGCCAACCTCAATTTCGGCCCCTGGATCGCCATGGCCCAGCGCCGCAGCAAGGCCGACGCGGCCGCGACCGCGACGCTCGCCACGGTGATCGAGTTCGTGGATGCGCGCACCCGCGAGGGCTACCAGCGCGGCGATTGGAACTTCGCGGCCGCCCAGGCACATGCGCTGTCGGGCCGGCGCAACGAGGCGCTCGGCGAGCTGCAGCGCGCGCTGCAGCGTGGCTGGGGCGATGCCTGGCTGGCGCGCAGTGACCCGGCGCTCGTCTCACTGCGCGACGACCCGGCGTTCGCCGCGCTGTTGAGCACGATCGACGCGTCGCAGGCCGCGGCGCGCGAAGCGCTGACCAAGTCGCCGCCGAAGGATTGGACCCCACCCACGGTGCCCGCGCCGTTCCCGCTCGACCCTGCTGCGCTCGACGGTCTGGTCGGCAACTACGTCTTCGGTGACGGCAGCAACCTCAACGAGGTCAGCGGCGGCCCTGCTGGCCTGAGCATCAAGCGGGGCAACACGCCGTTGCGCTCACTGCGCCCGGTCGGCGTGGACGAGTTCGTGCAGGTCGGGTCCTCGGAGCGCTTCCGCTTCGTGCGCGACGGGAGCGGCCGCTCGACCCATGCGCTGATGCGCTGGAGCGGGCAGGAGCAGCGGCTGAAACGGGTCGAGTTCGTGCTGCCGGTGCGCGGCGTTGCCGACCGCCGCAAGTACCAGGACTACCTCGGGCGCTACAGCTTCCCGACCCACGGCTTCGACCTGAGCGTCGCGCTGGATGGCGACAAGGTCATGATCCAGCCGACCGGCCAGCCGCCGGTCGAGATAGAGCCCGAGCGCGACGATGGGTTCTTCCTCGAAGGCCAGGCGTTGCGGCTCACGTTCAAGCGCGATGCGACCGGCAGGGTGGTCGCGTTGATCGTGAACCAGCTCGACGCGGATCCCTTCGAGGGCGCGAAGCAACCCTGAAGGGTGCTTCCTGTTGGTCCCTTGAGTTCGGGTCCGTCGCTCCGGCTGGCGACCAGAGTCGCGCCGTACCCGAACTCAAGGGACCAACACTGAGCGGCCGCGGGGGTGCAAGGGCGCCCTCGTAGGGACCCGCGTCGGCGAGGTTGTTGGTCTTTCGGACCGGCCCTGAGTTCGGTCGGTGCGACTTCAGGTCTGCCTGCCGGAGCGCCGGCCGAACTCAGGGCCGGGCCGAGCCGCGAACTACTTCTTGCCGAAGCGCTGGCCCAGGAAGTCGCCCTCGTTCCACCGCGGCCGCTCGGCCGCGTTCGCGACCATCAGGCCGATGCGCAGGTTGATGTCCGCCATGCGCGCCGCGCTCGCGTAGTGGATCGGCAGGTCGACCTGGTCCGACGGCTGGTGGTAGTGGTGCTCCAAGAAATCCTCGAGGATCTTCTTGCCGTCGATCGTCGGATCCTTCGGCTTGATGCCAGCGTCGAGGTAGACCGCCGGGATGCCCTTGCGCACGAACGCGTACTGGTCGGAGCGCACGAACACGGTCTCCTCCGGCAGCGGGTCAGGCGTGATCGTCATGCCGTTGTCGCGCACCGCGCGCGCGACCATGGGACCCAGCGTGCTGTGCTCGGCGCCAAACGAGATTACGTCGGTGAGCTCGGTCATGGTGACCGGCATGTCCATGTTCACGTTGGCGACGATGCCCTCGGCCGGCACGGTCGGGAACTCGGCGAAGTACTCGGCGCCGAGCAGGCCCTTCTCCTCGGCGGTCACCAGCAGGAACACTGCCGAGCGCTTCGGCTTGACCGTGCTGCGCGTCATCTGCCGCGCGAGCTCGAGCAGGATTGCGCTGCCAAGCGCATTGTCGGTCGCGCCGTTGTTGATCCGGTCGCCCTCGCCGGCGGGGCTGATGCCGATGTGGTCGAGGTGCGCGCTGAACACCACGCTCTCGTCGGCCAGCGCCGGATCCGTGCCGGGCAGCCGCGCGACGACGTTGTGGCTCTCTAGCGTTTCGAAGCGCGCGCGGGTCGCGAGCGTGGCGCTGCCCGGCAACGCGAACGAGCGCGACTCACTTTTCTCGACGCGCGCCAGCGCCTCGTCGTACGAGACGGGCGCGCCTTCGAACAGCTTGCGTGCCACCGCCACCGGCAACGAGATGCTCGCCGCGAGCTGCGGGAAGCCGTCGACCGGCTTGCCGTCCTTGCCCTTGAGCCGCATCCCGGGTCGCGCCCAGTTCGCCGTGTACTTGGTCCAGGCGTACTTGGCTTCGTCCTTCGGCTTGCCGAGGTAGATCGTGCCGACCGCGCCCGCGGCGACCAGGTCGATCGCCTTCTCGCGCGAAGAATTGTGCACCGCACGCTCGGTGTTGCTGAAACGTTCCGGCGCGCCACCGAACATCACCGCGATCTTGCCCTTGAGATCGACGCCCGCGAGGTCATCGTGACCCAATGCCGGCGCCTTCACCGCCTGACCCACGAACACCAGCGGCGCCGTGACCTCGGAGGACTCGGCGTTGTAGTTGATGCTCGGCATGAACTCGTCGAGCACCTTGAACGCGGTGATACGACCCTCGCGCTTCAGCGTGAAGCGCGCGCCCTCGAGCACCCGCGCGCCCTTGAGCAGCGGCACACGCTGGTACCAGCCGCCGTCATCGCCCGCAGGCTCGAGCCCGAGCGCGCCAAACTGTGCCGCCGCATATAACGCGGCGATGTCGTAACCGCGGGTGCCGGCCTCGCGACCCTCGAGCAGGTCATCGGCCAGGAAACGCACGTGCGCTTCGATCGCTGCGGGTGAGCTCACCAGGCGCGGGCCGTGGCCCTGCTCCGAACTGCCGCAGCCGGTGACGAGCGCGGCCAGTGCGGCGGCGCTGAACAGGGTCGTGATGCGCATCGAGGCTCCTCGGAGGGGCGAAACGGAAGGCCGGGACGCTATCACAGACCACCGACGCGGCCGGAAGGTTCCGACGGCGCGCTGTGCTGCGGTGCTTGATGTGGTCCGAACGCGCTCCCGCAGGCGGACCTGAAGTCGCGCATTCGGACCACATCAAGCACCGCAGGATCTCGCCAGGAACCCGAACGGCTACTGCGGGCTGGGTGGCGCACGACCTTGCTGCCCTTCTGGCTGGGTCCCGCCCTATCGGTTCGATCCGCGCGATTTCAGGTCCGCCTGCATGAGCGCGGATCGAACCGATAGGGCGGGGCCCGCCTCAGATCGAGCAGCTGACCCCGGTGCCACCCAGCCCGCAGTAGCCGTTCGGGTTCTTGGCGAGGTACTGCTGGTGGTAGTCCTCGGCGTAGAAGAACGGCGGCGCCAACTTGATCTCGGTGGTGATCGCGCCCTTCCCCGCCGCGACGAGTTGCGCCGAATACGCCGCAAGGACAGCCTCGGCCTCGGCGCGTTCGGCCTCGCTTGCTGCGAAGATCGCCGAGCGGTACTGCGTGCCGACGTCGTTGCCCTGGCGCATGCCCTGGGTGGGGTCGTGCGCTTCGAAGAACTCGCGCAGCAACGCACGGTAGGCGACCACCGTCGGGTCATACACCACCTGCACGGTCTCGGCGTGGCCGGTGGCGCCGCTGCAGACCTGCTCATAGCTCGGGTTGGCACGCGTGCCGCCCTGGTAACCGACCGCTGTTACCCACACTCCTGGAAGCTGCCAGAAGCGCCGCTCGGCGCCCCAGAAACAGCCGAGCCCGAACCAGGTGGCGCGCGATCCGGCGGGGAACGGGCCAGCGATCGGCCGACCGTTCACGAAGTGCGCGGTCACGTGCCCATCTCGCGCGATTCGGCAGTGGGGAACTCGACCGTGAAGCGCGAGCCCTTGCCCGGCTCGCTCTCCAGCGACACCAGGCCGCCCATCTGCTCGGCCAGCGTCTTGGCGATGGTGAGCCCGAGGCCGCTGCCGCCGACACGCCGCAGCTCCTCGTTCGGGATCTGCACGAACGACTCGAACACGCTGCCGTGATGCTCGGCGGCGATGCCCGGGCCACGGTCGTGGACCGTGACCCGCACGCGACCGTGCTCGCGTTCGCCGGTGACGACCACCGCCTTGCCTTTGGGGGAGAACTTGACCGCGTTCGACATGAAGTTGAGCAGGATCTGCTCGAAGCGTTGCGGGTCGACGTGGATCATGAGCCCGGTCGGGACATGCATCTCGAGCGGCACGCCCATCTCCTCACCGAACGGCCCGATCGAGCGCAGCGCCTCGGCCACCAGCGTGGCGGCATCGGCATCCTCCAGTTGCAGCAGCATCCGGCCCGAGGTCATGCGGTTGAGGTCGAGGATGTCGTTGACTAGGTGCAGCAGGCGGTCGGAGTTGCGCGCCGCGATCTTGACCAGCTCGGCGCCGCGCGCCGGATCGGCCGCGGTCGCGGCGTGGCCGAGCAGGCGGATTGCGCCCGACAGCGCGGTCAGCGGCGTGCGCAGCTCGTGGCTCACGGCCGAGACGAAGCGGTCCTGCATGCGCTGGACGCGCTTGCGTTCGGTGATGTCGTGGGCGCGTAAAAGGTAGAGCAACGGCCCGCCGGCCGGATCCGCGACCCGTCGCACCGAGACCTCGCATTCGATGGTGCGGCCGTTGCGGGCGCGGAAGTCGAGCTCGAGGGCTGCGCGCGCGCCGGCGAACGCGCCGAGCCGCAGCACCTCGGCGATCGCGCTCCAGGCCTTCGGGTCCGGCAGCACGAAATCCGGCACGCGCCCGATCGAGTCGCCGGAATCCCAGCCGAAGGTGGTCTCGAACGCGCGGTTCACGTGCACGATGCAGCGGTCCTGGTCGAGCACGGTCAGCGGATCGGGCAGCGCCTCGAACAGCGCGAAGAAGCGGTTGCGTTCAGCGGCGAGGTCGGACGCGTGCTGTTCGCTGTGCAGCCGCAGCTCCTCGGCGGCCTGGAAAGTGTGCGAGACGTTGCGCACCACCATCGCCATGCCGACCATGAGCAGCAGCGCGAGCAGGCCGAGGCGGATCGCGGTCGCGTCGCCGACCATCAGTTCGCGCAGCATGAACGGGACCATCACGATGCCGATGAACAACAGCGCGATCTGCAGCCGTGCCCCGAGCGTCCCGGATGCGCCCGCGCAGATGCCACACAGCAACAAGCCGAGCATCAAGCGGCTCTCCGACTGGGCCGGGTCGAGCACGATCACGCTGGTCGAACTCCACACCAGCGCTGCGGCGAGCACCCCCACCAGCATCACGCGGTAGCTGCGGAGCGTGAGCGGCGCATCCATCGCCACCGCGCGCGGCGTCTTGACCATCGCGTAAGCCCGTGCCGCCGAGACCATGACCAGCGTGCCGAACCACCCCAACAGCGGCAGCGGCTCGACCGCGTGCCAATACGCCCAGACCAGGAAGGCACCGATGATCACACCGAACGGGATGCTGGTACGGGAGCCCAGGTACAACGCGCGCAGTTGCGCGGCGAACACCGCAGGTTTCTGCACCATGCAGGGCGGGGTCCAGAGGTTCCGAACGGACTTGAGCGGATCGAACACAGCGGCATGGTAGCGCAGCGGGCTAGACTCGCGCCCATCGGAGGGGTCATGAACGAGAAGTCATCTGCCGGCGTCCACGAGTTCGTGGACGACCCACGCAATGCCACCGTGCGCATCTGGATCGACGGCATCCTGTATCCGCGAGCCGAGGCCAAGGTCTCGGTGTTCGACTCCGGCTTCGTGCTCGGCGACGGCGTGTGGGAAGGCCTGCGCTTGGCCGAGGGCCGCTTCACCTTCCTGGATGCCCACCTGGACCGGCTGTACGAGGCAGCGAAGGCCTTGTTCATCGACATCGGTCTGAGCCGCGAGCAACTGGTGGCGGCGCTGCACGCGACCGTCGACGCGAACGGCATGCGCGACGGTGTGCATGTGCGGCTGATGGTGACCCGTGGCGTCAAGCGCACGCCCTACCAGGACCCGCGGCTGACCATCGGCAAGGCGACCGTGGTGATCCTGCCCGAGCACAAGCAGCCGCGGCCCGAACTGATCGCGAAGGGGCTGCGGCTGTTCACCGTGCACGTGCGCCGCGGCGCGCCCGACGTGCAGGACCCGAAGCTCAACAGCCATTCCAAGCTCAACTGCATCCTGGCCTGCATCCAGGCGGCCCAGGCCGGCTGCGACGAGGCGCTGATGCTCGACCCGCATGGGTTCGTGGCGACCTGCAACTCGACCAACTTCTTCATCGTGCGCAAGGGCGAGGTCTGGACCTCGACCGGGCGCTACTGCATGCCGGGCATCACCCGCGCCAACGTGATCCGCCTGTGCCGCGACAATGGCATCCCGGTGTTCGAGAAGGACTTCTCGCTGCTCGAGGTCCATGGCGCGGACGAGGCCTTCGTCACCGGGACCTTCGCCGGTCTGGTGCACGCGACCGAGGTGGATGGCCGCGTGATAAATGCCGCACGGCGTGGGCCGTTGGTCGAGCGGCTGCAGGGCTTGTACCGCGAACTCGTCGCGCGCGGCATAGCGGCGCGCTAGCGACCCCAGAAAGCAGAGGGGCCCTCGCGGGCCCCTCTTCATCTTTCCACTTTCGACTTTCGTCTTTCGGCTCGTCTCCGTCTCACCACTGGTAGCGGAGGTTGACCGTGCCCAGGGTGCTGGTCTCGGAGAACGTGAACGGCGCCAGGTAGTCGAAGTCGTAGGTGGCGTAGTCGTAGTTGAACGACGCGCCCCAATGGTCGCCGAGCAGCATCGAGAAGCCGAAGCCGTAGCGAATCGCGGTGCCCAGGTCGCCGAGATCGGCGTAGGCGAGATGCGCCTGGTACTCGATCGCATCCGACAACGAACCGCGGTAGCCGCCATCGAGCGCATAACCGGTCCCGGTCGGGGCCGGCAGGTCGAAGTAGTCGTAGGACTCGTAGCCGAACTTCGCGAACCAGTTCTCACCATGCCAACCGGCACTTAGGTTCATGGTCGTGGCGTCGAGATCGACCGAAGGATCGCAGCCACCCAGCGGATCGAAGCCACCTGCGACCTTCATCGACAGCGTGTTGTAGCGGCCGTCGACGAACCACGACTCGCCAAACGACTTCGAGCCGGCCAGCTGGTAGCCGTTGGCGTAGTACGGCAGCGTGTCCGTCGAGCAGTAGTCGAGCCAGTTGTAGCCGCCGCTCGCGAGACCGAACTCGAGGTAGTCGTAGGTCGGGCCGGCAGCCGCGGGCAGCGGTGCGCCCAACATGAGGGCGGCCAACAGCACGCCCAGTGCGTTCTTCTTCATAGCGGATCCCCTTTGCGTAGTGTCTAACAGCCCTCCGGATTGGAGGTGGCTGGAGTATAGGCCGCTTATAATCCCGCCGTGAGCAACGAACACGTCAACGCGCTGAAGAACGGCTCGATCGTGGCCGAGTACCGCATCGAGGGACTGCTGGGCCACGGCGGCTTCGGCATGACCTACCTCGCCCGCGACCTGAACCTGAACTCGATGGTCGCGATCAAGGAGTACTTGCCGCAGGAGTTCGCGGTGCGCGCCGCGAACTCGACGATCGTGCCGAAGTCGCAGGTCGACGGTCAGGGCTACGAATGGGGCCTGGAGCGCTTCAAGCAGGAGGCGCGCGCGCTGGCACGCTTCAAGCATCCGAACATCGTGCGCTGCGCGCGGCTGATCGAGGCCAACAACACCGCCTACATGGTCATGGACTACGAGCAGGGCATGGCCCTCTCGGATTACATGAAGAAGCACGGCTCGACGCTGCCCGAAGCCCAGATCCTCGGCATCTTCATCCCGATACTCGACGGCTTGACCGCGCTGCACGAGACCGAGCTGATCCACCGCGACATCAAGCCGGGCAACCTCTACATTCGCGCCCAGGGCCAGCCGATGCTCATCGACTTCGGCGCGGTGCGCCACGCGATCGGCGCGCACAGCCGCAGCCTGACCGCAGTGGTCACGCCGGGCTTCGCGCCTATCGAGCAGTACTCGAGCGAGGGCAAGCAGGGTCCGTGGACCGACCTGTATGCGGTCGGCGCGACGATGTACAACTGCATCCTCGGCCGCAGCCCGGTCGACGCGGCGCGGCGCTCGGCCGCGATCAGCGACGGTGACGCCGATCCGTTCGTGAGCGCGGCACGCATCGGCAAGGGCAAGTACTCCGACGAGATCCTCGCCGCGATCGACTGGGCGATGCAGTTCCGCACCCGCGACCGTCCGCAGACCGCCGCCGAGTTCAAGACCGCGCTGAAGAACGTGCCAGTGGCACCAGCGCCACTCGAGCTGCCGGATGAGGATGGCGATTCCGAGGTCACCAACATCGGCGCGCGCGGCACCGCCGGACCCGCGAGCCAGCCACCGCTGTCGCAGCGCAACCTGACGCGCACGCCGACGGGCATCCCACCGGCGCTCACTCCATCGAAACGCATGATCCCGCCGATGGACGAGGCGCGTGCGGGCGAGGTTCCCGACGCCGCGCCGGTGGAATGGTTCGACGCCGCTGCGGCCGAACCCGCGCCGCCACCGCAGGCCACGCAACTCATGCCGCCGGCGACACCGGAGCCGCGCGTTTCGCAGCGCGTGAAGCCACCAGAGCCCCCTCCGCCCGCGCCGGAACCGCGCGTGTCGCAGCGCGTCGCGCCGAGCCCGCCGCCAGTCGCCCGTGCTGCACCGCCAGTGCCGCGCGAAGGGACCCGTCGCGTGGCGCCGCGCCCAGTCGCAACGCCGCCGCCGGCCGAGCCGCCCACGGGCGGACGCAACGTACTGCCAATCGCGGCCGCGCTGCTGCTCGCCGCCGGCGCCGCAGCGGCCGCGTACTGGTTCGTGCAGCAGAGCGCGGGCAAGCGCGAGCAGCGGCTGTGGGAGACGGCGCAGCGCGCCGATTCGATCGACGCCTATCGCACCTACCTCGACGTCTGCGAATCATGCAGCGCCAAGCCTGAGGCTGAGCGGCGGCTACAAGCCTTGAACGAGCGTGCTGCGGTCGAGACCCGTGGCAACGAGCAGCTGCAGGCGATCGCTGACCTCAAGGTGCGCTTCGCCCAGCACCTGATCGCCGGCGAGTACGCCACGCCGCTCGACAGCAACGCGCGCAGCGTGCTCGCGCAGCTCGCGGTGCTGGCGCCCGATGATCCGTTCGTCACCACCGGGCGCACCCAACTCGCGCGACTTGAACAGATCGCCGCGCCGACCGTGACCAAGCCGTCGAAGGCGGCACCGGCGATCGTCGCGGTGGCGCCCGCCGCTGTCGCGAAGAAGCCCGAGGGCTCCAGCATCAAGCCGACCGCCGCGAGCGCAACAGTCGCCAAACCTGCCCCGCCGGCCGAAGCGGACAAGGTCGGGAAGATGTTCGACCTGCTGGCGAAGTTCGAGCTCGGCATGGCGCGCGTCGACCAGGAGTCCGGACTGATCGCGGCTGGTGCCGCGCTCAAGGAGCTCGAAGCGCTGGCGCCGACCGACAGCGCGGTCAAGGACGCGCGCCGCCGCTACGAGGCGGCGAAGAACAAGCCCGCGCCAGTCGTGGCTGCTGCGGCAGCTGCGGTGGTCGCCGCTTCGGCGCCTCCGCAGGGAGGAGCCGCTTCCGCGCCCCCGCAGGGGGGCGCGGCGCCGAGCGCGCTCCCGTCCAGCGTGCCGACCGCGCCGCCGACCGCCAGCGCCACCAAGCCTGCCGCATCGACTCCGGCCGCTCCGGTCGTACCGCCGTCAGCGATTCCATCCGGTTCAGCGCTGAAGCCGAAGAGCGCGGGACCGCCGCCCGGGGTGTTGCCCGGCGGCGCGTCAGCGCGCGCCGCAGCGCCGAGCGGCTCGATCACGAACTCGCGCCCGGCCGAGAAGGTGCTGCGCGTCAAGATCGATCCGAAGACCGACGCGCCACCACTTGCGGTGCTCCCCGCCGGCTCGTTCCGCCTCGGCGACACCGCCGGCGGTGGCAAGCCCGACGAAGCGTCGGCGGGCACGGTGAAGGTCGGCGCGTTCGCCATCGGGCTGCGCGAGGTCACGCGCGCCGAGTTCAAGCGCTTCGCTGAAGAAGCCAAGTACCAGACCGACGCCGAGAAGAAGGGTGGCTGCATGGCGCCCAAGGGCGGCAAGCTGGTGAAGGACGGCAACCTCAACTGGCGTCGCGTCCCAGCGGACCAGGGCGATGATCATCCGGTCACCTGCGTGACCTACAAGGACGCGATCGCCTACACCGCGTGGCTGAGCAAGACCACCGACCGCAAGTTCCGCCTGCCGACCGAGCGCGAATGGGAGTACGCCGCGCGCGGCGGCACCGACGGCAACTACTGGTGGGGCGCAGGCGTGGCCGAGGGCGGCGCGAACTGCGACGGCTGCGGCGGCCGCTCCACAGCCAAGCCGCTGCCCGCCGCGTCGCTGCTGCCGAACCCCTTCGGCCTGAACGACGTGGCCGGCAACGTCGCCGAGTGGACCTGCACCGTCTACACCTCGAAGGTCGGCGACGGCGAGCCGAGCTGCGTGAACCTGCAGCTCGGCCTGCGACCGTTCGCCACGCCACCGTCGATCGCAATCCGCGGTGGCTCGTTCGCGCTGCCGGCCGAACGCGCGCGCAGCAGCGCACGCCAAAGCGCACCGGCCAACGAGCCGCGCTTCGACACCGGCTTCCGCGTCGCCGTCGATCCGTGATCCGCATCGCGGCGTGGTCCGGGCCACGCAACATCTCGACCGCGATGATGCGGGCCTGGGAGAACCGCCCGGACACATGGGTCGTGGACGAGCCGTTCTACGCCCACTACCTCGCCACCACCGGCCTCGACCACCCGGGCCGCGCCGAAGTGATCGCCGCGGGTGAGACCGACTGGCAGCGCGTGGTCGCGCAGTTGACCGGTCCGATCCCGCAGGGCCGAACGGTCCACTACCAGAAGCACATGACCCACCACCTGCTGCCCGCGATCGCCACCGACTGGTTCGTGGGCCTGCGCCACGCGTTCCTGATCCGCGATCCGCGCGAGGTGCTGCTGTCCTACGTGAAGAGCCGGCCGACCGTCTCCGCCGACGACATCGGTGTGCCCCGCCAGGCTGAGATCTTCGAGCGGGTGCGCGCGAGCGTGGACCCCGACCCGGTGGTGATCGACGCGGGCGAGTTCCTCCAGGATCCGGAGGGCCAGCTGCGCGCCTGGTGCGCGCGGCTGGGGCTGGGGTTCGACGCCGCGATGCTGCATTGGCCAGCGGGGCCGCGCGCGACCGACGGTGTGTGGGCCCCACATTGGTACGACGCGGTGCTGCGCTCGACCGGCTTCGAACCCTGGCGCGAACGCGATCGCGCGGTGCCAGCTGAACATCGCGCAGTCATCGATCGATGCATGCCGCTCTACGAAGCGCTCTATTCCAAGCGCTTGCGGACCTGAGCGCCGAGCTGCACTGAAGTCGGGCCCCGTATTTGTCCCGGCCTCGCTAAGACGCGGACGCGATACCGCGTCGGCCGGGACAAATACGGAGCCCGACTTCAGCGCTCGAATGGCGCATGCCGGTCCACGAAACGCCCAGGACCAAGCGTTCGCAGGGCGGCGTGACCGAGCGATGTCTTGGTTGCTTTGCCGGGCCCTGCGATAGCGTTCATGCCTGGCTCTCACAGGGCTTGGCCGAAGCGGTATC
>JANNEA010000022.1:0-18374 GCA_031388175.1 Gammaproteobacteria bacterium
AGACCAAGAAGGACAAGACGACGGGCTTCAAGCTGATGCCCTGGGACTACCGCTACTACGCCGAGAAGCTGCGCAAGGCGCAGTACGACCTCGACATGGAGCAGGTGAAGCCCTACCTGCAGATGGACAAGCTGCGCGAGGGAATGTTCTGGGGCGCCGGCGAGTACTACGGCCTGAACTTCAAGCTGCTGCCGGGCGTCTCGGTGCCGCACCCCGACTTCACCGTATACGAGGTCACCGGCAAGGACGGCAAGCATGTCGGCCTGTGGTACTTCGACCCCTACGCCCGCGACGGCAAGCGCTCGGGCGCCTGGATGACCGGCTACCGCAGCCAGGAGCACCTGCGCGGCTACACCCCGATCGTGTCGAACAACTCGAACTTCGTGAAGGGCGAACCGGGCCAGCCGGTGCTGATCTCCTGGGACGACGCGACGACGATGTACCACGAGTTCGGCCACGCGCTGCACGGCCTGCTCAGCGACGTGAAGTACCCGTCGCAGGGCGGCGTGACGGCGCGCGACTTCGTCGAGTTCCCGTCGCAGATCCACGAGCACTGGTTGAGCACGCCGGAGGTGCTGTCGCGCTTCGCGCTGCACTACAAGACCGGCAAGCCGCTGCCCGCCGCGCTGCTCAAGAAGATCGAGGCCGCGGAGAACTTCAGCCAGGGCTTCGACACGATGGAGTACCTGGCCTCGGCGATGGTGGACATGCGACTGCACCTGGCCGGCAACAACGGCGGCAAGCCGATCGACCCGGACAAGTTCGAGCGCGAGACCCTCACGGCCCTTGGCATGCCCGCGGAGATCGTGATGCGCCACCGCACCCCGCAGTTCGGCCACGTGTTCTCCGGCGAGGGCTATGCCGCCGGCTACTACGTGTACCTGTGGGCCGACGCGCTGGCGGCCGACGCCTGGGAAGCCTTCGAAGAGGGCAAGGGCCCGTGGGACAAGGCAGTCGCGGCGCGCTTCGCCAAGACCATCCTCGCGGCCGGCGACACCAAGGATCAGGCCGAGGAGTTCCGCGAGTTCCGCGGCCGCGACGTGGACACCGCGGCGCTGATGCGCGACCGCGGCTTCGCGCCGCCGAAGAAAAAGTGACCGCGCAGCTCCGCGGATGAGCACGGACGGGCGGCGCGAGCCGCCCGTCTCGTTTCAGGGCGCCGGACCCATGCCGTCGAGCCCGAGCGCCCCGCGCATCACCGCGCGCTTGAGCGGACCCGACCGGTCGAAGGCGCGCATGCCGGCATCGCGTAGCGACACCACCGGTGCGCGCGTGTCGCCGAACAGGCGTTTGAAACCGTCCATGAGCTCGACCATCGCGGCATTCGCGCCGCGCTGCGCGCGCTCGTAGCGGCGCAGCGTCGCGTGTTCGCCGATGTCGTCGCCGGCGGTGCGTGCCGCTGCGAGCGCCGCGAGCAGCGCGACCGCATCCTGGAAACCGAGGTTCACGCCCTGCCCGGCGAGCGGGTGCACCACGTGCGCGGCGTCGCCGATCAACACCACGCGGTCGCCGGCGTAGCGCTCAGCGTGCTGGCGGCGGAGCGGGAAGCGAGCGCGCGGCGACGCAGCCGTGAGCGCGCCCAGACGCCCGCCAGAGGCATCCGTGACCGCGGCGCCGAAGGTCGCGTCATCAAGCGCGAGCAGCTCGGTGGCGTGCTCAGGGGCCGTGGACCAGACGATAGACACGCGCCCGTCGGCGAGCGGCAGCAGCGCAAGCGGTCCGCCGGGCTGGAAACGCTGCCACGCGGTGCTCTGGTGCGACACCACGCTGCGCAGGTGGGCCACCACGGCATGTTGGTCGTAGTCCTGGGCATCCACGCCGAGTCCGCCGAGCGTGCGCAGCGGCGATCCAGCGCCATCTGCGGCCACCACGAGCCGGGCGCCAAGCGTGCTGCCGTCGGCGAGCGTGATCGTTGCCTGGCGGGCCGCGACTTCGAGACCCGACACGGTCGCGGGCGCGCGCAGTTCAACCCCGGCGGCACCCGCGGCCTGCCACAGCGCGTGCTGCAGCGCGCGGTTCTCGACGATGTGGCCGAGGTCGGGCTCGCCGAGGTCGGCGGCGTCGAACACGACCTCGCTCGCGTCGGCCGCGGCGGCATCCCAGACCACCATGCGCCCATAAGCACAACGCCGATCTGAAGCGACCGCATCCCAGGCGCCGACCTCGCGCAGCAGGCGCTCGGACGCCCGCGACAGCGCCGAGACGCGCAAGCCGATGTCGACGGCACGCGGAGCCGCCTGAGGCGCATTGGCTTCCAGCAGCACTACGCTGAACCCGGCACGAGCAGCCGTCGCCGCGAACGCCGCCCCAACCAGGCCGGCGCCGACCACGGCGAGGTCGAAGTCGTCAGTGCGCGTGCCGGTGGTCATGTCGCCCGTTCGCGCAGCGGGAGCCCACGCGCCAAGCGCGGCAGGCGGCCACCGAGACCCATCATCTCCTTGGCGAACGCGCGCTTGGCGGGCGGCAGCAGGTCGAAGGCCAGCAGCCCCAGGCTACGCGCGACGCCGACCGTGGCGAGCGGATTGGCGAACACCCGTGCCAGACCATCGCTGAGCACGCTCATCTTGCGTTGGTCACCGGCGCGCCAGGCCGCGTAGCGGGCGAGCGCGGCGGCATCGCCCGCGTCACCGCCGGCGGCCAGCGAATCGGCGATGACCTCGGCCAGCGCCGCGACATCGCGCAGCGAGAGGTTGAACCCCTGCGCCGCGACCGGATGCAGCGCGTGGGCCGCGTTGCCGACGACGACCGCGCGTCCGACCACTTGGCGGGTCGCACGGGTGAGCGCCAGCGGGTAATGGGCACGGACGCCGATGCGCGTGAACTCGCCCAGGCGGTCACCGAAGCGCTCATGGAGAACCGTGGCGAACGCCGCATCCGGCGCCGCAGCGAGCGCGGCGGCATCGCCTTCGGCGACCGTGATGATCGCGGCGACCTCGTTGGAACCAGGACCGGCGGCGCGCGGCAGCAAGGCGACCGGCCCCTGCTCGGTGAAACGCTCAAAGGCCCAGCCGTCGGCAGGGCGCTCCGCCGTGACGTTCGCGATCACCGCGGATTGGCCGTAGGTGAAGCGGCTGACCTCGACCCCGAGCCGCGCGCGCAGTTCGGAGCCGGCGCCATCGGCCACCACCACGAGCGCCGCAGCGACGGTCTCGCGCCCGCTACCGTCCTCGATCGTGCAGCGCGCGCGTGCGCCGCTCACGTCGAGCTCGACCACCTTCGCCGGACAGCGCAGCGTGACATTGCTGAGCGCGCCCAGGCGCGCGTACAGCGCCTGGCCGAGCACGCGGTTCGGCGTGACGTAGCCCAGCGCTGGAACGCCGTGCTCGGCCGCGTGCAGCTCAGCGCGTCCCAGGCGCCCGCGGTCAGAGATGTGGATGTGGCGGATGGGCGCGGCCTCCGCCTCGAGCGCCGGCCACAGGCCGAGGCCGGCGACGATCCGTTGGCTGCCGTAGGACAGCGCCGTGTTGCGGTCGTCGTAGGAGGGCTGACCCTGCTCTGAATGGGGAGGGGCGCGCGGCGGCACCGCCTCGACCACGAGGATGCGCAGCGGGAGGTCGGCGAGCGCGCAGGCGAGCGCGGCGCCCACCAGGCCGCCGCCGGCGATGATCACATCGTGATCGCGGCTGTTCATCCGGTTGGACCGGTGACGAACAGGCTGGGTTGCGCCATCAGCGCTTCGATGGAATCGGGGTCCTTCGGCGCGTCCGCCGACAGCACCTCGGGCTTGCCACGCGTCACCAGCACATCGTCCTCGATGCGTACGCCGATGCCCTGGAGCGCCTTGGGCGCGCCCTTGGCGCCGTGCGGCACGTAGATGCCGGGTTCGACGGTGAGCACCATGCCGGGCTCCAGCAGCCGCCATTCGTCGCCGACCTTGTAGTCGCCGACGTCGTGCACGTCGAGGCCGAGCCAATGGCCGGTGCGGTGCATGTACCAGCGCTTGTAGGCCGCAGCCTTGACCAGCGTGCTCAAGCGCCCCTTCAGCAGACCGAGCTCGACCATGCCGGCGGTGAGCGTGCGCACCGCGGCCTGGTGCACCAGGTCCCAATGGTTGCCGGCACGGACCTCGGCGATCGCGGCGAGCTGGGCGGCGAGCACCGCGCCGTACAGCGCGCGCTGTGGCGGGGTGAAGCGCCCGTCGACCGGGAAGGTCCGCGTGATGTCGGAGGCGTAGTGCCCGTGTTCGCAGCCGGAGTCGATCAGCACCAGCTCGCCGGCGACCAGCGGCATCGCGTTGTCGCGGTAGTGGAGGATGCAGGCGTTGTCGCCGCCACCGACGATCGGCGGGTAGGCATGAGTCCCGCCGTGGCGGCGGAACTCATGGCCGAGCTCAGCCTCGAGCTCGTACTCGAACATCCCGGGTCGGCAGGTCTGCATCGCGCGGCGGTGACCACGCGCGCCGATGCGCGCCGCGCGGCGCATCGTCTCGATCTCGACCGGGCTCTTGTAGAGCCGCATGTCGTGCAACAGATGCTCGAGCGAGACGAACTCCTGCGGCGGGTGCGTGCCGCGCCGGTGCTGGTCGCGCAACTCGTTCACCCAGCCCAGCACGCGCTGGTCGAACTCTGGATGCGTGCCCATCGTGTGGTACACGCGCTCGCGGCCCTCCAGCAGGCCGGGCAGGATCTCGTCGACGTCCTCGATCGGGAAGGCGTCATCGGCGCCGTGGAGCGTGAGCGCGCCCTCCTGGCCCGCGCGGCGGCCATGCCAGGCCTCGGCCACCGGGTCGCGGCTGCGGCAGAACAGCACGTACTCGGCGGCGCGCCGTCCGGGGATCAGCACCGCGATTGCATCGGGCTCGGGGAAGCCGGTCAGGTAATGGAAGTCGCTGTCCTGGCGGAACGGGTAGTAGCTGGTGCGGTTGCGCACCTTCTCGCTCGCTGCGGGCAGGACCGCGATCGAGCCCTCACCCATCTGTCGCATCAGATCGCGGCGGCGACGGGCGTGCTCATCGAGCGTGCGGACGCTGGCGCCCTTCCGGCTGCGCGCCTGCTTCGGTTCGTCGTTAGGGTCGAACATGGTTCATGTGCAGCTTGGTTCAGTGCAGCTTGCGCGCGGGTGCTGGTGCACGCGCGAGCGTGTCATGGACCAGCAGCGTGCCAACACGCAAGTATTCGACCAGCTCAGCGTAGGCGACCTCGTCAGCCTCGCTGCCCGCCTCGTCATCGAGGCCGGCGCGCGCGATCTGCGCGAAGTCCTCGACCACCTCCCGCACCTCGCTGCCGCCCTGGACGGCGGCATCGCCCGCCAGACCCAGCCCGAACAGGAACCCCTCGCACCATTCACCCATGGCAGCGACCCGGACCGGGAGCGGTGTCTCATCGGCGGGCAACAGGGGTGCAAACTTCAGCTCCTCGCTGTCGAGTTCGCGGCGCAGGGCGGTGTGTGCGCTTACCAGGAGCTCGTGGCAGCGGGTGGCGTCCGTGTTTTGGGCGGCAGCGCCTTGATCCAGCAGCGATTCGAGCAGCGGCGATGGATCTTGGCCGAGACCGCTGGCGACCCAGCCGGCGAGCGCACCATGGCACTCGGCGGCACTCACGGGGATGCCGGCCTGGGTGAGAGCGGCTTGGAGCGCGTCGAATTCCATGGCCGGCAGCTGGGAGGCTTCGCGGCGACACCGCGGCGCGCCATCGTAGCACCGCGGCGCTGGCCGTCACGCGTTGACCGCGCCCACCCCCCGTCCTCTACACTGACCGCGATGGACGAGACCCACTCACGCCACGTCTTCGACGAAGAGCTGCGCCGCCTCGAGTTGCGCATCGGCGAACTCGCCGCGCTCTGCGAGCGGCTGCGCGAGGAGAATCGCGGTCTCCGTCAGAGCCAGGATTCGCTGTCCAGCGAACGCGCCAACCTGCTTGCGCGGCACGATCAGGTGCGGGCGCGGGTCGAGGCGATGATCGACCGCCTCAAGGGCCTGGAGCAGACCGCGTGAGCGCGACCGCCCAGGTGACGGTGCGGATCCTCGATCGCGAGTACCAGGTGGCCTGCCCGCCTGACGAGCGCGCCGCGCTGGTGAAATCGGCCGAGTACCTCGACCGACGGATGCGCGAAGTACGCGATGGCGGCAAGGTCGTCGGCGTCGACCGGATGGCCGTGATGGTCGCGCTGAACCTCGCCAGCGAACTGTTGGCGGCGCACACCGGCCAGGCCGAGCAGCAGGCGACGGTCACCGCCCGCCTGCGCGCGCTACAGGATCGCCTCGACGCATCGATTGCGTCGGCGCGGCAGCAAGAGTTCTAGGGCGCCGCCGTGGCCAACGTCCGCGGCACGCTACGATTCGCATCTCCTGCGGTGTTCGATGAGGGCCAGGGTTACTCTGTGAGCCTAATTCGAAACCCCGGGGCCTGCCCGACTGACGCCGGTGTGCATGTCCGCCTCGAGCGGAAAGCCTGAAGGCGTCGGGGCTAGCTCCACCTGAACCGTAGGTTCCAGGGCAGTGGCTCGCGACGGCATCGCGGGAGATGCTCCTTCCAGGATGAAGCCAGGTGGTGACATCGCCTGATCCAGCCGCGACGCGACGCGTGGTGCGCCGCGCGCGCCGCAGCCTCCCCACCACCGTGCGCGATGCCGCCGCGCTCGCGGTCCGCGATGCCCTGCTCACCGACTCCGCCTTGCGGCACACGCGGCGCATCGCTGCCTACTTCGCCCAGGGCGGCGAACTCAACCTCGCGCCATTCCTGGATGCCCGCCATGCGAGCGGCCGAGAGGTCTACCTGCCGCGCCTTATGAGGTCCGGCAGACGCATGCAGTTCGCGCGCTACGCGCCCGGTTTGTCGCTTGCGCGCAACCGATTCGGCATCCCGGAGCCGTCGCGCGATGCGGCGACGGTTGCCGCGCGCTTCCTTGATGTCGTCCTGCTGCCCTTGGTGGCGTTCGACGCCACCGGGACCCGACTTGGGAGCGGCGCGGGCTACTACGACCGCTGCTTCGCCTATCGCGCATCCCGGCGGGTCTGGCACGGGCCGCTGCTGATCGGCGTTGCCTTCACCTGCCAAGAGGTCCCAACGCTGCTGCGGCAGCCATGGGACGTGCCATTGGATGCGGTGGTAACCGAACTCGGCCTGCGGCGGTTCCCAGGCGTGCAGCGTTGACCCCGCCGCGCATCGATCGCTGGCTCATGAAGTCGGAACCTGATGAGTTCTCGATCGATGATCTGGCAGCGAAGCGAGGATGCCGCGGCGCGTGGGATGGTGTGCGCAACTACCAGGCGCGCAACTACTTGCGCGATGGGATGCGGATCGGCGACCTCGCGTTCTTCTACCACTCGAGCTGCCCGATACCCGGGATTCATGGCGTGGTGAGCATCGCGCGCGCGGCCTATCCGGACCCGGCGCAGTTCGACCGCCGCAGCGCCTACTTCGATGCCAACAGCACCGCCGCAGCACCGCGCTGGAGCGCCGTCGACGTGCGTCTGGTGGAGCGCTGGGACGCCCCGGTGACGCTCGAGCGCCTGCGCACGCTCGCGCCATGCGCCCGGATGGTCGCGTTGCGACGCGGCAACCGGTTGTCGATCACTCCGGTGACAGCAAGCGAGTGGCGCGCGGTCTGTGTCGCCGCCGGACGCTAGCGACCGAGCGCGACGAAACCGTCAAGACCCCCTTGCTGGAAAATAGAAATTTCATGTATATACTCTCCCCTCGAGTGTGTTCATGAACACTCAACTACATCCGGGAGGATCAAGTTATGAAGAAGAAAGCCAAAGTTGCTCCGAAGAAGAAGAAGCGCGCCTCGAAGAAGAAGAAGGCTGGCGGCAAGAAGAAGGCCACCCGTCGTCGTCGGAAGAAGAAGGCTGCGTAAGCTCTTCCAAGAGCTGAAGATAGATAGCCCCGCCCCATGGCGGGGCTATTTTTTTAGGGGTTTGGAAGGCAATCTTGCCAGCACCGTCGGCGTCCTCAGCGCCGACAAATCGCGAGCGAGCGATGAGCGCTGAAGACAAGAAACGACGCGCCGCCGAAGCGGCGCTTAGCCATCTGCGCGGCGCCACCATCGTCGGCGTCGGTACCGGCTCGACCGTGAACCACCTGATCGACCTGATGGCGCGGCAACGCGACCGGTTCGAAGGGGCGGTTTCGAGCTCCGAAGCATCGACCAAACGCCTGATCGCCGCCGGCATCCCGGTCCTGGAACTGAATTCGACAGGAACCTTGGACGTCTACGTGGACGGGGCGGACGAAGCCGACCGCCACCTGCACCTGATCAAGGGGGGGGGCGGCGCGCTGACCCGGGAGAAGATCGTGGCAGCTGCCAGCCGACGGTTCGTCTGCATCGCCGACGACACCAAGCTGGTCGACGTGCTGGGGCGCTTCCCGCTGCCGGTCGAAGTCATCCCGATGGCGCGCAGCTACGTCGCCCGCGAACTGGTCCGCCGCGGTGGGCAGCCACAGTTGCGCGAGGGGTTCATCACCGACAACGGCAACCAGATCCTCGATGTCCACGGCCTGACGATCCTGGACCCCCCGGCCCTCGAAGCGGATCTGAACTCGATTGCGGGCGTGGTCACGGTCGGCCTGTTCGCGCGGCGCCCCGCCGACCACCTCATCCTCGGCACCGATACCGGGGTGCGCGAGATCCCACGCGCCTGAAAAGCTGAGGGGGCCCGCAGGCCCCCTCGTGTCCACCGATAGGCGGGTGTCGGTCAGAAGTCGAAACGCATGCCCATCACGGTCGCACTGGTGTCCTGGGTGTCGATGATCGAATCGGTCTCGCGCATGCCGAGGTTGATCCAGATGTTTTTGGCCAGGTAGTAGCGGAAACCAATCGTCAGCAAGGACGCGTCCGCAGCCGCGTCGTCGGTCGGATCGAGCGGGGTGCCTGGATCGAACAGGAAGTCGCTGCTGTAGTCGGCGATCTCGACCACCCACAGCCAGTTGCCGGCTTGATAGGTGATGATCGCGGTCTTGAACTCGCCTTCCCCGCCGGGGTCGAAGCCGCCCTGCTCGACCTCTTCAGACTGGATCAGGAAGGTGGCGTCGCCTGCCGAGACCTTCATGCCGACCTTCTGGTTGGTGGTGCTGGTCCCGGTGTTGTTGGCGAACCCGTAGATGAACTCCATGCCGCCGACCCCGAGCGTGATGCCGGCGAGGACGCTGTCCTTCGGAGTGGTCACCGAGGCCGGCGAGGCATCAGCGCCATACTGCAGGATGCCCACGAACTTCACGCCTTCCTGTTCGTATTCGGGCGTGCGGTACTCGATTGCGCGATCGATGAACCCGGCATTGCCGAAGTTGGTGTTCGACTGGCCGCCGTTGCTGGCCAGCTGCAGGCTGGTGAATGCGAAGGGGTCCCAGTTGATACCGCCGGTGACCTTGTAGGCACCGTCGAAACGACCCATCGCAATCTGGCCGAAGCCACCCTTCAGGCCGACCCAGGAATCGCGCATGTTGAAGTTGTTGGTCCCGTCCGGCGCGTTCAGCGAGAACTCGTACTTGCCTACCGCGGTGAGGCCGTTGCCGAGGTCCTGGCTGAACTTGACGCCCAGTCGGCCAAGATTTTGCGAGTCATCGAGGGTCGAGTATTCCACCGCGGAGAGACCAGCGCCGAAACTCTCGGTCCCGAACTCCGCGTAAATCTTGCCGTACAACACGACATCAGCTTGCGCGACGCCGGTCGCCAGAGCCGCGGACACGCCCGCAACCACCACCAATTCCCTGAACATGGCGCTCCCCTCTTGCCCGCAGCGTGCGGGGCTTGGTCTTGTTATAGCCCAAAAAACGAGACCCCGGCACTGGGCCGGGGTCTGCGGGATGGTTGGGGGACTAGGATTCGAACCTAGGTTGACGGAGTCAGAGTCCGTAGTCCTACCGCTAGACGATCCCCCAAGGATCGCTGGGCTGGAAGCCCGTCAGCGCTTGGAGTACTGCGGCGCGCGGCGAGCCTTGTGCAGGCCCACCTTCTTACGCTCCACCGCCCGCGCGTCGCGGGTCAGGAAGCCGGCCTTGCGCAGCACGCCGCGCAGCGTCTCGTCGTACTCGACCAGCGCACGGGCCAGACCGTGGCGGATCGCGCCGGCCTGACCGGTGTTGCCACCGCCCTCGACCGTGACCGAGACGTCGAACTTGTCGACGAGGCCGACGGCCTCGAGCGGCTGGCGCACGATCATGCGCGAGGGCACCCGACCGAAGTACTCGTCGAGCGGACGACCGTTGACGAGGATGCGGCCCTTGCCCGAGGCGAGGAACACGCGCGCGGCGGCGGTCTTGCGCCGGCCGGTGCCGTAATCGTGCTGGTTCTGCGTCTGCGACATGTGCTGATGTTTCCCTTAGATCTCGAGCGGCTTTGGCTGCTGCGCGGCGTGCGGGTGCTTGCCGCCCGCGAACACCTTCAGCTTCAAGAACATGGCGCGACCGAGTGAGTTCTTCGGCAGCATGCCCTGCACGGCGTGCTCGATCGCACGCTCGGGGTGCTCGGCAAGCAGCTTCTCGAGCGAGGTCGACTTCATGTTGCCGATGAAGCGCGACGGCCGGAAGTAGAACTTGTCCTTGAGCTTGTTGCCGGTGACCTTGATCTTCTCGGCGTTGATCACGACGAGGTAATCGCCGGTGTCGCAGTGCGGCGTGTACTCGGCCTTGTGCTTGCCGCGCAGTCGGCGCGCGAGCTCGGTCGCCAGGCGACCCAGCGTCTTGCCATCCGCATCCACGAGGTACCAATCGCGACGTACGTTCTGCGCGTTGGCCATGAAGGTCTTCATCGGAACCGCTCCAAATCTGTAAAGCTGGCGAAAAAGGCCGGCAATCCTAGCCAAGAACTCTAAGTAATTCAATGGGTTCCGCGCGTCTGCGCGCGGGTCGCGCCAACTCAGGCTGGCACGATGGAAACCCCTTGGATTTCAGGGGGTTATATCTTCAACCGGTCGACGGGCCGCCCGTTCATCAAGTGCTCGACCACGATCTCCTCGATGTCGGCCTCGTCCACGTAGGTGTACCAGACCGCATCGGGGTAAACGACGGCGACGGGTCCCTCACTACAACGGTCGAGGCAACCGGACGCGTTCACGCGCACCCCGCCGGGGCCGGCGATGCCGAGCGCCTTCGCCTGTCGCTTGGCCAAGTCGCGCATCGCTTCGCTGCCCTTCGCAGCACAGCATTCCTTGCCGCCCGGCTCGCGACGGTTGGTGCAGAAGAAGATGTGGCGCCGGTAATGGCTCATCGCGCGCCGCTCAGAACGTGTACTCGAGGCCGACTGCGGTGTAGGTGTCGGTGTTCTCGAGTCCGGGCGTCACGTCGGAGTTGTTCTTGATCGTGTAGGAGAACTTTAGCGACCAGGTGCCGACCAGCTTCGCCGCAACCGCGCTGATCGACTGGGTGTAGGTGTTCGATTCACCGCTCTCGACGATCACAGATTGGTCGAAGGCCGCGCCTTCAGCGAAGCGCCACTGGTACTTGGCGGCAGCGCGCAGGATCGTCTCGGACACGTCCGGACCCACCACCGGCGTGGTCTGGCGCGCGCCCGCGCCGAGCTCGCCATCGAGGTTGTGGCGTTCGGTCTTCAGGATCCGGCGGCCGTAGCCGACGGCCTCCGAGGTGCGTTGGTCGAAACCACCGAAGCGGTCCTGCTCCCAGTTCACGGTGATGAACAGGTAATCGAACTCGTTGAACTTGTAGTCGCTCTTGGCGCCGAACTGGTTGCGCTCGGCTGTGGTGACGCCGGAATCCTCGGCATGGACCACTGCCGCATTGAGGCTATGGCGCCATTTGTCGACCTCGTAGGTCAGCGCCAACTTGCTGTTGAGGCTACTGGTCTCGGTGTTGCCGGAGGTCGCGAGATAGCCGAGCTCGAACTTGCCGGCGAGCGGATCGGCTTCGGCCGCAACGAGCGGCAGCGCGTACAGCAGGGCAGCAACGGTGAAGGCGAGGCGATGCATCGATGGTTTCCTGTGCTGGTGGCCGAATTCGGCGGCGTAGTATAGGCCGCCGATGCGGAGCTCCGACCCCAACCTTTACCACGCGCTCGCTGGCGCCGACCTCTGCGTGAAGTGCGGGGCCTGCTTGCCGGTCTGCCCGACGTATCGCTTGAACCAGGACGAAGCTGATTCGCCGCGAGGTCGGATCGGGTTGTTCCAGGGTCTCGCCCGCGGCGCGTTGGCACCCAGTGCCGCATTGGCCCGGCACCTCGAGGGCTGCACCGATTGCCGTGCGTGCGAGACGGTCTGCCCCGCTCAGGTTCCGGTCGAGTTCGTGGTCGATACCGGTCGCGCGCTGCTGCGCGCAGCGGGCCAGCCCCCGCCCTGGCCGACGCGTCTTGCGCTCGCCGCCGCGCGGGATGGCTGGCTGGCGCAGGCCCTGATCGCACCGCTGGTCCTGCTGCAACGCCTCGGTCTGTTGGCCGTGGTCGCGGGCGCCTTCGGCGCGCGCTGGCGCGAGCTCGCGGTGACGCTGCCGAGTTTGCAAATCGCCAGCCCGACCGACGCGGCGCTGAACGCCGAGCCCAGAGCGCATCTGTTCATCGGCTGCCTCGCCCCGCACTTCGATGCGGAGACGCTCGGCGCTGCGAACCTGGTGCTCGCGGCAATCGGCGTTCCGGCAGGAACGGTGCGGGGTTGCTGCGGCGCCCTGGCCCGCCACGCCGGCAGGCCGCAGGAGGCCGAAGCACTGCGCGCGCGACTGTCGCACGGCGCCACGCCGCTGCTCTGCAGCGCGACCGGTTGCGCCGCTGAGCTCGGCGGCGACGGCCACGAGCTCACCGCGTGGCTCGCCGCAGCGCGCTTCCCAATCGACCTCGCCTGGGAAGTGGCGCCGCTGAGGGTAGCGGTGCACGTGCCCTGCACCCAGCGCCATGCGCTGCGCGATCCGGATGCCAGCGAGCGTCTGCTCGCGCGGATGCCCGGCGTGCGCGTGGTCGCACGCATCGACACTGGTTGTTGCGGCGCCGCCGGCAGCCAGCTGCTCGGCAACCCGACACAAGCCGACGCGCTCGGCGATGCGCAGGCGAGCGCGCTCGCGGCTGCGGGTGCCGAACTCGTGGTCTCCCCCAACTGGGGTTGTGCGCGGCACCTTGCGGCCCGCGCCAACGCCGACGGTGTTGCGCTGGCACCGATCCACCCAGTCACCCTGCTGGCGCGGCGCCTCGGCCTGCGGTGCTAGCATCCTGCGCATGGAGCGCAACCTCACACCGCTCGACCGCCTGATCGCGAGCGTCGACCACGCGCTGCGCACCGTCGTCGCCAAGCCGGTCGCAACCCGCCCGAGCCCCGCGGCTGGCGTTGCGCGCGCGACGCTCGACGACGCCGCCCGGCGCGAGGCCGGACGCCTGATGCGCGTGAACCATGCCGGTGAGGTCGCCGCACAGGCGCTGTACATGGGCCAGGCGCTGGTCGCGCGCGATGCAGCGACGCGGGCCACGCTGGAGCGCGCGGCGGCTGAAGAAGGCGATCATCTTGCGTGGTGCGCCGACCGGCTGCGCGAACTCGACGCCCCGGTCTCGGCGCTGACCCCGTTCTGGTACGCCGGTTCATTCGCCATCGGCGCGCTGGCCGGGCTTGCCGGCGATCGCTGGAGCCTCGGCTTCGTGATCGAGACCGAGCGCCAGGTCGAGCAGCACCTCGATGCGCACCTCGACCGGCTGCCCGACGACGACCAGGCCAGCCGACGCGTGCTCGAGCAGATGAAGGCCGATGAGGTCCGGCATGGCGCCGATGCCCGTGCCGCTGGCGGCAGCGATCTCCCCGGTCCGGTGCAGCGCGCCATGCGCCAGGCATCACGGCTGATGACACGCACCGCCTACTGGATCTGAACGCCTGCTGCGGCGGGCGCCGCTACTTCGCGTCGAGCCGCGCCGCGCTGCCCTTGCGCAGGTTGCGGCCGTGGAAGATCTCCTCCATCTCGTGCTTCAGCCGCGCGCTGACCTGCGGTTGCTCGCGCGTGGGTAGTTCGCTGGCGCCGGCGCCGAACAAGTAGGACTCGAGCGCGAACTCCTTGAGCCGCATCTTGGTGTGGAAGATGTTCTCCTGATAGACGTTGACGTCGACCAGGTCGTAACGGCTGCGGGTGTCTTCGGCGATGAAGTTTTGGATGCTGGTGATGTCGTGGTCGATGAAGTGCTTGACGCCCTTCACGTCGCGGGTGAAGCCCCGCACCCGGTAATCCATGATCACGATGTCGGAATCGAAGCTGTGGATCAGGAAATTGAGCGCGCGCAGCGGCGAGACCCGGCCGCAGGTCGAGACGTCGATGTCGGCGCGGAAGGTGCTGATGCCATCGGCTGGGTGCGACTCCGGATAGGTGTGCACGGTGATGTGCGATTTATCGAGGTGCGCGACCACCGCGTCGGGCAGGGGACCGGGCAGTTCCGCGTGCCCGTCATATGACGCGAGCTCGGCTGAAGCGACCGGTTCCTCGCTGATCAGGATCGTCACCGAGGCGCCCTGCGGGTCGTAGTCCTGGCGCGCAACGTTCAGCACGTTGGCACCGATGATGTTCGAGACCTCGGTCAGGAGCTGGGTCAGGCGCTCAGCGTCGTAGGTCCGATCGATGTACTCGATGTACTCGCGCTGATGCCGCTCCGACAACGCATAGTTGACGTCGTAGATGTTGAAGCTGAGCGTCTTGGTGAGGTTGTTGAAACCCTGCAGCTTCAACCGGCGGTTCTGCATGTCCCGAGCCTCGGCCCTCCGATGGAGGGCAGCGGGGCGGTATCATCCGCCGATGGATGGTGAGCGCAAGCGTTCCTTCGGCAACCCGGCGATCGACCGGTTCCTGCAACATTGCCACGTGCGCCAGGTCGCGCCGAAGACGGTGCTGATCAAATCGGGCGACGTGCCCGACACGCTCTACTTCGTGTTGGATGGCTCGGTCGCCGTGATCATCGAGGATGCCGAAGGCACCGAGATCGTGCTGGCCTACCTCAACGCCGGCGAGTTCTTCGGTGAGATGGGCATGTTCCTGCCACTCGCCCGACGCAGCGCCTGGGTCCGCGCGCGCAGCGTGAGCCGCATCGCCGAGATGAGCTACGCCAAGTTCAAGCAGTTGGCGCACGAGGACCCCGATCTGCTGTTCGCGCTGTCCGGGCAGCTGGCGGCGCGCCTGGTGCGGACCACGCGCAAGGTCGGTGACCTCGCCTTCCTCGACGTGACCGGGCGCATCGCGCGCACGCTGCTGGAACTGACCAAGGAGCCGGATGCGATGACCCATCCGGACGGCATGCAAATCAAGGTCAGCCGCCAGGAACTGGGGCGGCTGGTGGGTTGTTCGCGAGAGATGGCCGGCCGCGTGCTGAAGACGCTCGAAGACCAGGGCCATATCCAGGCCAAGGGCAAGACGATCGTCGTGTTGAAAGGCGAAGGCTGAACAGCGCGAGCTGACCGCGGAAGCCTGCGGCGCTCAGGCGCCGCTCAGGAAATTCCCGAGCAGCTCATGACCGTGCGCGGTCAAGATCGATTCGGGGTGGAACTGCACGCCGACCACCGGCCACTCGCGATGACGCAAGCCCATGATCTCGTCGTGCGCACCATCGGTGCCGAGCGTCCACGCGGTCTCCTCGAGACAGTCCGGGAGCGAGGCGCGCTCGACGATGAGCGAGTGGTAGCGCGTCGCCTCGAGGGGACTCGGCAGCCCCTGGAACACGCCGTCGCCACGATGGTGAATCGGCGAGGTCTTGCCGTGCATCACCTCGCGCGCGTGGCGCACCACGCCGCCGTAGGCCTGGCCGATCGCCTGATGCCCTAGGCAGACGCCGAGGATCGGCACGCTGCCCTGCGCGGCGCGGATCAAGTCGAGCGAGATGCCCGCCTGGTCCGGGGTGCAAGGGCCCGGTGAGATGACGATGTGGCTCGGGCGCCTGGCCAGTGCGGCCGCGACCGTCAGCGCATCGTTGCGCTGCACCTCGACCTCTTGCCCAAGCTCAGCGAGGTAGTGCACCAAGTTGAAGGTGAACGAATCGTAGTTGTCGATCACCAGGACCACGACGGTCCTGGTCAGCCGCGGGCTGCAGCGATCTCGGCGCGCATGCGCGCGATGACCTTGGCGTAATCCGGCTCGCTGAAGATCGCCGAACCCGCGACGAAGGTGTCGGCGCCCGCGGCCGCGACCGCGCGCACGTTGTCGACCTTCACGCCACCGTCGACCTCGAGACGGACCTTGCGCTTCGAGGCATCGATGACCCGCCGCGCCGCCTTGAGCTTGTCGAGCGCGCTCGGGATGAACGACTGGCCGCCGAAGCCCGGGTTGACCGACATGATCAGCACCAGGTCGATGTCGCCGACCAGTAGCTCGAGGTGATCGAGCGGCGTGGCCGGGTTGAACACCAGCCCGGCCTGGCAGCCGTGCTCCTTGATGAGCGCGACGGTGCGATGCGGGTGGGCGCTGGCCTCGGGGTGGAACGAGATCAGCGAGGCCCCGGCCTTGGCGAAATCCGGCACGATGCGGTCGACCGGGTCGACCATCAGGTGAACGTCAATCGGCGCCTTGACCCCGTGCTTGCGCAGCGCGGCGCAGACCAGCGGGCCGATCGTCAGGTTCGGCACGTAATGGTTGTCCATCACGTCGAAGTGGATCCAATCGGCGCCGGCCGCGAGCACCGCATCGACCTCGGCGCCGAGGCGGGCGAAGTCGGCCGACAGGATGGAGGGCGCGATCACGGGCTGCTGCATCGAACGGTCTCCGACCGGCACTGTTCTGGAATTCGAGGCGCTACACTCTACCGCAGCCGCGCTACACGGCGGGGCGCGCAGAACTCGAGGGGGGGCGATGCCTCTGTTCAACAAGTTGCTCGACAAGCTGCTCGGTCGCAAACCGGCCGAGGCCGAAAGCGCGCCTGATGATTCCTGGATGACCGAGGAGCAGCGCACCGCGAAGCTCGCGTGGTGGGAATCGCTGTGGATGGATCGCATCGTCAGCGTGTTCGCGCTGCTGTTGTGGACCCTCGCTTCGTTGGCGGCGCTGGCCCTGCTCGGCCTGCTCGGCTGGGCGCTGTGGCAGGCGCAGGTGCCGCCGCCGTCCGGTCCGGTGACCCCCGATGTGACCCGCGGTGCCTCCTTCCTGATGATTGGCATCGTGCTCGGTGTGCCGCTCGCGCTGTTCGTCCTCTACTTCCTGCTCCGCTTCCTCTACAACCTCGTCAGCGGCTCGTTCCGCGACGGCATGCATCGGACCTTCCGTCCCATCGCCGGCCCGTTCGTCTGCCTGCTGTTCCTGGCCCTGGTCGGTTTCTTCCACCGACCGGTCTACGGCGCGATCGAAGGCGTCTACTTCAAGATCATGCAGACGCACAACCTCGCGCGCACCAGCATGTTTAAGACCCAGGCCGTACCGCCCGCCGCCACGCCGTCGACCGCGCCCTGAGCCCGTTCAGTCCTTCTTGAACGGCCGTGACGACCAGTGGATGTGCACGATGCGCCAGCCGTCGGCGGTCTTGCGCAGCACCATGGTCTCGGTGCTCAGGATGTCCACGGGCTTGTCGCGCGAGATCCCGGTGATGCGCTGCTCGGTCGCGACCCAGGCGAGGTCGCCGACCGCATCGCCGGTCCGAGTGCCTATCTCTTGGGTCGCCGTCTTGAGGAACGCCGCGTCGCCCTGCATGTGATGCGAGGCGTACTCCTTCGCCGAGCGCTCGGCGCCACCTGATTCGAAGATCTGCACCTTCGGGTCCAGCAGCGCCTCGGCGGCGGCGAACTCGCCCGCCTTGAGCGCCTTGAAGAACGCATCGACGGTTTCGGCGGGGGCCTGCGCGGTGTGCGCCAGCGCGCCCGGGTCATGGCGGTGGGCGCTCCCCGCTTCGTTTGCAGGTGCGGCCGTGGCCTCCGGTGCCATATCCATGGTCTTGTCCATGGTCATGTCACCGTGCTCTTCGCCTTCCCCATGCGCATGGCCGCCCCCCGCAACCTCAGGTTGTGGCAGGCGCATCACGCCAATCCCATGGCGATAGACGTTCTCCGCACCGAGATAGCCGGTGATGGCGAGGGTCACCGCGGTGAGCACCACGGCGACGCCGAGCACGGGCCCGGTGCCGACGCTGCGTGCCCGCTCACGCCAGGCGAGCGCCGCCGCGAGGATCAGCAGCGCCAGCGTGCCGATCGCCCACTTCAGGTGGAGCGTCATGGCGGCATGCGAGAGCGCATCGTGCGCGACCGTGTAGTACGCCTGCAGGCCGGCGGCGAAGGTCCACAAGGCGGACATCGCCGCGAGCAGCAGGTTCCAGCGCGCGACCAGCGTCATCTGCACGGCGATCGACCGGGTTCGCAGCAGATACGCCGCCAGGTACAGCGCCGCGGCGGTCAGGGTGAGCGCGACCGTGAAATGCACCAGGAATGCGTGCCAGTTCGGGATCATCTGCATGGTGGTAGTCCTCTCGTGTCGGTTTCGGATCGGGTCAGGTCGTGGAACGGCGCACCGGGGCGCCGAAGTCAGGGTCATCGCTCGTGCGCGCGGCTTGCGTGCCGCGCG
>JANNEA010000160.1:0-14329 GCA_031388175.1 Gammaproteobacteria bacterium
ATGAACATCCCCCGCCGATCGAGCGCCTGCTGCGCGCTGTTCGTGGCCCTGTTGCTGCCGCTCCTGGCGCTGCCCGCCGTCGCCGACCCACTGCTCGACGAGGGGTTCGCGGTCTCGCTGGGGACGTTCGCGCTGAACACCACGACCACGATGCGCATCGATGGTACGGCCGGCACCGGCGACGAGGTCAACGTCGAGGAGGATCTCGGCCTCACGGACCAGTCGCGCTTCCGGCTGGACATGACCTGGCGCTTCGCCGAGAAGCACAAGCTGCGCGCGCTGTGGTTCAACAACGACCGCACGGCGTCGCGGACGCTGGCACAGGGCATCACGGTGGGCGACGACACCTATCTCGCGGGCTCCACGGTCACGACGGTGCTCAACACGGACATCTTCGAGTTCGCCTACGAGTACGCGTTTTGGCGCGAGGACTCCTGGGAGATCACGGGCTCGGCCGGTCTCCACGTGCTCAAGTTCGCCTACGACGTCGATGGTGCGGTCGATACGCCGAAGGAAGCCGACGCCACCGGCCCGCTGCCGGTGTTCGGCGCACGCGGTCTGTGGCGCTACGGTTCGTCTTGGTACTTGGAAGCCCAGGCTCAGTTCTTCGGGCTCGAGGCCGGCGGCATCAAAGGCCGGTTGGACGACTACAAGGCTAGCGTGACCTACATGTTCGGCAACCACATCGGTGTTGGCGCTGGCTGGAACGAGTTCACGATGCGCATCACCAGCTCCGACACGTCTTTCGATGGAATCTTCCAGTGGCGCTATGGCGGACCGATGCTGTTCGTGACCGGCGCGTTCTAGCGGCGCGTGCTCAACAGACGAGCGCACCAAACACGCGCAAGACCTCGAGGCCCGCACCATCATGGTGCGGGCCTTTCCTTTTTTTGAAGGCGCATAGGCCTGCGGCCGCAGGAATAGGGGTTCCCGTCGCTTGGCACGCGCCTTGCACATAGAGGGATGCCCCACCCCTCGGAGAGCTCCCGCCATGAAACCCGCCGACGTCCTCAAGACGATCAAGGACGCCCAGGTCAAGTTCGTCGACCTGCGCTTCTGTGACACCAAGGGCAAGGAGCAGCACGTGACGCTGCCCAGCCACCAGATCGACGACAAGTTCTTCGAAGACGGCAAGATGTTCGACGGCTCGTCGATCGCCGGCTGGAAGCACATCAACGAGAGCGACATGATCCTGATGCCGGACGCGACCACGGCGATCATGGATCCGTTCTTCGACGACAAGACGCTCGTGATCCGCTGCGACGTGATCGAGCCCGCCACCATGCAGGGCTACGAGCGCGATCCGCGTTCGGTCGCCAAGCGCGCCGAGGTCTATCTAAAGAGCACGGGCATCGCCGACACCGCGCTGTTCGGGCCGGAGAACGAGTTCTTCATCTTCGACGACGTGCGTTGGGGCGCCGACATCTCCGGCGCGCACTACAAGATCGATTCCTCCGAGGCCGGCTGGAATTCCGAGAAGACCTACGGCGACGGCAACATCGGCCACCGCCCCGGCATCAAGGGCGGCTACTTCCCGGTGCCGCCGGTTGACCAGCTGCAGGACATCCGCTCGGCGATGTGCCTGGCGCTCGAGGAGATGGGCCTCAAGGTCGAAGTGCATCACCACGAAGTGGCGACCGCCGGCCAATGCGAGATCGGCGTGGCCTTCGGCACGCTGGTCAAGAAGGCCGACGAGGTGCTGATCCTCAAGTACGTGATCCAGAACGTGGCGCACGGCTACGGCAAGACCGCGACCTTCATGCCCAAGCCCTTGGTCGGTGACAACGGCAACGGCATGCATGTCCATCAGTCGTTGATGAAGGACGGCAAGAACCTGTTCATGGGCGACCGTTACGGTGGCTTGTCCGAACTCGCGCTGTTCTACATAGCGGCATCATCAAGCACGCGCGCGCCCTGAACGCGTTCACCAACCCGGGCACCAACTCCTATAAGAGACTGGTGCCGGGCTTCGAGGCGCCGGTCAAGCTCGCCTACTCGGCGCGCAACCGCTCGGCGTCGATCCGCATCCCGTACGTGGTGAACCCCAAGGGTCGGCGCATCGAGGTCCGCTTCCCGGACTCGCTGGCCAACCCGTACTTCGCCTTCACCGCGATGATGATGGCCGGCCTCGACGGCATCCAGAACAAGATCCATCCGGGCGAGGCGATGGACAAGGACCTTTACGACCTTCCGCCCGAGGAGTCGAAGAAGGTGCCCGAGGTGTGCTGGGCGCTGGACATGGCGCTCGAGCACCTCGACAAGGACCGCGAGTTCCTGAAGAAGGGCGGCGTGTTCACCGACGACATGATCGACGCCTACATCGACCTCAAGATGCTGGAGGTCACGCGGCTGCGCATGACCACACATCCGGTCGAGTTCGACATGTACTACTCGTTGTAAGCCTTCGCTGACGATGACATGGAGCCCCGCCGGTGCGAGCCGGCGGGGCTTTCCGTGAAAGCGCCCGACGAGGGCAGCGGCGCGCGAATCCGCTCGGAGAAGTCGGGCGCCCGGTCGGCGGCCTGGGCGCGTGCGTTGACGTGGCCTTGGCGGGTGAGCTCGGCGAACGGCACCGAACTGTCGAGCCGGCCCTGGTCGTAGAGGTACTCGGCGGCGTAGCCCGAGATGAGCAGCTTCCACGAGAACGGCACCCGGCCCGGGTTCATCTCGGACAGCTCCCACATCGTGTTGGTGCAGTTGGTGGTGAGCGTGTTGTAGAACTCCGGCCGCTCGGCCGCGGCGTTGATGCGCCGAGCGAACGACAACAAGAAGTGGCGTGCCATCTCCGGCGTGCCGGTCAGGCGATAGCGGTAGACCTGCTCAGGCCGCTTGCGGTGGTTGGTGCGCAGCCGCACCAGGTCGCGCTCGTCGGCGACCACGAACGCGAGCTCGAAGTGGCGGAACAGGCCGAGCAGCGAGGAGAAGGCCTCGCCGAGCTCCCGGCGCACCTCGATCGAGATCGCGATCCGGCCGTCGACGCCGAAGTCGAAGCTCACCAACACGTGCGCGATCCGCGGCCCCTTCCAGTGCGACGTGAACAGGTCGACGCCCTGCAACAGGTCGAGACGGTAGCTGCGGTCGTCCCAGGCCTCGTCGAACTCGGTCGGGCTGCGGTAGTCGAAGTTGCGCACGCTGTGGAAGGTGATGGTGGTGTCGATGACCGTCGCGCGCGCGGTGCGCGCGACGTCGGGCATCCACTCGCGGTCGCGCGCGGGCTCGACCTGCGCCCAGGCGATGAGGAACAGCAGCACTGCCAGCGCGAACGCCGCCTGCGCGCCCCAGCGCCAGGCCGGCAGGAACAGCGCGACCAGCGCCACCACCAGCACCAGCGCGAACAGTCCGCCGAGCAGCCGGCGCACCGCCACGCTCGCGATCTCCGGATGGTTGAGCAGCGCGAGCGTGGCGTAGGCGCCGAACAGCAGCTCGCTCAGGCCGAGCAGGACAAGGCTCATCACGATTAGCATGCAGCGCGACCTCCGCCGTCGTGAGGATACGGCACAAGCGTTATGCTCGGGTCGATGACGAACCTATCGACGACGCTCCTCGCCTCATGCGCCCTGGTTCTGCTCCTCGCGGGCTGGGCCGACGAGCCCTACGCGGTGATCGATGGCACCGACTGGCCGAAGGTCGAGCCCTATTCGGCACCGGTGACGATTGCGAGCATCGACGGCAAGGACCGCCTGGACGAGACGCGGCGCTCGCTGCCACCCGGGATGCACAAGCTCGAGTTCATCACCACCCGGCTGACGCCGGCCAACAAGTTCCGTCAGACGCGCACGATCGACATCGAGCTCAAGCCGTGCGCCACTTACTACTTCTACGCCAAGCACCCGTCCAAGTTCAAGGATGACTGGGAGCTGACGCTGCTGCGCGAGACCGCGATCAAGTCCTGTACGAAGTGAGGAGCGACCGATGCGCAGTGCGAGAATCCCGGGCGCGCCAGCGGCGGCGGCCAGGCGCCGTCGACCCCTCAAGTAGAGTGGAGCCATGCCGACATCCACCTGCATCTTGCGCGCTTCGGGCCGGCGCTTCGCCGCGAAGCGCTACCTCGCGACCTCGACCTTCGTCCCCGAGCTGGTCGAGGACAACGCGTTCGAGTGCACGGTCAGCCGTGCCGCCGCCGCCGACCACGCGCTGCTGATCGACGACCTCGAGCGCTTCCTCACCAACCCGCGCCTCGACCTTGCCCGGCTGTTCGCGTTCCCCGGCGTGGAGCGCGTGGCGCTGGTGCTGCGTTGTAGCACCGGCAACGACCGACCGCTGGTGCTGCCGGCGCGGGTGTGCGCGGCGATGGGCAGGCACGGGCTGGAGCTCGAGGTGGCGAGCGCATGAGCCTTGTGAGCAGCACGAGCCGCGCCCGCTGCCTACGCCGGCAGGCGCTCGTCGTCGCACTCGCCATGCTCACCGGCTGCGCGCCGGGGCCGACCAAGGATGAGCAGCGCGCCAAGCGAATCGAGCAGAGTTTCGTCGGCGGGTTCGTGGGCACGCTCGAGCGGCTCGACGCCGAGGGCATCCGCCGCGTCACGCTGCCCACCAAGATGCTCGGCACGCGGCAGGGCGAGGGTGGGGTCACGCTCGTGGTCGAGATCACGCCGGAGGGCGGGAGCGCGGCCGGCGTCGAGCGCGTGACCACGCGGCTACGGGTGGACGCCGTCACCCGCGAGCTCGTGTTCTCCAACACCGACGGCAGCGCCATCGACCGCTACAGCATCGCGCTCTTTTCAGCGTTCACCGGGCTGGGCGAGATCATCATCACCGGCAAAGGCGAGGAGGAGGGCCGCGCGGTCGAGGTGCGGATCCTGTACTCGGTCGGGCCCAGCACGCTCAGCTGGACGCGCGGCGTTCGCTCGCCCGGCGGAGAGTTCAAGTTCCGCCAGCGGTATACGATGAAGCGTGTGCGCTGAGCGCACTGCCGACCGACCCTGCTTTCTGATGAGGATCCGACCATGACTGTTCGCCCGCTGTTGCTGCTGATCGTCACCGCGCTCGCGTTGGCGCTGGCCAACACCAGCCTGCTCGCCGCGCCGTACAAGTGGGTCGACAAAGACGGCAAGACCCACTATTCCGACAAGCCGCCGCCGCCCGGGGTGAAGGCCGAGAAGGTCGAACTCAAACCCTTGACCGAAGTCACCAGCGAGCCGGTGCCGCAGAGCGGCGATTCCGCCGACCCGAGCGCGCCCGCCGAGGCCGCGTCGTCCGGCTACGACTCGTTCAGGATCACGAGCCCCGCCGACCAGACCACGTTGCGTGACCCCAGCGCGCCGCTCGCCATCGCCGTGTCGCTCAACCCGCCGCTCTCGGGTGGCGACCAGATCGAGTTCACGCTCGACGGCAAGGTCGTCGAATCGCCCATCACCGGGCTCGAGCGCGGCACGCATCACATCGGCGCGCGCGTGCTCAGCGTCAACGGCGGCGAACGGATCGCGGCGCCGACGGTGACGGTCTATTTGCACCAGAGCACCGTGGCGCCCGTGACGCCGCCCAAGCCCAAGCCGAAGCCCAAGAAGCCGTAACCGCACTGGAAAGGGGCGATGCACTAGAATGGTGCATCCACTCTCCGGTGCCGCGTGCCTGCCACTGCCCCTGCAATAGAAGCCCTCACCACGGGCGTGCTCCGTTTGGCGCCGGACCTGGCGCTCGCGTATGCGAACCCCGCGGCCGGGGACCTGCTCGGCAGCGGTCTCAAGCTCGGATTGCCGCTCACCATCACGTTGCCGGACGCGACCGGCCTGCACGCCGCGATCGACGACGCGCGCCGCGAAGGCCAGGGCCTGACCGCGCGTGAGTTGGTGGTGCCGCTGCCGGGGGCGAAGCCGATCACGCTCGACGCCACGCTCACGCCACTCGACGACGGCAGCCTGCTGCTCGAGGTCGTGGCGCTCGACCGCCACCGCCAGATCGCACGCGAGGAGGCGTTGGCGGCGCAGCACGAGTCCTTGCGCGAGGTGGTGCGCGGTCTGGCGCACGAGATCAAGAACCCGCTCGGCGGTCTGCGCGGCGCAGCGCAGCTGCTCGGCAAGAGCGTCACCGACCCGGCGGCCGTGGAGTGCGCGCGCATCATCCTGCTCGAGGCCGACCGCCTGCGCGCGCTGGTGGATGCGTTGCTCGGGCCCGCGCAGCACGCGGCGCGCGGCCCGGTGAACCTGCACGAGGTCGCCGAACAGGTGCTGGGCGTGGTGGCGCACGACTCCTCGGATGGCATTGGGCCGGAAGGCATCACGCTCGTGCGTGATTACGACCCCTCGCTGCCGGACGCGATCGCGGTGCGCGACCACCTGGTGCAGGCGCTGCTCAACCTGGTGCGCAACGCGCAGCAATCGCTGGTCGCCGATGCGCGCGCGCATCACCATGCGCCGCGCGGCCGCGTCACGCTGCGCACCCGCGCGCTGCGCCAGTACACGCTTAACAACCTGCGACACCGTCTTGTCGCGCGCATCGAGGTCGAGGATGACGGCCCTGGCGTGTCCGCGGCGCTGCGCGAGCGGTTGTTCTACCCGCTGGTCTCGGGCCGCGACGGCGGCAGCGGCCTCGGGCTGTCGATCGCGCAGGACCTGGTGCACCGCCACGGCGGGCTCATCGAATGGGAGTCGGCGCCTGGACGGACGGTGTTCGCGCTGCTGCTACCGCTGAAGGAGGCGTGATGCACGAAGTGTGGGTGGTCGATGACGACAGTTCGCTGCGCTGGGTGGTGGCGAAGGCGCTCGAACTCGCCGGGCATCGGATGCGCGCCTTCGCCAGCGCCGAGGAATGCGCGGCGGCGCTCGAGTCGGCGCGGCCCGCGGTGCTGGTCACGGACGTGAAGATGAAGGGCGAGGACGGCATCGCGCTGCTGGCGCGGGTGCGCGCGCTGGACGCCGCGAAGGGGATTGAGGCCCCGTTGCCGGTGATCGTGATGACCGCGCACAGCGATTTCGATTCCGCAGTGACCGCCTACGAGGCCGGGGCCTTCGAGTACCTGGCCAAGCCCTTCGACCTCGACGAGCTCACCTCGCTGGTCGCGCGCGCGATCGACGCTTCGTCGCGTCCGACGGGACGCGAAACCGCGGCGCCGTCCAAGGAGAAGGTCTCACCCACGCTGCTGGGTGATGCCCCTGCGATGCAGGAGGTGTTCCGCGCGGTTGGGCGCTTGAGCCGCGCGGTGATGCCGGTGTTGATCACCGGCGAATCCGGCACCGGCAAGGAGCTGGTGGCGCGGGCGCTGCACCGCCACAGCCCGCGCGCGAACGGCCCCTTCGTGGCCATCAACACCGCGGCGATTCCGGCCGAACTGCTGGAGTCGGAGCTGTTCGGCCACGAGCGCGGCGCCTTCACCGGCGCGCACGCCCGGCGCCCGGGCCGCTTCGAGCAGGCCGAGCACGGCACGCTGTTCCTCGACGAGATCGGCGACATGCCGCTGGCCTTGCAGACCCGCCTGCTGCGGGTGCTGGCTGAAGGCGAGTACTTCCGCGTGGGTGGCGCCGAGCCCACCCGCGCCGATGTGCGCGTCATCGCCGCCACCCATCAGGACCTGGGCCTCCAGGTCGCGGACGGGCGCTTCCGCGAGGACCTCTACCACCGCATCAACGTGGTGCGGCTGCATATGCCGGCGTTGCGCGAGCGCAAGCAGGACATCGCCGCTCTCGCCGCGCACTTCCTCAAGGAAGCGGCTGCCGAGATGGGCGTGGAGGAGAAGCGCTTCAGCAAGGAGGCGCTCGCCAAGCTCACCAAGCACCCGTTCCCAGGCAACGTGCGCGAGCTCAAGAACCTGTGCCGCCGCCTCACTGCGCTCGCGCCGGGCCGCGATCTGACCGCCGCCGACCTGCCCGCGGAGCTGAAGAAGGGGTCGAACTCGAATACTGGCTCGAGCGATTGGCGCGCGACGCTCAAGGACTGGGCACGCGCGGAACTGGCGGCGGATCGCGGCGAGGTGGGTGTGAGAGCCGCAGAGCAGTTGGAGCAGGCCTTGATCGAGGTCGCGCTTGAGCACACGGGCGGCGCCAAGGCCGAAGCCGCGGAGAAGTTGGGTTGGGGGCGGAACACGCTCACCCGAAAGCTGAAGCCCTGACTGGATGCCCATACAAGGATATGGCTCAACTTCCATATCCCAGGTAGACTTCGGCGATGGCAGGGACGCCGTTCGACTGGGATGCCGCGAAGGATTGCGAGAACACCTCGAAGCACGGTGTTCCTTTCGCTGTGGCGCAGTTGGCGTTTGTGGACCCGAAGCGTGTGATCGCCACCGACCTGGTGCATAGCATCGGCGAACAGCGGTATTACTGCATCGGCGTGGTGGATGGCGGCGTCTTGACCGTGCGTTTCACCTACCGCGCCGGGGAGATCAGGATCATCGGCGCAGGCTATTGGCGTAAGGGGCGTCGCATCTATGAGCAAGCGAATCAAATACAGCGATGAGCCGATCGGCGCCGTTCGTGTGGTCAGGGATTTCCTGCCGCCACCGGATCAGCTCGTGCTCAAAGAGGATGGGGTCAAGATCACGCTGGCGCTCAGCAAGCGGAGCGTCGAGTTCTTCAAGCGCGAGGCGCAGAAGCATGGGGCGCCCTATCAGCGCATGATTCGCGAGCTGCTGGACTTGTATGCGGCGCAGCATGTGGCTCAACCGAAGCGACGCAAAGGCGCGTAGCCAAACACCCCGCCCCTCGCATGTGCATCAGCGTCGCCGCTTCGCCTTCACCGAGTTCTGCTGCAACCACGCGGCCAACTGCTCGACGCTGAGCTCGCCGGCGGCGAGCGACTGGATCGTCACGACCGTATCAAGCTCTTCCGCCTGCAGGCGGATGCCGTTGATGCGGAGGAACACGAACGCGGCCATGAACGCGACGCGCTTGTTGCCGTCCGTGAACGGATGGTTGCGCGCGATGCCGAACGCGTACTCGGCCGCGAGCTCGGCGAGCGATGGGGGCGACTCGGCGTAGGCGTAGCGCTGTAGAGCACGGGCGAGCGCGCTCTCCAACTTGCCCTCATCGGTCGCAGCCTCGAGCCCCCTGTGCTCGGCGATCTGGTCGGCGTGGATCGCCCGAACCGTGCCCACGCCGAGCCACAGCGGCTCGCGCAGCGCTAGGCGTCGCGTCACTTCGCGAGCTCACGCAGCGCATTGCGGTATTGCCGCTTGCCTTCGGCGTAGGCCTCCATCGCTTTCTCGAAGTTCGGGTCGCCCGCGCTCAGCTGCACGCCGTCCGGCGTGGGCGTGGCGTAGACGGCGTCGCCGTCCTTCACCTGCAGGCGCTCGAGCACCTCCTTGGGCAGGATCACGCCGTAGGAGTTGCCGATCTTGCGCAGCTTGAGCTTGGTCATGGAGCCTCCTGACACTGTTATAACGGATGTTATACCTCGCCTACGGCCCGGGCAAGACGGCATCCACAGTCGTTTCCGCTGTATCTCCAACCACTAGCGCGGCTCCCGGGTGCGGGCGCAGATTCGGGCCGCATCGCGAACCCTCATGGACGAGGTGGATCCAATGGATGGCGACGAACACGGATTGTTCCGCAGCGAAGCGATCGACGCGCGTCGCGCGCCACAGTTCGGCGAACCCTTGCTGCCGAACCCGTTCGCTCACAGCGTCGCGGCGATCGGCGCGCTCGTCTGCCTCTGCGCGGGGGTCGCGCTCGTCACGCTGCTCGATATTCCGCGGCGCGCCACGGTGCGCGGCTTCATCGCGCCGGACCTCGGTCTGGTGCGCGTCCACGCGCCGCAGCCCGCCACGCTGACCGCGCTGCGCGTCGCGGAAGGCGATCGGGTCGTCGCGGGGCAGCAGCTCGCCGTATTGGTCGCGCCGCAAGGCACGCAGCGCGAGGTTGACCCGGGCGGTGCCCAGTCCGAGCGATTCGACGTGCAGCGCATCGCGCTCGATGACCAACGGCGCCTGGACCGCGCCGCGACCGACATCGAACGCGACGGTTTGCAAGCGCGCTCGAGCAGCCTGGCGCTGGAGATCGCTCAGCTAGACGCGCAGCTGACCACCGGAGCCGAACGCGCCCGGTTGGCGGCGGCGCGGGTCGTCGAACTGCGGCCGCTCGCCGCCGCCGGTCTGATCGCGCGTCATCAGCTGCTGCAACTGGAAGAGACAGCGCTCGAGGCGCGGGCAGCGGCACAGGCGCTGCAGCGCGACGCGGTCGCGTTGCGCCGCGAACTGTCCGTGCTCGAGGCAGACCGGCGCGTGCTGGGCGTGCGCGCCGCGCAGCACGCCAGCGAGAACAGCATCGCGCTCGCGCGCCTCGCCCGGGACCGCACCGAGACCGAGGCGCGGCACGAGTTCGTGCTGCGGGCGCCGGTCGCGGGCACGGTGACGGCGCTCACAGCGCAGCCGGGCGCCGCCGTGGGCCCGACCCAGCCCTTGCTCACGCTGTTGCCTGACGGCGCGCGGCTCGAAGCGCGCTTGCTGGTGCCGTCGCGCGATGCGGGCTTGCTGCAACTAGGGCAGCGGGTGTCGCTGCGCATCGATGCGTTCCCGTTCCAGCGCTTCGGTCTACAGCACGGCTGGGTGCGCTCGGTGACCCGCAGCATCCAGCTGCCCGGCGAAGTCGACCATCCGGTCACGCTCGATGCGCCGGCCTACGCGGTCCTGGTCGCGCTCGACGCGGCGTCGGTGAGCGCCTACGGGCGACAGTGGCCGCTCAAGCCGGGTCTTCTGCTCGAGGCCGACATCGTCCTTGAGCGCACGCCTCTCTATCGGCGTCTGCTCGATCCGTTGCGCGCAATCGTCAGAGTCGAAGGCTGAGGTGCGAGCGATGGTCGGCCTCGATGTCGGCTGGTTCCGCACGACGCCATTGGTGCTGCAGGCCGAGGCGTCCGAGTGCGGCCTCGCCTGCCTCGCGATGGTGGCCGCCCATCATCGGCTGGTGCTCGACCTGCGGAGCCTGCGCGGCCGTGTCGGGTCGATGGCACGCGGTGCTTCCCTCACCGATCTGGCGCGCGCGGCGGACCAGCTGGGGCTCGAGACGCGAGCGTTGCGCCTGGAGCCACGCGAGCTCACAGCGCTCGCGCGCCCGGCGATCCTGCACTGGGAGATGCGCCACTTCGTGGTGTTGACCGGAGTCTCGCGGCGTGGCATCACCATCAATGATCCTGCGGCTGGACGGCGCGGCGTGTCCTGGGCTGAGATCGCGCGCCGCTTCACCGGCGTCGCGCTCGAACTCCAGCCCGGGCCGCGATTCGCCGCCGCCGAAGGCGCACGCCGACTTGCCGCGAGCGACCTGCTGCGTGGGCTGCCTGGTCTTCGTGGCCAACTGCTGCGACTGTTCGCGGTGTCGATCGGTCTGCAGGCGCTGGCGCTCGCCAGTCCCTGGGCGATGCAGCTCGTGATAGACGAAGTCCTCGTGGCGCAGGATGCCGCCCTGCTCGATGTGATCGTGCTCGGCTTCGCATTGCTGCTCGCAGTGCAGTTGGGGCTCGGCGCGGCACGCTCGTTCGCGATCGCCGTGCTCACCACGAGCCTCGCGCGCCTGCTGCACATCGCGTTGTTCCGGCGTCTGCTGGCCCTGCCGCTCGAGTTCCTGCATCACCGCCACGCCGGCGACGTGTCCTCGCGGTTCAGTTCGCTCGATGCCATCAACAAGACGCTGACCACGAGCTTCGTCGAAGGCGTGGTGGATGGCCTGCTCGGCCTCACTGCGCTCGCGATGATGCTGGTCTACGCACCGACCCTGACATCGGTCGTGCTCGCCGCGCTGGCGCTCTACCTCGTCGCCAGGGTGCTGTGGTTCGCGCCCTTGCGGCACGCGACCCAGGAGCAGATCAACCACAGCGCGCAGCGCCACTCGCACTTCCTGGAGACGCTGCGGGTGATGGCGCCGCTGCGGGTGTACGGCGCGGAACATGAGCGTGTGGCCACGCAGGATGCCTACAACTGCGCCGCGCTCAACGCCGGGCTGCGCAGCGCGCGTCTCGGCGTGATGGTGCGCACCACCAACGGTGGGTTGTTCGGCGCCGAGAACCTGGTGGTGCTGTGGCTCGGCGCACAGCTGGTGATGGCGGGTGCGCTAACCGTCGGCATGCTGGTCGCGTTCATGAGCTACAAGATGAGCTTCGTCGCACGCATGAGCGGGCTCGTCGACCGCTGGTTCGAGTACCGGATGCTGGATTTGCACGCCGAGCGCGTGGCGGACATCGCGCTCGAGCCCGAGCTGCCGCGTGTCGATGCCGTGGTGCGCACCGACGCGAGCGCGAGCGAGGTGCGGTTCGATGACCTCGGCTTCAGATATCCGAACGGGCGCTTCCTGTTCCGCCATCTCGAGCGACGGATCGAGGTCGGGCGCTGCCTCGCGGTCTGCGGACCGTCGGGCTGCGGCAAGAGCACGCTCGCCAAGCTGCTGCTCGGGCTGCTCGCGGCGAGCGAAGGCCAGCTGTGGATCGACGGCCGAGCAGTGCGTCTCGCACGCGGCGCGAATGGCGGCGTGGCGGCGGTGCTGCAGGACGATGCGCTGCTCGCGGGCACGGTCGCCGACAACATCGCTTTGGGCACCGAGGTGCCCGATATCCAAAGGGTCGTCGATGCGGCCCAGGCGGCCGGCGTGCACGACGAGGTCAGCGCGCTGCCGATGGCCTACGACACGCTGCTCGGCGAGGCCGGCTCGACGCTGTCAGGGGGACAGCGCCAGCGCCTGCTGCTGGCGCGAGCCCTGTATCACCGCCCCCGGCTGCTGGTGCTCGATGAAGCCACCAGCCACCTCGACCCGGCGCGCGAGCGCGCGGTGGTCGACCGATTGAAGGCGCTGCCGATGACCCGGATCGTCATCGCGCATCGCGTCGAGACGCTGCGATTGGCGGACGAGGTCCTGGACCTCACCCCGATCGCCGTCGGCGCGGCACCCACGAAGGGATTCGACATGCGGGCATGGGGCTCGCAGGTGTAGCGGCTATGCGCCGCAAGGAGATTGATGTATGCGTACTTTGAATGCAGTTGAACTGGATGCGGTGTCGGGTGGCAATCCTGTAGTGGATTTCCTCCGAATCATCCAGATCACTGGTGAAATTGGTGGAGACATCTACAGCTCGCTGTCTCAGGATATGCAAAGCGCTATCGGCGGGACCATCGATGCGGCGTTGGCAAATGCCGGTGTCAAGGAGCCGGAGGATGTTCCCGCCCAAGATGTCAGCGGAGTTGAGCGGTAAACGATAGGACGGAACGGGGCGCGCTCGGGCGCCCCGTTTCCCTTACCGCAGTGGTGTAGATATCAGTGAACAATCCGTTCATCGGGTAGAGACCAGGATGCGAACCACCTTCGAGTACAAGCGATCCCCGCTCCTGGAGTTCGGGCTCGCATACACACTGTTCGGGCTTTGGGGAGAGTTCCTACTCCGGCCCTACGTGCAAACGCATTTGCCGGGTCTGACCAGTGAAATCCAATCGCGCATGGTCAGCGCGGACATCCTGACGTTCGTCGGGTTGAGCGTCTTGGTGGCAACCCGGTACCGGTCATGGTTCTCAAGTGACACTTATTCCTTCGGTTCCATGGCGTTTACAGTTCGAACCGTTGGCGCTGGTGTTGCCGGCGCAATTTGCGTCTACGCCGCCGTAGTTGCGCTCATCGCGCTCGCGTACTGGTTGGGGAACGAGACAGCGAGTCCGCTACAGCTTCTGGATACGACGGACTGGCGCGCAATCGTTGTCCTCGTCGTGGCGACCTGTGTCCTCGGCCCCATGATTGAAGAGTTCTTCTACCGCGGCGTGGTGCAAAGGACCTTATCTAGGTTCCTCAATGGCCATTCCCTCTATGCTGCGTCCGCGCTGGTGTTCACGGTGGCGCACGCGCAGTTCTTTGGATATCCAGTTTCGCAGGGCCAGATGTTCCTGCTTGGATATGGCGCCGCTTACTTGAGATCTCGAACGGGCGGGCTCGTTGCGCCGATGATTGCCCATGCCGGGTACAATTCGTGTCAGTGGGTGTTGCGCTCGTTCCTCAGTTAGAGAATTCGCGTCGTCGGAAGCCGAATAGGTATCTCGCGTGTCACATGTATTAGTCATCGGCGCCGGCCACGCCGGCTGCGAAGCCGCGGCTGCGTCTGTACGCATGGGCGTCCCCACAGTCCTCATCACCCAGCGCCTCGACGGCGTGGGGCAGATGTCCTGCAACCCTTCGATCGGCGGCATCGGCAAGGGCCACCTCACCAAAGAAGTGGATGCGCTCGGCGGCCTGATGGCCCGCGCCGCGGACCGTGCCGGCATCCACTGGCGCACGCTCAACGCTTCCAAGGGCCCGGCGGTGCGCGCCACCCGCTGCCAGGCCGACCGCACCCTCTATAAGAACGCGATCCGCGCGCTGCTCGCCGACACCCCGAACCTCACGCTGATCGAAGCCGAGGTCGTGGACCTCGTCGTCGAAGCCGATCGCGT
>JANNEA010000043.1:0-13650 GCA_031388175.1 Gammaproteobacteria bacterium
ATGGTGATGCCGGGCGACAACATCAAGATGGTGGTGACGCTGATCAGCCCGATCGCGATGGAGCAGGGCCTGCGCTTCGCGATCCGCGAAGGCGGCCGTACCGTCGGCGCCGGCGTCGTCGCCAAGATCGTGGAGTAAAGAGTCCATAGGCCAGTAGCTCAATTGGCAGAGCAGCGGTCTCCAAAACCGCAGGTTGGGGGTTCAAGTCCCTCCTGGCCTGCCACACACGACGAACGAGAGCGAGTGAGATAACGGATGAGCGTGAATCAGGAAATCGGTCGAGCGCCTGCGAACGGCACGCTCGATACTGCGAAGCTGGTGCTGGCGACGGTCGCCGCCGCCGCCACATCGTCGCGTTCTATTGGTTCGCGGAGCTGCCGGTGTGGCAGCGCACGCTCATGGTCGCGGCAGGTGCCGTGGCCAGCGTGTTGCTCGCGCTCGCGACCCAGCCGGGCCGCGAACTGTGGTCGTTCGTCGATGGCTCGCGGATCGAACTGCGCAAGATGGTGTGGCCGACCCGCCAGGAGGCGGTCCAGACCACGCTCATCCTGGTGGTCTTCGTCGTGATCCTGGGCGTCGTGATGTTGCTGATCGACATGAGCCTGAATTGGGCCGTCGAGCGGCTGCTCGGGAGGGCATGAGATGGCGCTGCGTTGGTACGTCGTCCACGCCTACTCGGGCTTCGAGCACCAGGTTGCGCGTGCGCTCACTGAGCGCGTCAAGCGCGGCGGGCTCGACCACAAGTTCGGTGAGGTCCTGGTCCCGACCGAAGAGGTCGTGGAGATGCGCGAAGGCAAGAAACGCAAGTCGGAGCGGAAGTTCTTCCCCGGCTACGTGCTCGTGCGCATGGACATGGATGAGGAGACCTGGCACCTCGTGAAGAGCGTGCCGAAGGTCATGGGCTTCATCGGCGGCACGCCGGACAAGCCGGCACCGATCACCGACGTCGAGGCCGACAAGATTCTGATGCGGGTGCAGGAAGGCGTGGAGAAGCCGCGGCCCAAGGTCCTGTTCGAGCCCGGCGAGATGGTGCGGGTCATCAACGGCCCGTTCAACGATTTCCAGGGAACGGTCGAAGAGGTCAATTACGACAAGAGCCGGTTGCGGGTGGGCGTGATCATCTTCGGTCGCCCGACGCCGGTCGAACTCGAGTTCGGTCAGGTCGAGAAAGCCTGAGCGCGCGCGAGCAACGGGGAGCCCTGGCCAGGGGCGTTACTACCCACTGACATGAGGTGACGTATGGCGAAGAAAGTAACGGCTTACATCAAGCTGCAGATCAAGGCCGGGGAAGCGAACCCCAGCCCGCCGGTCGGCCCCGCGCTGGGTCAGCATGGCGTCAACATCATGGAGTTCTGCAAGCAGTTCAACGCGCAGACCCAAAAGGTCGAGAAGGGTCTGCCGACCCCGGTCGTGATCACGGTCTACAGCGACCGTTCGTTCACGTTCGTGATGAAGACGCCGCCGGCGTCAGTGCTGATCCGCAAGGCGATTGGCATCGAGTCGGGCTCGGCGACGCCGAACACGGTCAAGGTCGGCAAGATCACGCGCAAGCAGCTCGAGGACATCGCCAAGCTGAAGCAGCCGGACATGACGGCGGCCTCGCTCGATGCGGGCGTGCGGACCATCGCGGGCAGTGCCCGTTCGATGGGCGTTGACGTGGAAGGTTAAGGGGTCTGCCATGGCGAAACTCACCAAACGAAACAAAACGATCCGCGCCAACGTGACGCGCGGCAAGCTCTACCCCGTGGACGAGGCGCTGTCGCTGGTCCGTGACGGCGCGACTGCGAAGTTCCGCGAGTCGGTCGACGTCGCGATCAATCTCGGCATCGACGCCAAGAAGTCGGACCAGACGGTGCGCGGCTCGACCGTTCTGCCGCATGGCACCGGCAAGTCGGTGCGGGTCGCGGTGTTCGCGCAGGGCGCTAACGCTGACAAGGCCCGCGAAGCAGGTGCCGATGTAATCGGCTTCGAAGACCTGGCCACCGAGATCAAGGGCGGCCGCATGGACTTCGACGTCGTCATCGCCTCGCCAGACGCCATGCGTGTGGTCGGCCAACTCGGTCAGGTGCTCGGCCCACGCGGCCTGATGCCGAACCCGAAGGTTGGCACCGTCACCGCCGACGTCGCCACTGCGGTGCGCAACGCGAAGGCCGGCCAGGTGCGCTTCCGTGCCGACAAGGCCGGGATCGTCCACTGCACGATCGGCAAGGCCGACTTCGACGCGAACAAGCTGAAGGACAACCTGCAGGCGCTGCTCAACGACGTGAACAAGGCCAAGCCTTCCACGGCGAAGGGCGTCTACCTGAAGAAGATCACCATCGCCTCGACCATGGGGCCCGGCTTGGTGATCGACCAGAACAGCCTCGCGCTCTGAGGCGCGCGGTCGAGAGGAACTTTGACCGCCGGTTGCCCCTGGGCCGGCAACGTCGAAGACCGTGAGCGCCGACCGACATGGAACGTCGGACGGCTTGATGGCGGAACGTCGCCCGCTCACGCAGACGGTGTTGCCCGAGCCAGACCCCTGGCGAGGCCGCCGTGAAGGTGGATGCGGAAGGAACCGCATCCGTGATCAACGGTAGAAGCCGGGAGGAAACTGGATGGCCCTACAACAGATGGATGAGAAGAAGGCACTGGTCGCCGAGGTGAAGGCGGTCGCGTCGAAGGCCCATTCGGCCGTCGTCGCGGAATACCGCGGTTTGACGGTCGAGCAGATGACCAAGCTGCGCGCGGAAGCGCGCCGCAAGGGCGTCTACGTGCGCGTCGTCAAGAACACCCTGGCGCGCAAGGCCATCGAAGGCACCGACTTCGAGTGCATGAAGGACAAGCTCACCGGTCCGTTGGTGCTGGCGTTCTCGCAAGAGGACCCAGGCGCCGCGGCTCGCGTGTTCAGGGACTTCGCCAAGGCGAACGAGAAGCTCGTCGTGCGCATGGCCGCTATCAGCGGTCAGTTGCTCGCGGCGGCGGATCTCGATCGGCTCGCCAACTTGCCGACCAAGCAGCAGGCAATCGCCATGCTGCTGGGCGTCATGAAAGCGCCGATCCGGAAGTTCGTCGGCACTCTGGCAGCGCCGCACGCCAAGCTGGTTCGTACCGTCGATGCGGTGCGCTCCCAGAAGGCTGCGGCGGCCTGAGCTGGTGACCCCATAGGGTCCGGGCGTGTTGCCCGGGCAACTCACAAGAAACATTGACTGGAGATACTGAAATGGCTGTTAGCAAAGAGCAGATCCTCGACGCGATTTCGAACATGAGCGTCCTGGACGTGGTCGACCTGGTTAAGCAGATGGAAGACAAGTTCGGCGTGACCGCTGCGGCCCCGATGGCCGTCGCGGCCGCCGGCGCGGCTCCGGCTGCGGCCGCCGCGGCCGAGGAGAAGACGGAGTTCACCGTCGTCCTCAAGGCTGCCGGCGAGAAGAAGGTCGAGGTCATCAAGGCGGTCCGTGCCGTCACCAGCCTGGGCCTCAAGGAGGCCAAGGACCTGGTGGAAGGCGCACCGCAGAACGTCAAGGAAGGCGTGTCGAAGGACGAGGCCGCGAAGATCAAGAAGGAACTCGAAGCGGCCGGCGCCTCGGTCGAGGTCAAGTAACCCGACTGATGTGCACGGGACTTCGCCCGTAGCTGAACGGACGGGCCGGCAGCCTAAAGGTTGCCGGCCCCGTCCTGCTTTTCTCTGCATCACCTGCCTTCGACATTGAGGACGACCCAGATGGCCTACTCGTTCACTGAGAAGAAGCGGATCCGCAAGGACTTCGGCAAGAAGCCGGACGTGCTCGAGGTCCCGTACCTCCTCGAGATTCAGCTGGCGTCGTACAAGCTGTTCCTGCAGGCCAACAAGCCTGCGGACAAGCGTGCCGAGGTCGGCCTGCACGCCGCGCTCAGGTCGGTGTTCCCGATCTCGAGCTACTCCGGCAACGCCACGCTCGAATACGTGAGCTACAAGCTCGGCGAGCCGGTGTTCGACGTCAAGGAATGTCAGCTTCGCGGTCTGACCTACTCTGCGCCGCTGCGCGTGACCGTGCGCCTCAAACTGCTCGACAAGGATGCGCCCACCGCTGAGAAGGCGGTGAAGCAGATGGTCGAGCAGGAGGTGTACATGGGCGAACTGCCGCTCATGACCGAGAACGGCACCTTCATCATCAACGGCACCGAACGCGTCATCGTCTCGCAGCTGCACCGCAGCCCGGGCGTGTTCTTCGACCACGACCGTGGCAAGACCCACTCTTCGGGCAAGATCCTGTTCAGCGCCCGCGTCATCCCCTACCGTGGTTCCTGGCTCGATTTCGAATTCGACCCGAAGGACGCGGTCCACGTCCGCATCGACCGGCGCCGCAAGCTGCCGGCCTCCGTGTTGCTGCGCGCGCTCGGCTACAACGATGAACAGATGCTCAGCCTGTTCTTCGAGACCAACAACTTCACGATCAACAAGGACGAGGTGCGCCTCGACCTCGTGCCGGAGCGCATGCGCGGTGAGACCGCGGCGTTCGACATCAAGGTCAAGGGCAAGACCATCGTCGAGGAAGGCCGCCGCATCACCGCGCGCCACATCCGCGACCTGGAGAAGGCCGAGGTCCAGGCGCTGGTGGTCCCACCGTTGTACCTGGTCGGCAAGATCGTGGCGCACGACGTCGTTGATCAGAACACCGGCGAGATCGTCGCCAAGGCCAACGACGAGTTGACCAAGGACCAGGTCGCGAAGCTGCTCAAGTCCGGCGTCGAGGCCATCCGCACGCTGTACGTGAACGACCTCGATCGCGGCCCGTACATGTCGAACTCGTTGCGCGTCGATTCGACCCGCACGCCGCTCGAGGCGCTGGTCGAGATCTACCGCATGATGCGTCCCGGCGAGCCGCCGACCAAGGATGCGGCCGAGAACCTGTTCCACAACCTGTTCTTCTCCGCCGAGCGTTACGATCTCTCGAGCGTCGGCCGGATGAAGTTCAACCGTCGCGTCGCCCGCAACGAGATTACTGGTCCCGGCATCCTCTACGATTCCGTCTACTTTTCGCGTCGCGCCGATGACGTCAGCCGCCTGCTGGCGCGCAAGCTCGGCCCGATGTCGGACATCGTCGACGTGATCCGCACGCTGTGCGAGATCCGCAACGGCAACGGCACGGTCGATGACATCGACCACCTGGGCAACCGCCGGGTGCGCTCGGTCGGTGAGATGGCGGAGAACACCTTCCGCATCGGACTGGTGCGTGTCGAGCGTGCGGTGCGCGAGCGCCTCGCCTTGGCCGAAGCCGAAGGCCTGATGCCGCAGGAGCTCATCAACGCCAAGCCGGTCGCGGCCGCGGTGAAGGAGTTCTTCGGCTCGAGCCAGCTCAGCCAGTTCATGGACCAGAACAACCCGCTGTCCGAGGTCACCCACAAGCGCCGCGTCTCGGCGCTCGGGCCGGGCGGCCTGACCCGCGAGCGCGCGGGCTTCGAGGTCCGTGACGTCCACCCCACGCACTATGGAAGGGTCTGCCCGGTCGAGACGCCGGAAGGACCGAACATCGGTCTGATCAACTCGCTCTCGGTCTACGCCCGGACCAATTCCTACGGCTTCCTCGAGACGCCGTACCGTCGGGTCAAGGACACGCGGGTCACCGACGAGATCCTGTTCCTGTCGGCGATCGAAGAGGGCCAGTACGTCATCGCCCAGGCCAATGCGGCGGTCGACGACAAGGGGCGCCTGCTCGACGAGTTCGTCTCCTGCCGCAACCAGAACGAGTTCACGCTCGCGGCGCGCGACAAGGTCGACTTCATCGACGTGTCGCCGAAGCAGATCGTCTCGGTGGCCTCGGCGCTGATCCCGTTCCTCGAGCACGATGACGCGAACCGCGCCTTGATGGGCTCGAACATGCAGCGCCAGGCTGTGCCGACGCTGCGCACCGAGAAGCCGTTGGTCGGCACCGGCATCGAGTACGCAGTGGCTCGCGACTCTGGCGTGACCGTGTCGGCACGCCGTCCTGGCGTGATCGATCACGTCGACGCCGGCCGCATCGTGGTCCGGGTCGACGAGTCCGAGATCCGCGAGGACGATTCGGGCGTCGATATCTACTCGCTGACCAAGTACCAGCGTTCGAACCAGAACACCTGCATCAACCAGCGTCCGCTGGTCTCGCCGGGCGACCGCGTCGCCAAGGGCGATGTGCTGGCGGACGGCCCCTCGACCGATCTCGGTGAGCTCGCGCTCGGGCAGAACCTGCTCGTCGCGTTCATGCCGTGGAACGGCTACAACTTCGAGGACTCGATCCTGATCTCGGAGCGGGTGGTCCAGGAGGACCGCTTCACCACGATCCATATCGAGGAGCTCAGCTGCGTCGCGCGCGATACCAAGCTCGGTCCCGAGGAGATCACCTCGGACATCCCGAATGTCGGTGAGGCTGCGCTCAACAAGCTCGACGAGGCCGGCATCGCCTACATCGGCGCTGAGGTCAAGGCGGGCGACATCCTGGTCGGCAAGGTCACGCCCAAGGGCGAGACCCAACTGACGCCGGAAGAGAAGCTGCTGCGCGCGATCTTCGGTGAGAAGGCGTCCGACGTTAAGGACACCTCGCTGCGCGTGCCGCCAGGCATGGACGGCACCGTGATCGACGTGCGGGTCTTCACCCGTGACGGTCTCGAGAAGGACAGCCGTGCGCTGTCGATCGAGAAGGCTGAGATCGAGCGGGCGCGCAAGGACCTCGGCGATCAGCGCCGTATCCTCGAGGCTGATATCTACGCCCGGGTCGAGAAGCTGCTGCTCAACAAGGTCGCCGAAGGCGGCCCGAAGGGGCTGAAGGCGGGCGCCAAGGTGACCGAGGCCTACATGGCCGAAGTCCCGGCCGAGAAGTGGTTCGAGATCCGCCTCAAGAACGACGACGCCAACGAGCAGCTCGAGCGCTTCAGCAAGCGCCTCGAGCGCCAGCGCGAACTGTTCGAGAAGCGTTTCGAGGAGAAGAAACGGAAGATCACCCAGGGCGACGACCTCGCTCCCGGCGTGCTCAAGATGGTCAAGGTCTACCTCGCGGTGAAGCGTCGCGTGCAGCCTGGCGACAAGATGGCCGGCCGCCACGGCAACAAGGGTGTGGTCTCGATGATCGTCCCGGTCGAGGACATGCCGCACGCCGCGGATGGCACGACGGTCGACATCGTGCTCAACCCGCTCGGCGTGCCGTCGCGCATGAACATCGGCCAGGTGCTCGAATGCCACCTGGGCTGGGCAGCCAAGGGTCTTGGGCTGCGGATCGGCGAGATGCTCGACCGTCAGGCCAAGTCGGAGGACCTGCGTCGCTTCCTCGATGACATCTACAACAAGTCCGGTGGCCAGAGCGAGGACCTCGACTCGTTCACCGAGGACGAGATCAAGCGGCTCTGCACCAACCTACGCAGCGGCGTGCCGATGGCGACGCCGGTGTTCGACGGCGCGTCCGAGGACGAGATCAAGCGGATGCTGAAGCTTGCCGGCCTGCCGGAGACGGGCCAGTGCCTGCTCTACGACGGGCGCACCGGTGAGGCCTTCGAGCGGCAGGTCACCGTCGGCTACATGTACATGCTCAAGCTCAACCATCTGGTCGACGACAAGATGCACGCGCGGTCGACGGGTCCCTACTCGCTCGTCACCCAGCAGCCGCTGGGCGGCAAGGCGCAGTTCGGCGGTCAGCGCTTCGGCGAGATGGAGGTTTGGGCGCTCGAAGCCTACGGCGCGGCCTACACGCTGCAGGAGATGCTGACGGTCAAGTCGGACGACGTGAACGGTCGGACCAAGATGTACAAGAACATCGTCGACGGCAACCACCGGATGGAAGCCGGCATGCCGGAATCGTTCAACGTGCTGGTCAAGGAGATCCGCTCGCTCTCGATCAACATCGAGCTCGAGCAGGACTGATCCGGGACCAGCCCAGCATCACAACGGAACCAACACGGCGCCCACGGGCGCCGGGCGACAGGCGGTAAAAGCAATGCGTGACCTTCTCAGGCATCTCAAGGTTCAGTTCGAGGTCGAAGACTTCGACGCCATCCGCATCGGCCTCGCGTCGCCGGAAATGATCCGGTCGTGGTCGTTCGGCGAGGTGAAGAAGCCGGAGACCATCAACTACCGGACCTTCAAGCCGGAACGCGATGGTTTGTTCTGCGCCAAGATCTTCGGGCCGGTGAAGGATTACGAGTGCCTGTGCGGCAAGTACAAGCGCCTCAAGCATCGCGGCGTGGTCTGCGAGAAGTGTGGCGTCGAGGTCACGCTGGCCAAGGTGCGTCGCGAGCGCATGGGCCACATCGAGCTCGCTTCGCCGGTCGCGCACATCTGGTTCCTCAAGTCGCTGCCGTCGCGCATCGGCCTGATGCTCGACATGACGCTGCGCGAGATCGAGCGCGTGCTGTACTTCGAAGCCTTTGTCGTCGTCGATCCGGGCTTGACCCCGCTCGAGCGCGGCCAGCTGTTGACCGATGATCAATACCTCGCCGCGATCGAGGAATACGGCGATGATTTCGACGCGCGGATGGGCGCCGAAGCCGTCTACGAGATGCTCAAGACCATCGAGCTGTCGAAGGAAGTGGTCAAGCTGCGCAGCGACATCGTCGACACCAACTCGGAGTCGAAGATCAAGCGCCTGTCCAAGCGCCTGAAGCTGATGGAGTCCTTCCTCGAGTCCGGCAACCGGCCGGAGTGGATGGTCATGATCGTCCTGCCGGTGTTGCCGCCCGATTTGCGGCCGCTGGTGCCGCTGGACGGCGGTCGCTTCGCGACCTCGGACCTCAACGATCTGTACCGCCGCGTGATCAACCGCAACAACCGCCTCAAGCGGCTGCTCGAGCTGAACGCGCCTGACATCATCGTGCGCAACGAGAAGCGCATGTTGCAAGAGGCCGTCGACGCGTTGCTCGACAACGGCCGTCGTGGCCGCGCCATCACCGGCACCAACAAGCGCCCGCTCAAGTCGCTCGCCGACATGATCAAGGGCAAGCAGGGCCGGTTCCGCCAGAACCTGCTCGGCAAGCGCGTCGACTACTCGGGCCGTTCGGTCATCGTGGTCGGTCCGACGCTCAAGCTGCACCAGTGCGGCCTGCCGAAGAAGATGGCGCTCGAGCTGTTCAAGCCGTTCATCTTCTCCAAGCTGCAGCTGCGCGGCATGTCGACCACCATCAAGGCGGCGAAGAAGCTGGTCGAGCGCGAGGGCCCCGAGGTCTGGGACATCCTCGAAGAGGTGATCCGCGAGCATCCGGTGATGCTGAACCGCGCACCGACGCTGCATCGACTCGGCATCCAGGCGTTCGAGCCGGTGCTGATCGAAGGCAAGGCGATCCAGCTGCACCCGCTGGTCTGCACCGCGTTCAACGCCGACTTCGACGGCGACCAGATGGCGGTGCATGTGCCGTTGTCGCTCGAAGCCCAGCTCGAAGCGCGGGCGTTGATGATGTCGTCGAACAACATCCTGTCGCCGGCCAACGGCGACCCGATCATCGTCCCGTCGCAGGACGTCGTGCTCGGTCTGTACTGGCTGACCCGCGAGCGCATCAACGCCAAGGGCGAGGGCAGCCGCTTCGCCGACGTCGGCGAAGTGCATCGCGCCTACGAAGGTCGCCACGTCGACCTGCAGGCGAAGATCACCGTGCGTTTGCGCGATTGGCAACGCAACGATGAGGGCGAGCTGGTGCGCGGCGCCGATGGTGCGCCGCTCGGCGAGACCAAGCGTTTTGAGACCACGGTCGGTCGCGCGCTGCTGTCGGAGATCCTGCCGGACGGGCTGGCGGTCGAACTGATCAACCGCGACATGACCAAGAAGGCGATCTCCGGGCTGATCAACGCCTGCTACCGCCAGCTCGGTCTGAAGCACACCGTCGTGTTCGCCGATCAACTGATGTACATGGGCTTCGCCTTCGCGACCCGTTCCGGCATCTCGATCGGCGTCAACGACATGGTGGTGCCTGAGCAGAAGGAGAAGATCCTCGTCCACGCCGAGCGCGAGGTGAAGGAGATCGAGGAGCAGTACGCCTCAGGCCTCGTCACCCACGGCGAGCGCTACAACAAGGTGGTCGACATCTGGTCGCGCACCAACGAGCTGGTCGCCAAGGCGATGATGGACAAGCTCGGCACCGAACCGGTGACGAACCGCGAGGGCAAGGCGGAGCGCCAGAAGTCGTTCAACAGCATCTTCATGATGGCCGATTCCGGCGCGCGCGGTTCCGCCGCGCAGATTCGTCAGCTGGCCGGCATGCGCGGCCTGATGGCGAAACCGGATGGCTCGATCATCGAGACGCCGATCACGGCGAACTTCCGCGAAGGCCTCAACGTCCTGCAGTACTTCATCTCGACCCACGGCGCACGCAAGGGCCTGGCCGATACTGCGCTCAAGACCGCGAACTCGGGCTATCTGACCCGCCGCTTGGTCGATGTGGCGCAGGACTTGGTGGTCACTGAAGTCGATTGCGGCACCACCGACGGCCTGGAGATGAAGCCAATCGTCGAGGGCGGTGACGTGGTCGAGCCGTTGCGCGAGCGCGTGCTGGGTCGCGTGTTGGCCGAGGCGGTAAAAATGCCGGGCGGCGATGAGGTGATCCTGCCGGCGGGCACTTTGCTCGACGAGAAGATGGTCGACAAGCTCGAGAAGCTGTCGGTCGACCTGGTCAGGGTCCGTTCGGCGATCACCTGTTTGACCCGCTACGGCGTGTGCGCGTCCTGCTACGGTCGCGACCTGGCCCGCGGCAACCAGATCAACATCGGCGAGGCGGTCGGCGTGATCGCGGCGCAGTCAATCGGTGAACCGGGCACGCAGCTGACGATGCGCACTTTCCACATCGGTGGCGCGGCGTCGCGGCAGGCGGCGGTCTCGAGCGTCGAGGTCAAGGCGGCGGGCGTCGTCAAGATCCACAACCTCAAGACGGTGCAGCATGCCAAGGGCAAGCTGATCGCGGTGTCGCGTTCGGGCGAAGTCGGCCTGATCGACGAGTTCGGCCGTGAGCGCGAGCGTTACAAGATCCCCTATGGCGCGACCATCAGCGTCCATGATGGCGACAAGGTCGAGCGCGGCACGATCGTCGCGACCTGGGACCCGCACACGCATCCGGTCATCACCGAGGTCGCCGGTCGCCTGCAGTACCGCGACATGGTCGAGGGCATCACGGTCAAGCGTGAGACCGACGATGTCACCGGCCTTACCAGCCTGGTCGTGACCGATCCGAAGGAGCGTGGCAGCGCCGGCAAGGACCTGCGTCCGCAGGTGAAGTTGGTCGATTCCGCGGGCAAGGAGGTCCGGTTCCCGGGCACCGAGATCGCGGCGGTCTACAACCTGCCGCCGAAGGCGATCATCGCGCTCGAGGATGGCGCCGGCGTGAACGTGGGCGACGTGGTCGCGCGCATCCCGCAGGAGTCGACCAAGACCCGCGACATCACCGGCGGCCTGCCGCGCGTGGCCGATCTGTTCGAGGCGCGCAAGCCCAAGGAACAGGCGATTCTCGCCGAGCACAGCGGCACTGTGTCGTACGGCAAGGACACCAAGGGCAAGCAACGCCTCGTCATCACCGACGAACACGGCGAGCAGCACGAGCTGCTGATCCCGAAGTGGCGCCAGTTGCAGGTGTTCGAGGGCGAGCACGTCGAACGCGGCGAGGTCTTGGCCGAGGGCGAATGGAACCCGCACGACATCCTGCGCCTGCTCGGCATCCGGGCGCTGGCTGACTACTTGGTCCGTGAGATCCAGGACGTCTACCGCCTGCAGGGTGTGCGCATCAACGACAAGCACATCGAAGTCATCATCCGGCAGATGCTGCGCAAGGTAGAGGTCGTCGATGGCGGCACCACGCGCTTCCTGCGCGGTGAGCAGGTCGATCATGCCCGCGTGCTGGAGGAGAGCGAGGTCGCCGAGAAGGAGGGCGGGCAGGGTGCCCGCATCCAGCCGCTGCTGCTCGGCATCACCAAGGCGTCGTTGGCCACCGAGTCGTTCATCTCCGCGGCCTCCTTCCAGGAGACGACCCGGGTGCTGACCGAGGCCTCGACCCGCGGCATGCGCGATGACCTTCGTGGGCTGAAGGAGAACGTGATCGTCGGGCGCCTGATCCCGGCCGGAACGGGCTTCGTCTACCACAAGGAACGTCGCCGTCGCCGGGCGGCTGACATCACGGCCGATGCGCTGCAGGAAGCCGAGGGTCTGTTCGAGACCCCAGCGGGCGCAGCGATTCCGGCCTCGGTCATCGACGCCCCGGTCGAAACCGAGGTCGAAGCCCCGGTCGAGGCCCAGTCCGCAGCAGAATGAGGGGAAAACTAGGGCTGCCAGGGCGTCATTCGCTTGACGCTTGGTGGGTCGGTCCCTAGAATCCCGCGGCTCTACGACAGGCCGGCCCCCGTGCCGGCCTGTCGTGTCTTTACGCGCTCAACAAAAGAGAGATTCGTGATGGCGACTGTCAACCAGTTGGTGCGCAAAGGGCGCACGCAGAGGCGGGAGAAGACCAAGGTTCCGGCGTTGGCAGGTTCCCCGCTGAAGCGCGGGGTGTGCACGCGCGTGTACACCACGACCCCGAAGAAGCCGAACTCCGCCCTGCGCAAGGTGTGCAAGGTGCGGCTGACCAGCGGCTTCGAGGTCATCTCCTACATCGGTGGCGAAGGCCACAACCTGCAAGAGCACTCGGTGGTGCTGGTGCGGGGCGGTCGCGTCAAGGATCTGCCGGGCGTGCGCTACCACACGGTGCGCGGCGCGCTCGACTGCCAGGGCGTGAACAACCGCAAGCAGAGCCGTTCCAAGTACGGCGCCAAGCGACCGAAGTCCTGATCCGGAGTGATGTCAGATGTCCCGTCGCAAGCAAGCTGAGAAGCGCTCGATCCTCCCGGATCCGAAGTTCGGATCGGATACCGTCGCCAAGTTCGTGAACATGGTGATGGAGAGCGGCAAGAAGTCGGTCGCCGAGCGCATCGTGTACGGCGCGTTCGACGGCATCGCGCAGAAGAAAGGCGACCCGATCGCCGTGCTCGATCGCGCGCTCAACAACGTGCGCCCGCTGGTAGAGGTCAAGTCGCGCCGCGTCGGCGGTGCCACCTACCAGGTCCCGGTCGAGGTCCGTCCGAGCCGGCAGCAGGCGCTGGCGATGCGCTGGATCATCGAAGCTGCCCGCGCCCGCGGCGAGAAGTCGATGCCGTCGCGTCTCGCGGCCGAGCTCGCCGACGCCGCCGACAACCGCGGCACCGCGGTCAAGAAGCGCGAAGACGTGCATCGCATGGCCGACGCCAACAAGGCGTTCGCCCACTACCGTTGGTGAGCGCGGCCTTCTCCGGCTAAGCGCCCCCAACCATCGCATCACCGAGGATCTGAAGCTCGTGGCCCGCAAGACTCCCATCGATCGTTACCGGAACATCGGCATCTCGGCGCACATCGACGCCGGCAAGACGACCACGACCGAACGGATCCTGTTCTACACCGGCGTGTCCCACAAGATCGGTGAGGTGCATGACGGCGCCGCGATCATGGATTGGATGGAGCAGGAGCAGGAGCGCGGCATCACGATCACGTCGGCGGCCACCACCTGCTTCTGGAAGGGCATGGACGGCAGCTTCGACGAGCACCGCATCAACATCATCGACACCCCGGGCCACGTCGACTTCACCATCGAAGTCGAGCGTTCGCTGCGCGTGCTCGACGGCGCCTGCATGGTGTACGACGCGGTCGCGGGCGTGCAGCCGCAGTCCGAGACCGTATGGCGCCA
>JANNEA010000086.1:0-4443 GCA_031388175.1 Gammaproteobacteria bacterium
CCAGTGATGGTGCGACCGAAGCGGTATCGCGTGCGCGTCTTAGCGAGGGCGGACCATCACGGGGCCCGGCTCCAACTCTCAGAGCATGCGATCCGCAACGCCGTCCTTGCGCACGAAACGGTGGTAGATGGCGGCGCCGAAGTGCAATGCGATCATCAGCCCAAGCGCATAGGCGCCGAGCTTGTGCGCGTCCTCGAAGAACTCATGCAGGTCCTCGTTCTCGCCGACCATCATCGGCACCGTGAACAGGCCGAACACGTCGGTCGATCGGCCGCCGGTGTCGCTGGTGAGCAGGCCGAGGATCGGCATCGCCAGCATGAGGATGTAGAGCAGCGTGTGGCCGAGGCGAGCGCCGGTGCGCTCCTGCGCGCTCATCGCCGCCGGCAGCGCGGGCGGTTGGTCGTAGAGGCGCCACACGATGCGTGCCAGGACCATGATCAGCAGCGTGACGCCGAGCGCCTTGTGCAGGCCCGCGTTCGCCGAACGGCCGGCATCGCGCTCCATGAACTCGAAGGTCCAGAACCCCAGCGCGATCTGCCCGATGATCAGCAGGCCGATGCTCCAGTGCAGCGCGCGCGCGACCAGACCGTAGCGTTCGGTGGAGTTGCGAACCTTGATCGTCGGATCGTCCATGCGCCCCTTCATGCGACGGAGGTTACCCCAGACTCAAGGCGGCGGCACCAGGTCATCGAGCACGATGTTGGCGTAGATCACCTTGCTGTCGCGCCGCAGCGTCATCTTCACGCGGCTGCCCTTGGGCTGCTCGCGCAGCTTGGCGCGCAGCTCGAGCAGCGACAGTTGCGTCGCCGGCACGCCATCCACGCTGACGATCCGGTCGTGCTTCTGCACCTGGGCCCGCGCCGCCGGCCCGTTCGCCAGCAGGTCGTCCACGATCAGCTCCTCGCCGTCGAGGTTGATCCACATCCCGGCGCGGTCGAACAGGTCGGGCGCGGCGAACTCGGCGTTCGGCTGCAGGTACAGCGCACTCGCCACGAAATCGATGCTGACGGTGAAGTGTCTGAGCGCCCCGCCGCCGATGCTGCCGGCGACGTAGCGGTCACTGGCGGCGCCGGCCGCAGCGGCACTGAGCTCCAGCACTGGCGCCTTGAGCTCCATCGGGCCGAGCTTGAGCCAGCCTGCGCGAGTGGCATAGGCGCGGGTCGGGCCGGCGATGCCCCAGCTGGTGGTGGTCTCGTGGCGCCGCGGGTAGCGCAGCAGCAGGCCGTGCTCCATCACGAACGGCGCGCTGAGGGTGACCGAGCTGCGCGCGCCGGTGTCGATGGTGAAGCGGCCCTTCATGCCGTCGACCTCGCCGTCGATCAACGGCATGCGCTCGGTGAGCACGAACGCTTGGCGCGCGGCGCCGGCCGGCGCGACGAACGCGGCCGGTTCGGTGAGCGTGAGGCGCCGCGCGGCGTAGTCGATCGTGACCACCAGGTTCTTGAACACCTCGAAGCCGACCAGGCCATCGAACGGCGTGCCCTCGACCTCCGGTAGGCGGCCGAGGTCGGCGACGTAGAACAGCGGTTCGCTGAGGGCGTAGGCGCCGAGCTCGAGATTCCTCGCCCGCACTTCGCCGAGCTCCGCACCGCCAGCGGCGGTGGACGCGAGCCCGAGCGCCGCCGCGGCCTTCGGCGTGAGCAGGTTCACGCCGCCGGTGTCGAGCAACAGCGTCAGCGGCTTGCCGTCGACGACGGCCTGCACGTAGATGTGGTTGTTGAGCAGGCGGAACGGCAGTGTGGTCGAGGTCGCGCCCTCGGCGAAGGCGCCGCCGACGGCCGGCGGTGGTGCGAACGCATCGGCCGCGAGCACCGGATCGAGCGTGATGCGCGTGCGCTCGATCAGCAGGTCGTAGCGCGCATCGCCACGGTTCACTCGGCTGCGGAACGGCAACCAGACCTCGCCGACCTGCTGGTAGTCCTCGAGGTAGGTCGTGACCGCGTTCTGACCGTCGTGATCGACGACCCGCGTGAGGCGCGCGCTGACCGCGTCGAACCAGAGTTGGAGCGGCCGACCGCCCGCCGGCTTGGCGGCCAGCACCTCGTAGACCTGCGCGCCTTCCGTCACGCGGCGCGACCAGGCGAGCTCGCCCGCACGCCGCTTGGGGAACAGCCAGCTGCGCGCAGTGAGCCAGGCCTGCCCCGCCGCCTGCTCTGCTGCTGTGGACGAATCGCCGAGCCTGAGCTCGCCGCCCGGGCCGAGCGACCAGGCCGTGGTGCCGTCGTAGCCCTCGCCGCCGCGCGTGGGCCCGAGCGCGAAGCGCATCACGGAGCGTCCGGTCGCGAGGTCCTCGCTGCCACTGACCGTGCCGGACTTGCCGTTGTGCCCCATCCTGCCTTCGTAGGAGATCGTGGTCAGTCGTTCGAACGCCGCACCGCCCGCGGCGACTCGCGCGCGCTTTAGAAGGTTGCCAAGGTCATCGGCGGCAGCCGTCGGCATTGCGAGCCAAGCGGTGGCGACGCAGATCAGGAGCGTGCGGGATGACGACATAGGGGCCGGAGCCTACACCGCGCGCCCCGTCGGGCGCACCGAAGCGGCGAGCAGCGCCAGCACCTCGACGTGATGCGTCTGCGGGAAGAAATCGTAGGGCTGCAGTCTGACGACCTGCAAGCCAGCGGCCTCGAGCTCGGCGAGGTCGCGCGCGAGCGAGCCGGCGCTGCAGGAGAGGTAGCTGAGACGCACCGGCGGCGCATGCGCGATCCAGTCGCGCAGCTCGGGCTCGAGGCCCGAGCGCGGTGGGTTCACCGCGAGCAGGCGTCGCCGCGCGGGATGCGACGCCATCCAGGCATCGACTTGTGGCAGGCGCTGGCCGCAGGTGCCGCGCAGCAGCTCGGCGGCCGGAGCGTTGGCGCGCGCGCATTCCACCGCTTCGCCGGAGAGCTCGACCCCGAGCACCGCCGCACCCGCTGCCGCCGCGCGCGCCAGGCCCTTGCCGATGCCGCAGTAGAGATCCACCAGCGTGGCATCCGGACCGGGCGCGAGGTGTGCATCGATGGCGTCGAGTGCCGCGGCGTGCAACGCCGGTTGCAGCTGCGCGAACGCAGTCGGACCGTGGCTCGCCCCCATCGCATCGCGCGAGCGCGGCGCACCCCACAGCAGCGTCCACCCCGCGCGCGCGAACAGCCGGCGGCCCGCCGCAGGATGCAGGTGGAGCCAGAGACCCTCGTAGCCGAGCGCGGCGAGCGTGGGCGCGAGCGCCGCGATCCATCCCTTCAAGGAGTCGGTATCCACGCGCGCGGTCTTCACCACCAGCGTGAGCTGCGCGCCGCTCGCGACCACGAACGCGAGCGGCAATTCCGACGACGGCGGCAGCGCTGCGGCGAGCGCGGCGAGTGCGGCGTTCAATCGCGGCGCGTGCACCGGGCAGTGCGGGATCGCGATGAACTCATCGCGTCGGTCACGATGCCGCACCAGGCCGAAGCGCCAGCCGTCCGCGGCGTCCCAGCGCGCGTTCAGCGTGGCGCGCTCGCGATAGCCGAGCGCCTTGGGCGCCGGCGCGAGCATCCCCAACCGGTCTGCCCATGGCGCCAGCACACGCGCGAGGTAGTCGTGCTTGCGCGCGGCGCTCAGCGCCGGTGTGAGGCTGCGGTGCTGACAGGCGTGGCAGCTCGGTTCGCAACCGGCGGGCAGGTCGGACATCGTGCTGCGCGTCAGTGCAGCGTGCGGTTCGGCGGCGGGCGGATCGCGGGATCATCGTCGTCGCCGAGCGGCGCGTCCTGCGGATCATCCGCCAATGGTCCGTCGTCGTGCTCGTCGAGATCATCATCATCGCCGGCGACCGGGAACTCGTCGCTGTTCTCGAGCTTCCACGGGCGCGCCGGCGCACGCCGCCAGCGCCATTGATCGCCGATCACCGGGTCCTCGGCCTCGGGGGGCTCGTCCTCCCAGGCGTAGCGCTTGGCTGGCAGTGGTGCGTCGAGCTGGCGCAACAGCACCGCCGCGAGCACGCCGGCCACCGCACCGAACAGGTGGTACTCCCAGGACACGCCTTGCTCGGCCGGGAAGAGGCCCCAGACCATGCCGCCGTAGAGGAAGAACGCGATCATCGACAGCGCGACCGCGAGCGTGTCGCGGCGCACCAGCCCGGCGATGAACAGGAAGAACATCAGGCCATGGGTCACGCCGCTCATGCCGACGTGCACGCTGTCGCGGCCGATGAGCCAGACGCCGAAGCCGGACAGCAGCCAGATCAGCGCCACCGCCGGCCAGCGCGCGCGGGGGTAGCCGTAGAGCAGCAGAGTGCCGAGCACCAGCAGCGGCAGCGTGTTCGCGAACAGATGCTCGAACGAACCATGCACCAGCGGCGCGGTCAGCACGCCCAGCAGCCCGGCGAGCTCGCGCGGTCGCACACCGAGTGAACCGAGGTCCCAGCCGAAGCTGTGATCGAGCAGCTTGATCCACCACAGCGCGGCGGTGAGCAGCGCGGTGGCGAGGAACGCATGC
>JANNEA010000159.1:0-4206 GCA_031388175.1 Gammaproteobacteria bacterium
CACGCCGCGATCGCGCAGGAACGCGCGGGCGCGCTCGAGCAGCTGGGCCCGCGCGTGCAATGCCGCGTGCGTCGCAGTCGGTCGCCAGGTGTCGTTATGCATCGTGGTCAGCGCGGCCACCGCCGCGCTGGCGGAGCGGTGCCCGCTCAGCCGCGCGAGACGTATTCGCCGGTGCGCGTGTCGACCCGCACCGAGTCACCCTCGTTCACGAACAACGGCACCCGGACCTCGGCGCCAGTCTCGAGCAGCGCCGGCTTGTCGCCACCGCCGCGCGCCGTGTCGCCCTTCACGCCCGGATCGCAGCGCGTGACCTTGAGGACCACGTGCGGCAGCGGCGTGACGGTCATGGGCACGCCATTCCACAGCAGCACGTTGCAGGAGTCGTTCTCCTTGAGCCACTTCGAGGCCTCGTCCACCGATTGCGGCGAGGCGACGATCTGCTCGAAGGTCTCAGGGTGCATGAAGTGGTAGAAGGCGCCGTCGTTGTAGAGATATTGGTACTCAGCCTCCACGATGTCGGCACCTTCCAGCGTGTCGCCCGACTTGAAGGTGCGCTCGAGGACACGACCGTTCTTGAGGTTGCGCATCCGGACTCGGTTGAAAGCCTGCCCCTTGCCCGGTTTGACGTGCTCGTTCTCGAGGATCGAGTACGGGTCACCGTCCAACATGACCTTGAGGCCGCCCTTCCATTCGTTGGTGCTGTAGACCGCCATTTCAACTCACCGCGTTTGAGGGCAGAATCGCCGGGATTTCGCCCAGGACGCCGCGAAAAAGGGCGCTGATGATACCCGCAAACATCCCTCTGAGGCAGCCGAACTGGCGGGCCGAACTGGCTCGCGCGGTCGACGACCCGGCTGAGCTGATCCGACTGCTGGAGTTGGACAGCGGCCTGCTGCCCCAAGCGCGCGCTGCGGCGCGCAGTTTCCCGCTGCGCGTGCCGCGCGGCTTCGTTGCGCGCATGCGGCGCGGGGATGTCCACGACCCATTGCTGCGCCAGGTGCTCCCGCTCGGCGCCGAGCTCGAGCAGCACCTCGGATTCGTCATCGACCCGACCGGCGACCTCGCGGTTGCGCGCGCCCCGGGCCTGCTCGCCAAGTACCAGGGTCGTGCTCTGCTGGTCGCGACCGGCGCCTGCGCCGTGCACTGCCGCTACTGCTTCCGCCGTCACTTCCCCTACGCCGATGCCAACCCGCGCGCCGACGGCTGGCGCGCCGCGCTTGCGGCGATCGCCGCGGATCCCTCGATCGACGAGGTGATCCTGTCCGGCGGCGACCCGCTGTCGCTGTCCGACGCGCGCCTGGGCGAGCTCGCCGCTGCCCTCGCCGCGCTGCCGCAGCTCAAGCGCCTGCGGATCCACACCCGCCACCCGGTCGTGTTGCCGGAGCGCGTCGATGACGCGCTGCTCGGCTGGCTCGCGCCGCTGCGGCTGCAGAAAGTCGTGGTGCTGCACGCCAATCACGCGCAGGAGCTCGATGCCAGCGTCGCCGATGCCTGCATCCGCTTGCGCGATGCCGGGGCGACCCTGCTCAACCAGTCGGTGTTGCTGCGTGGCGTGAACGACAGCGTCGATGCACTGGCCGCGCTCTCCGAAAGACTGTTTGCGATCGGCGTGCTGCCCTACTACCTGCACCAGCTCGACCGGGTCGAAGGCGCCGCGCATTTCGAGGTCAGCGACCGCACCGCGCTCGCGCTGCACACCGCGCTCACCGCCCGGCTGCCCGGCTACCTCGTGCCGAGGTTGGTGCGCGAGGTTGCGGGCGCGGCGGCCAAGCAACCGGTCGAAGTGGACGCGTGACGATGGCGACCGAGCACGAACATATCGACTTGCTGATCGTCGCCGAGGCGCAGAGCTCGGCCGAACGGATCAGCAGCCTGTTGCGCAACGCCGGTCACGCGGCCCGCGCCGAATGGGTGGGCTCGCTCACGAAATGCGAGACCCAGATGCGCGCTCGGCCGCCACAGCTGATCTGCTGCTTCCTCGGCCTCAAGGATTCGCCACTCGAACTGGTGATGGAGCTGCGCGACGCCTTCACGCCGGGCGTGCCGGTCCTTGCGATCGCCAAGACCGTCGATGAGACCGCGATCGCCAAGGCGATGGCCGCGGGCGCGCGCGATCTCGTCAGCGTCGACCATCCCGGCCGCTTCGAAGCCGTGGTGCTGCGTGAACTCGATGTCAGCGACCGCTTGCTGCGGCTGCGCAATGCGCAGGAGACGATCCAGGGCTACCAGACACGCTTCGAATCGCTGCTGAGCGAATCGAACGACGCGATCGCCTACCTCCAGGATGGCATCGTCACCAGCGCCAATCCGGCGTTCCTCGAACGCTTCGGCTTCGCCAACACCGAGGCGATCGAAGGCAACCCGGTCATGGACCTGTTCGAGGGCGCGTCGCAAGGCACGATCAAGGATGCGCTGCGCCAGGCGCTCAAAGGCAAGGACCCCGGCGAGATCGGGCTCACCGGCCGCCACTCGAACGGCAAGAACTTCCCGGCCAAATGCCACCTGCGGCAGGTCGAGATGGACGGTGAAGACTGCATCGAGCTTGCGATCCGCGCCGAGGCCGACACCAAGGCGATGGAGGAGAAGCTCGTCCGCGCTGCCCAAGCCATGAAGGAACAAGCGGCGCGCGAGACCCGAGCGATGCAGGCGAAGATCGAGGAGTCCGCGCGCCGCGATCCGCTGACCGGCCTCTACCATCGCAGCTACTTCGTCGAGGTCCTGACCGAGGAGCTGACGCGTGAGGAGAAGGGCGCGGCCCGCGGCCTGCTCTACATCAAACCCGACAAGTTCGGCATCGTCGAGGAACGCATCGGTCTGCTCGAGAGCGACCATGTGCTGCACCAGCTGGCCGACATCATCGCCGGCCAGCTCGCCGACTCCGACCTCCCTGCCCGCTTCGGCGGCAACATCTACACCGCGGTGGTGGTGCGCTCGAACTTCAAGGAGATCGAGGCGATTGCCGAGCGGATCCGCGACGCCGTCGCCAAGCAGATCTTCACCGCTGGCCAGGGCTCGACGCCGATGACCGTCAGCATCGGCATCGCCGACCTCGCCGCCTCGTCCAAGGGCCCGGCCAGCGCCATCGCGATGGCGCAGCAGGCGATCGAGGAAGCGCGCAAGGCCGGCGGCAACCGCATCAAGGTCTGGGTCGCGGCCGAGACCGACAAGGAAGGCAAGACCACCGACGCCGGCTGGGTCAAGCGGATCACCACCGCATTGCGTGAGGGTAGTTTCCAGCTCGCCTACCAGGGCATCGCCTCGTTGCAGGGCGACGCGACCGACATGATGGACGTGCTGGTACGCATGATCGGCGATGACGGCAAGGAGATCCTGCCCGCCGAGTTCATGCCGGCCGCCGCGCGCAACGGCCTGATGGTCGGCATCGACCGCTGGATCGTGATCAATGCGCTCAAGGTGGCGGTCGAGCGGACCCGGACTCGCGAGGAGACCAAGGTCTTCCTGCGCATCTCCGACCAGACGCTCGTCGATCCCACCTTCTCCGCCTTCCTCGGCAAGTCGCTGGCCGAGCTCAAGGTGCCGAAGGGTGCGGTCGTGCTCCAGGTCGCTGAGAAGTCGGTGGCGAAGTACCTGAAGGAGACCCAGGCGCTGGCCGCGGCCACGCAGCAACTCGGCTGCGGCTTCGCGCTCGAGCACTTCGGCACCGGCCACGAGCCGCTGCGCCTGCTCGACTACTTCAAACCCGACTTCGTCAAGGTCGACGGCTCGTTCATGCAGGTCATCGACCGCGACGAGGGCAAGCGCAACTTCGTCAAGCAGCTGATCGCGGCGATCAAGGAGAAGGGAATCCTGACGATCGCCGAGCGGGTCGAGGCGGCCAACACGATGGCGCTGCTGTGGGGCCTCGGGGCCGACTTCATCCAGGGCAACTACGTGCAGGAGCCCGAGGTGATCTTGAGCGACACGGGCGCGCCCGCGGCGGGCGGTCGACGCTAGTCGAGTGCTGGTGCCGGGTCTGTGATGTCCCCGGCCTCCTAAGACGCGGACGCGATACCGTCGGCCAGAGACATCACCGACCCAGCACCGACGCCAACCTTCTTCGACCAAACACCCGGCGCACCGCAGCGCGCAACGGCGCGCGGGCTCCTGCCCAGTGTGCTGCTCGGTCCAGAGTCCTGCACCACACAAGGGTACGGCCGGCGGTATAGCGTGCGCGTCGTTGGGGGGCGGGGGCATGTGGGGGGGTGG
>JANNEA010000180.1:0-22612 GCA_031388175.1 Gammaproteobacteria bacterium
CTCGAATCATCGCGCGAGACCGGCGGGCTGCCCGGCGTGTTCCTCATGAAATCCGTAATCCCGCTCGCCGCCTTGCTGCTGCTGCTGGCCGGTCTTGCGCGCGCGGCGCGCGCCTGGCTCGTGTGGCGCGGCTTGGCGCCGCCGCCAGCGGCACATCCCGCCCACGGCCCGCTCGCATGATCGGCGAGATGCTCGCGTTGGCGATGCTCGCGGGCGTGATCGCCGTGCTGATGCTCGGTTATCCGGTGGCGTTCACGCTGGCGGGCACCGCGCTCGCGACCGCAACCATCGGTTGGCTGCTCGGCGCCTTCGACCCCTCGTTCCTGGGCAGCCTGCCGAACCGGGTGTTCGGCGTGATGGGCAACGAAACACTCATGGCGGTGCCACTGTTCGTGTTCATGGGCGTGATGCTCGAGCGCGCCAAGTTGGCCGACGACCTGCTCGACTCGATGGCGATGTTGTTCGGCCAACTGCGCGGCGGCCTCGCGTTCTCGGTGCTGGCGGTGGGCACGCTGCTCGCGGCCTCCACCGGCATCGTCGGCGCGACGGTGGTGACCATGGGCCTGCTCTCGCTGCCAATCATGCTCAAGCGCGGCTACGACCCGGCGCTGTCGGCCGGCACGATCATGGCCTCGGGCACCTTGGGCCAGATCATCCCGCCGTCCATCGTGCTGGTGCTGCTGGGTGATGTGCTGTCGTCGGCGTACCAGCAAGCGCAGCTGCGCCAGGGCATCTACACGCCCAAGACCATCTCGGTTGGCGACCTGTTCGCCGGCGCGATGATCCCAGGCTTGATGATGGTCGCGCTCTACGCGCTGTACATCGCCTGGCGCGCGTGGCGCACGCCCGAGGCGATGCCCGCCGCGCCGGCGCATGGGCTCGATGCCGCGGCCCTGGCCACGCGCGTGCTCACCGCGCTGGTGCCGCCGCTCACGCTAATCGTGGCGGTGCTCGGCTCGATCGTGGTCGGCTTCGCTACTCCTACAGAGGCGGCGTCGGTGGGCGGCGTGGGCGCGCTGGTGCTCGCGCTCGCGCATCGGCGCCTGAATCGCGGGCGGCTCGAGGATGTGCTGCAGGCCACGGTGCGCATCACCAGCATGGTGTTCCTCATCCTGCTCGGTGCGTCGCTGTTCTCGCTCACCTTCCGTGGTCTCGGCGGCGACGACCTGGTGCACGACCTGATGGCGGGTCTGCCCGGCGGCAAGCACGGCGCGCTGGCGTTCGTGATGCTCGCCATGTTCCTGCTCGGCTTCGTGATCGACTTCATCGAGATCGTGTTCGTGGTGGTGCCGATCGTGGGGCCGGTGCTGCTGGCCATGGGCGTGGACCCGATCTGGCTCGGGGTGCTCATGGGCATCAACCTCCAGACCTCGTTCCTGACCCCACCGTTCGGCTTTGCGCTGTTCTATCTGCGGGGCGTGGCGCCCCCTGAGGTCACCACGGCCCACCTCTATAGGGGCGTGATGCCGTTCATCGCGCTACAGTTGCTGGCGCTGGCGATCGTCTGGGGCTTCCCCGCCATCGCCACCTGGCTGCCCACCGCCCTCTATGGAACACACTGACGGGGCACACTGAGGGGCGCAAAGAGGACACGATGAAGTACAACTGCACGATCGACATCCACCTGCCGCGCGAACGCGTGATCACGCTGTTCGACGACCCCGCCAACCTCAAGCGCTGGCAACCCACGCTGCGCAGCTTCGAGAAGCTGGACGGAGTGCCGGGCACGGTGGGTGCGCGCTCCAAGCTGACTTACAAGAACGAGCGCGGCCGCGAGATGGTGATGACCGAGACCATCACCGTGCGCGCGCTGCCCGACCGCTTCGCCGGCACCTACACCATGGACGGCGTGTGGAACACGGTGGACAACCGCTTCACCGCCGTGAGCACGGACCAGACGCGCTGGGATGCCGAGGTCGAGTTCAAGTTCACCAACCCCATGCTCACGCTGCTGGGCTGGGTGATCCCGGGGATGTTCAAGAAGCAGACCCAGAAGTTCATGAAGCAGTTCAAGGACTTCGCCGAGAACCAGACCGATGAGGGCCTCGAGCGCACGCGGATGGATCGCTGAGCATCGCAAGTTGACGATTTGGGTAGACGCCGACGCCTGCCCCAACCCGGTCAAGGAGATCCTGTTCCGCGTCGCTGAGCGCGTGTAGATGCCCTTGATCCTGGTCGCGAACTCGGCGCTGAGCGTGCCGAAGTCGAAGTTCATCAAGACGCTGCGCGTGCCCGGCGGCTTCGATGTGGCCGACGATCACATCGTGGCGCAGGTCCAGCCCGGCGACCTCGTGATCACCGCCGACATCCCGCTGGCTGCCGCCGTGATCGAACGCGGCGCCGATGCGCTGAACCCAAGAGGCGAGCAGTACGACCGCGAGACCATCAAGCAGAAGCTCGTGATGCGCGACCTCATGGACCAGCTGCGCGGCAGCGGCATCCAGAGCGGCGGGCCGCCGCCGCTGGGGAACACGGATCGGAAGAAGTTCGCGGATGCGTTGGATAGGTGGGTGGCGAGGCGCGTCTAGACATCTGCATGAGCGCCAATGGATTTTCTTCCATGGATCACAGACACCGCATGTTCTATAGGTGGACTTTCTGTTCCGCCGGGAACTACATTCTTCCGCCGGCCACGAGGCCGTATACGAAACGTTAGCCATACCCGGGCACCGGTACCAATGCATCCCCTGCAGCAGTTCGAATTGGATTTGGCTGCACTTATCGGCCGGCCTACCAACCTTCGTCCCTTCGTATGCGATGGGTCGCCGCTAACCTGCGACGCATTCATTGTCGGCTTTAACCCAGCGTCAGCTTCGTCCACAGACTTCTGGGAGTTTTGGAAGCCTGGCTACGGCTTCAACAAGCTGCTTTGGTTCGAGTCCTACCTTCATGATCGCCAGGCGAAACCGTTGAAGCCGGGCCGCACTCGCCGCAATCCGATCAGCAACACACGAAAGGTCATTGAGTTAGTGATTGAGGCGGCTCAGCCCGTGCGCTGCCTAGAAACAAACATCTACGCTGCTGCGTCAGAGGAAGCGAAAGACCTTTCGGAACACCGGCGGATTACCGCACCGTTCGACTTCCTTTTAGCAACCGTGCAGCCGAAGGTAATCGTCGCGCACGGAAAGGACGCTACCGCTCATGTTAGGAATCGCGCGCCGAACTCTGCCGTGATAGAAAGCAATCACTTCTCGCGGGGCTTCTCGAATGTTGCAGCTGTCGAGCTCGGTAGACGAATTGCGGAGAAAGCCCGGGATGGCTAACTACCCGCTGCACCGGACGCGCCATGGCGGCCGCTCGGAAGCCTCGCGGCTCGCCAAGCGCGCCTGTGAGCGCGAGCGTTGGACGGCAATCGACTAATGTCGTATTTAAATCAACAGGAGCCTAGATCCATGCGCAACCACTTTGTCTTTCGCCATGCAATGCAGCTGGTAACTTTGTGCTTGTTCAGCGTATTCGGCGTATCGGCACTCGCGCAGCCACCTGTCGCTGAGCAGGCATTGGCGCTGACTTCGGAAGATGCACAACTCAAGTGGGGGCCCTGCCCACCGTTCTTGCCAAACGGATGTGCGATTGCTGTTCTTCACGGAGACCCAGGGAAAGGAAACTTCGACGTCTTCTTCAAGGTGCCCGCCAAATCGACCATCCCCCTCCATTGGCACACTTCCGCTGAACGCATGGTGCTGGTTGCAGGCGAGCTTCATGTCACTTATGACGGTCAGAGGGCGGCCACCCTCAGGCCGGGTACATATGCGTACGGTCCTGCTAAGCGACCACACCATGGCTTCTGCGCGAGCGTCGACCCATGCGTACTATTTATCGCTTTTGAATCACCGTTAGACGCAGTGCCAATTGAGAAAGCAGGAAAGTAATGGCATTGCCGCCCAACAAGCGGCTTCGCCACGACGCCTCCGGCGGTCTGATGGCCGCCGTCGTGGTGAGCGAGCGCCAGCGCTGGGCGACATGAAGAAGCGTTCTGCTCATGACGAAAGCGACCGCGCGGCTTGGCTCGCCACATCGAAAGCGCAGCGCTCATTTCTCGTTGAGGTCCTGCAATGGTTTCACTATCGACCCACGGGCCGGTTCTGGGTGAAAGAAGAAGTCCTCACTTGGGAATTGCTTCGCTCACTAGAGGTGCTGCCTCAATCATTGTTCTTGCGCCCGCTGCTCGAAGCGGTGGCCGCATCATCTTCAAGAGGTGGCGCAGCGGTTGGTCCGTTGCTCGCCGCCGCGCAGATTGTCATCTACAGATACCCCTCCCTAAAACTCTCTGGCTCAAAACGAAACTGTAAATCCGATATTGGATTCGGTCTGGGGGACGGCCCCACAGTTTGGTTGGAGGCCAAGACGGCGCCGTTCAACGAGGCCGAGCTGCGGACACAACTACAACAGCAGCAAGACGCTCTGACTGCGCTCGCACATTCCACGCCAAGCGTCGTTGCCACCCTTCTCCCAGGTCAACAAACACTGGCTGGTATTCCGAATGTCAGTTGGCACGAGATCCAGCAGGTTTTCGAAAGGGGCATCGCCACGCTTCGGAGCGTGGTCGGGAGTGAGGATATTCGACGCGGCTATGAGTCCCTAGCCATTGAACTTGTGCAAAGGATCGTTAGCCATCCGAATAGCCTCACAAATACACACGTCACCCAACAAACCGCCCCACCCGACGCTTCGCGCTAGCGCGCTCAGCACGGCGGATGTCGAACGTCGATCACAACTGTTAGGGGAAGTACGCCGTGGACTACTTTCAGGGTGTCGTAACCGAGTTCCTACGCGAGGATCGCGCTACTTTCGTCAACACTGAATTCCTCATTCAGCTCGAACTAGGTGACAAGCCTGCCAAGGGCCAGCATTGGTACTGCGATGCGGTGGCCGTGAGCTTTAGAGACAAGACGGCGTATCTCTGTGAGGTCACCTACTCAAAGTCGCTCAACGCTCTGCTAGGCCGACTCGAGGCTTGGTCCTCGCACTGGCCAGCTCTGCGAAGTGCAATCGCTCGCGATTGCCTGCTTCAGCAGGATTGGAGAGTGCGGCCATGGTTATTCATTCCGGAGGACAGGAATGCAACGTTGGAAAGGAAGCTACCGGTACTGGTAACCCTCGGCGACGGACTCGCGCACATGCCCAAGCCTAGGGTGACGTATCTGGAATCGGTCGTACCTTGGAAATACCGCTCCTGGGACAGAAAGGGCGATGCCACTAGCAGCGACGCCTAGCTTCCGGCGAAGCCCGATGCATCACATCGGCAGCGCGTCGCGAGTGATCGACGCGTGAGAATCGGTTGCCATGAGTTCATCCACGTGTGCGCTATCGATCCCGAGCGGAACGCTGACGGATCGATACGGGAGTTCATGCCGCAGTCGCGTTACAAGAATGCTACCTCCGCCCGACTGAACCGATATGGCCAAGGCCCCTTCTGCAAGTTCAAGATTCCCACCAACTTCACGGCGGCGGGTGTATATGCCATACGCTCTGGCAATGTCGTGAAGTACATCGGGGAATGTCAGAACCTCACTTCGCGGTACAACATGGGATATGGAAACATTTCTCCGCGCAACTGCTTCGTGGGTGGACAAGAGACGAACTGCAGAGTGAATAGCTTCATCCTCCTTGAAGTCCGGACGAGCGCTGTCCTTTCGCTTTGGTTTCTGCCCACTGACAACTACAAGACGATTGAACTCGAACTTCTTGCCGTTGATCGTCCGGCTTGGAATAGGAAATAGCTCGCATGTCCACGCGTCGTAATAAGTATGAAGCTCTTGAGCTTCACCTTCGCTCCGTCCCACATAGTGTCTCGGAGCTCAATCTCTCGTTCAAGCAGATTGAGAAAATATTGGGAGTCGAGTTGCCGATGTCAGCCAAGAGCTACCAAGCGTGGTGGGCGAACCAAACCGACACGACCAATCGTTCCAACGCACAGGCGTGGCTTTCCGCCGGTTTCGAAGTTGATGTCGTGACTCTGAACAAGACGAACGGCCACGTTAGGTTCAAGCGGACCCACGCATGACCGAATTCGAATACCTCTCCGTCCTCACCTCGATCATCTTCGGTCTGGGGCTCACGCACATCCTCACCGGCTCGATCCGCGCGATCTATGCGCGCAAGGCCGGCGAGATCCAGCTCGTCTACACCGCGTTCGTGCTGCTGATCCTGGTGCTGAACTGGTGGGTGGCGTTCTCCTGGCGCGACCACCCGAACTGGAGCTTCGATGCCTTCCTGCTGATGGTGTGCTGGTCGATCGCGAACTTCACGCTGGCGATCACGCTCTACCCGCCGAACACCAGCGGCTCGGTCGAGTTCGACGCGCACCGCGACTGGTTCCTGTGGGCGTTCTTCCTGATGGGACTGCTCGACATCGCGCAGACCGCGGCGAGCGGCGACCTGTTCCATCCCTGGTACTACCTGCCGTTCGTGGGCCACTACATCGTGCTGGCGCTGCTCGCGATCCGCTTCAAGCAGCCGCGGTTCCAGCGAGCGGTGGCCTGGTGGCTGCTGAGCTCGATCCTGATCTGGGCGCTGGTCGTGCGCCACTTCCTGGCCACCGACCTCGCGGTCTGAGCCCGTGCTGGGCACCCCGAGCGCGTCCATCGATTGCCCCTACTGCGGCGAGCAGATAGAACTCGCCATCGATTGCTCCGTGGAACAGCAGGAGTACACCGAGGACTGCAGCGTGTGTTGCCGACCGATCATCGTGACGGTGACCTCCGCCGAGGGTGAAGTGGTGGCGATCGACGCGCGGTCGGAAACAGAATGACCCCTGCGCGCGAGATACTCGGGATCAAGTTGGCGATCGAGGAAGGTGGTCCGCGATGAGATATGTCCTGTTGCTCTGCATGCTCCTGGCCGCGCCGCTTGGCGCGGCACCCGCGAAGCCCGGGCCGTCGCCGGTCGCGCCGACGATCGAATACGCAAGCGTCGCCGACGCGCTGAAGTCGCTGCGGGCCAAGCCCGGCGTGAAGTTCCGCGACGAGAAGGGCTGGACCGTGGTCGACGACCGGACCCCGGGCTTCGCGGATGTCTGGTCGTTCACGCCACCGGGCAATCCGGCACATCCCTCGGTGGTGAAGCGCAGCGTGATCGGGACGGGTGGCGCGCTCCAGATCGGGATGAGCGTGATGTGCGAGGCCGCGAAGGCGGCCTGCGAGCAGTTGGTGAAGGACTTCGCCGCGCTCAACGAACAAGCGGCGGGTGTGGCGAAGGGCGCGCAGCCGGGCGCAGCACATCCGCGCAACGCGGAAGCCGAGGCCTTCGCCGTGCGCTGGCTGGACCTGGTCGACAAGGGCGAGGGCAAGGCGTCGTTCGATCTGCTCACACCGCAGTACCAGGCCGAACACACGCGCAAGAGCTGGCAGAAGGCCCTGAACGAAAACCGTGCGGCGCTCGGTCCGCTGCGCGGGCGCTCGCTGGTCCGCATCATCTGGCATGTGGACCCGCCGAAGGCGCCCGTCCCCGGCACCTACGCCACGGTCGAGTTCGACAGCGTGTACGCGAACACGCGCAGCCACTCCCAGTCCGTGCTGCTGCATTCCCTGATCGGTGAGCCGTTCAAGGTGATGCGCGTGGACTCGGAGATCGTGTTGAAGACGAAGCCATGAAGACGCTGCTCGACAAGATCGCGCGCGGCCAGCCGTGAAACTGCTCGCGCCCGCGCTCGTCTACCTCGAGCAGCTGGTGTTGCGGCGGACCGAACTGCTGTTCTCCTACGGCACGCTGCAGCTTGAGCCGGTGCAGCGCGCCACCTTCGGCCGCGTGCTCGAGGGCGTCGCCGAAGTGCTGCCCGGCTACCGCCTCGGCGAGCTCGCGATCCGCGATGCCGCGGTCGTGACCACCAGTGGCGCCAGCCACCACCCAATCGTGTTCGCCACCGGCGATGCGGTCGACTGCGTGCCGGGCATGGTGTTCCCCGTCACGCCGGCAGAGCTCGCCCAGGCTGATGCCTATGAAGTGGACGATTACGAACGCGTGCGCGTGACGCTGGGCTCAGGCCTGGAGGCCTGGGTCTACGCCGCGGCGGCGAAGCGCTGATGCGCGGCCTCGGTCGCGCCGCCGCTCTCGCGCTCGCCTTCGCGCTCTCGACGGCACAGGCCACGCCGGTGGTGAACGCCAGCGTCAAGGAATACACAGTGACCGGCGTCACCGAGACCGCGGTGCGCGAGTCGCTCGACCAGAGCCCGCTGAGCCCCGACGGCAAGCGCCGCGTGGGCTACACCGAGGCCGACATCCGCTGGCAGTACGAGTCGCGTGCCCGCAAGGGCGTGTGCCGGGTGGTGAGCGTTACGGTCACGCTCACCGCGGTCACCACGCTGCCGCGTTGGGACGCGCCGCCGGGCGCGACCAGCGCGCTGCGCCGCAGCTGGGACCGCTTCCTCACCGCGCTCACCGCGCACGAGCAGGGCCACAGCGACATCGGGCTCGCGGCGGCTGCCAAGATCGAGGACGCGCTGTGGCGCGCACCGTCGCCGAAGTCCTGCACCAGCGTGAACAAGCAGCTCGACCAGATCGCCAATGACCTGTTCGACGCCGCGACCGTGGCGCAGGAGAAGTACGACGACGACACCGACCACGGCGCGACCCAGGGCGTGAAGTTCCCCTAGTCCAGGCACGCGGTCCGCGCGACGCTAGCCGAACATCCGCTCCCAGGTGCCGTCGCGGCGTTTGCGGTGCATGAACGCCGCACCCGAGTGCAGCACGATGAGCGCGAGCAGCGCCCACGACCCAAGCTCGTGGACCTCCTCCCAGAACTCGTCACCCTCGCCCTCGTCCTCTTCGAACACGTCGACGACGCCGGCGCCATCCGCTGCGGCGATGGTGGCGGGCGCGGCGGCGGGCGCTGCCGAGTTCGCGCTGAGCGTGGGTAGTGCCATGCCGCCGAGCAGATCGATACGGCCGCCTTCGTTGCTGGCGACGAACCAACCCGAGAGCGTGACCAGCAGCGCCAGGGCGTACAACCCCAGGTGGCCGGCGTGGGCCGCCGTGCGCTCGATCGGCGTGCCCACCGTGACCGGCGGCGGCGGATCGATCAGCCGCCAGAGCACGCGCGCCACCAACAGCGCGAGCGTGAGCATGCCGAGCGTGGCGTGCAGCGCCGCGAAGCGGCCCGCGCCGGTCTCGACCGCGTCGTCGAACAGCAGCCCGAGCGCGAGGTTGGCGAGGATCGTGGCCGCGACCGCCGCGTGGAACAAGCGGGCGACGATCCCGTAGCGGTCGGCGGTGTTGTGCAGCGTGGCCATGGAGAACCTCCAGCAGGTGCTCCACAGGCTGCGCCAAGGGGCCGCGCTCCGCCTTGACCCGCATCAGCCCGGCCCGAAGCCTTGACTTACTGTGTGACATACAGTACTGTGTAGGCCATGGGTGACACGGATGCCTTCTCCAAGGTCGAGAGCGAGCTGCGGCGCGGCGCGGTGGTGCTGGCCACGCTGTCGCAGCTGCGCACGCCCCGCTACGGCTACGAGCTGCGCCAGGCCCTGGCCGACCGCGGCATGCCGATCGAGGAAGGCACGCTCTACCCGCTGCTGCGCCGGCTGGAATCGCAGGGCCTGCTGAAGAGCGAGTGGCGGATCGAGGACGGCCCGCCGCGGCGCTACTACGCGCTCAACGCCGACGGCAAGAAACTGCTGAAGAAGCTCGCCGAGTCATGGCAGGACATGAACGGCACGATGACCCGACTCCTGAAAGAGGACTGAGACATGAACGCCCAAGAGATGATCGAGACCTACGTGAACGAGGTCGCGACCGAGCTGCCGCGCGGCCAGCGCGATGACGTGGCCTTCGAGCTCCGCGCGCTGCTCAACGAAGAACTGCAGGCCCGCGCTGAGGGCGCCGGCCGCGAGCCCGATGCGGCGATGGCGAAGGAACTGCTCGTTGCCTTCGGCCGCCCCACCGAGGTCGCCGCGCGCTACCGCCCCACGCTCACCATCATCGACCCGGCCGACGGCCACGCCTTCCTGCGCGCGACCCTGATCGGCCTCGGGGTGATCTGGGGCGCGGGGCTGCTGTCGCACTTCTCCTCCGCGCCGTTCGAATCTATCGAGCAGTTCCTGGGCGCGCTCGGTCAGTTCTGGGTCCGCACACTGGTCGCTTCGATGTGGTGGCCGGGCGTGCTGGTGGTCGGCTTCGCTACAGCCTCGTGGATCCGCCGCAGCTCGCCGCGCGCCGCCGACTGGACGCCGCGCGACGGCGTGCGCACCACCGGCGACCGCGTCGGGCTCGCGTTCGCCATCATCGGCATGGCGTTTGGCGCGTTCGTGCTGTGGGACCCGCGCTGGGTGCTCGATGCGATCTTCGGCGGCCTCTTCGGCATCAAAGCCGCGCCGATCGCCTACACCGCGCTCACCTACACCGAGGGCTTCCTCAGCGGCGCCGGCCCATGGCTCTACGCCGCGGTCCTGCTCAACGTCCCGTTCTACGGCGCGGTGCTGATCAACGGCCGCTGGACGCCGATGCTGCACCGCGCCGCGCTCGCGCACGGCGCTGTGACCTGCATGCTGATGGCCTGGGCCGTGCTCGATGGCCCGATCCTGAAGACCGAGGCCGCCGACTCGATGGCGAAGGCACTGCTCGTGCTGGTCGGCGCGATGTCGCTCATGTTCCTGGTGCTCGAGGTCCGCCGCGAGGTGCGGCCGAAACCCGACCTCGGCGCCGCGACCGGCGGGTGAGCCCGTCACCCGCGCGCTGGCTCGCGGTCAGGCTTGCTCGAGCTTCGCGAACTGCAGCACCAGCCACTTGGCGCCGGCCTTCTCGAAGTTCACCTGCACCCGGGCCTGTGCGCCCTGGCCTTCGGAGTTCAGCACCGTGCCCTCGCCGAACACCGGGTGCTTGACGCGCGCGCCGAGCTTGATAGCGGGCGGCTCGTAGAGGCCGCTGCCGGCGGAAGGATGGCGCAGCGCGTTCACCGTGCCGCGATCCGAGTACAGCGGTCGCGTGACCTGCACCCGCGGCCGGATCTCTTCCACCAGTTCGGTCGGGATCTCGCGCAGGAAGCGGCTCGGCATGCCGATGGTCTCGCTGCCGTAGAGGCGGCGCGTCTCGGCGTAACACAGGTAGAGGTGCTGCATCGCGCGGGTCATGCCCACGTAGCAGAGCCGGCGCTCCTCCTCGAGGCCGCGGCCGTCCTCGACGCTGCGCTGGTGCGGGAACAGACCGTCCTCCATGCCGCACATGAACACCAGCGGGAACTCGAGGCCCTTCACCGAGTGCAGCGTCATCAGCTGCACGCAGTCCTCCCATTCCTCGGCCTGGCCTTCACCGGCCTCAAGCGCAGCGTGGGCGAGGAACGCGGCGAGTTCCGAGATGTCCTCGGCGGGCGCTTCACCTTCGGGCGCCATGGCAAAGGCGGATTCGCTGTCGAAGCCGCGCGCCGCGTTGACCAACTCCTGCAGGTTCTCGAGCCGCGCTTCGCCGCGCTCGCCCTTCTCGCGCGCGTACATGTCGGCCAGGCCCGAGGCCTGGATCGCGTGGTCCACCTGCTCGGACAAGGGCAGGCCGCGCACCGCGGTCTCCATCTCGTCGATCAGCGTGAGGAAGCCGGCGAGCGCGGTGGCGGCGCGGACGGGCAACTTCTTCTCGTCCACCAGCGCGCGCGATGCGTTCCACAGGCTGATGGATTGCGCGCGTGCCAGACCGCGCACATCGTCGAGCGTGCGCTGGCCGATGCCGCGGGTCGGGAGGTTCACGACGCGGTCGAAGCTCGCGTCCTCGTCGCGGTTCTCGAGCAGCTTCAGATACGCAAGCGAATCCTTGATCTCCTGGCGCTCGTAGAACCGCAGGCCCCCGTACACGCGGTAGGGCATGCGCGCGTGCAGCAGCGCCTCTTCGAACACGCGCGACTGGGCGTTGCTGCGGTAGAGGATCGCGCACTCGGCGCGGGCATGGCTCTGGTCGACGAAGCGGCGGATGTTCTCCACCACGAACTGCGCTTCGTCGTGCTCGTTGTAGGCGGCGTAGACCTTGAGCGGCTCGCCCTCGCCGCGGTCGGTCCACAGCGTCTTGCCGAGGCGCTCGCTGTTGTTCTCGATCACCGCGTTCGCGGCCTTGAGGATGGTGTTGGTCGAGCGGTAGTTCTGCTCGAGCCGCACAGTGCGCGTGCCGGGGAAATCGTTGGGGAAGCGCAGGATGTTCTCGATCCGCGCGCCGCGCCAACCGTAGATGCTCTGGTCATCGTCGCCCACCACCATGATGCCGTTGCTGCCCCCGGCGAGCAGCCGGATGAACGCGTACTGCACCGCGTTGGTGTCCTGGAACTCATCCACCAGGATGTGGCGGAAGCGGCGACGGTAGTGCTCGAGCAGTTGCGCGTCGCGGCCGAGCAGCTCGACCGTGCGCAGCAGCAGTTCGGCAAAGTCCACGTTGCCGGCGCGCTGGCAGGCCTTCTCGTACTCCTCGTACAGCCGCAGCATCTGCCGCTGCGCCGGGTCGCCGCCCGCGAGCGCGGCCGGCCGCCGGCCCTCGTCCTTGTTCGAGTTGATGAACCAGGAGACCTGCTTCGGCGGGTAGCGGCTGTCGTCGAGCTCGAGCGACTTCAGCACGCGCTTGATCACGCGCTGCTGGTCCTCGCTGTCGAGGATCTGGAAGCCCTGCGGCAGCCCCGCTTCCTTCCAATGCATGCGCAGCAGGCGATGCGCGATGCCGTGGAAGGTGCCGGCCCACAGCGTGCCGGCCGGGCCGCCGAGCAGCTGCTCGATGCGCGCGCGCATCTCGCCCGCCGCCTTGTTGGTGAAGGTCACGGCGAGGATCGACCAGGGTGCGATGCCGGCCACCCGCAGCAGCCAGGCGATGCGATGCACCAGCACGCGGGTCTTGCCCGACCCGGCCCCCGCCAGCACCAGCAACGCGCGGTCCTGGGCCGAGACCGCCTCGCGCTGGGCGTCGTTGAGTCCTTCCAACAGGTCGGTCACATCCATGGTGCGCGGATGATACGGCTCTGCCAGCGCCAGCGCGGGTGTTGCGGCATCGGCACCACAAAACCACGACCCCGGATTCATTTATTCAATCCTTAACAGCGAGGCCGAACGCTGCGATCCGGGGCATCCGCTCAAGTATCATGCCCAGCGTTTTTCGCCAGACCGAACACCCAAGAGGCACCGATGCGCACGCTGATCATCATCTCCGCCTTGCTCACCGCCACCGCGGCCAATGCCGAACCGAAGCGCAGCGCCAAAGAGCCCGTCAGGGCGCTCGACGTCAAGGAAGCCCAAGCGGCGTTCCAACCCAAGACCATCGAGACCAAGCCGATCGAGTTCGCGGCCCCAGAGCTCGAGCTCAAGGCCAAGGACGTCAGCGACGCGGCGCTCGACAAGAAGCTCGCGAAGCGCAATGCCAAGACGCATTCCGGCGAAGCCAACGTGCTGCGCGAACCGGTGCAGCTGAAGGTCGATGAGACCGTGGCCGCACCCGCCTCGACCGCCAACCAGCCCTGATCCTTTCGATTCACGACGGGCGTGCAGTGGCTACACTGCACGCCCGTTGCCGTTTAGAGGCCTGGTGATGCCGAGCCTGCCCCCACTCGACCGCCGCCCGGAGCGCCGCGACGACGGCGCCTTCCTCGCCATCGCTGCCGCCCGCGCCGACGCGATGATCGTGCCGATCCACGGCACCCGCGTGCTGGTGACCGATGCGGTCGATTCGGCGCGCGCGCTGCTGCTCTCGCGCAGCGCAGTCACGGTGGATGAGATGGTGTGGCTCGGCGAGCTCAACCGCGTGCCGGTGTTCGCCGCCGAGGTGCGCGATGAGATCGCCGTGCAGGGCGGTCGTTGGTCGGAGCTGCGGCCGGTGCTGCCCTTGCTCGCCGCCACCGATCTCGACCTGCTCGCCTACGCGCGCGCGCTGGTCTATTGGACGCGCACCCATCGCCATTGCGGCGCCTGCGGTGCCGCCACCGAGCCGCATCGCGGCGGTCACGAACGCCGCTGCCCGCGTTGCACGCTCACCGCGTTCCCGCGCATCGACCCGGCGGTGATCGTCGCGGTCGGCGATGGCGATCGCATCCTGCTCGGGCGCCAGGCCGCCTGGGACGCCGGCCGCTGGTCGGTGCTGGCCGGGTTCGTCGAGCCGGGTGAATCGCTCGAAGCCGCCGCCGCGCGCGAGGTGCGCGAGGAGACCGGCGTCGAGATCGCAGGTCTGCGCTACTTCGCCTCGCAGCCCTGGCCGTTCCCGGCCTCGATGATGATCGGCTTCCACGCCGCGCCCACCCGCGACGCGATCCGGCTCGATGGCCAGGAGCTCGAGGCCGCGCGCTGGTTCACGCGCACCGACCTCGTCGCGGGCCTGGCCGGCGGTCAGCTCTCGCTGTCGCCGCGACGCTCGATCGCCTGGCAGTTGATCGAACACTGGTTCGACGCCGCTGGCAGCCCGCTGGCCGGCGCGCCGGGCGCCTGATCTCATGGGGGCACCACTCGACGCGGTCACGCTGCTCACTGGCGCGATCCTCGCGGTCTGGCTCTGGATGACGGCGGCGTTGCTCCGCGGACGCTCGCGCCTCGCCCGCGCCGCGGACATGGACCCGGCCCTGCTGGCCACGCCCGCAAGCCGCGTGAGCGTCATCGTCGCCGCCCGCGACGAAGCTGAGCACATCGGCGCCGCGATGCGCACTCTGCTCGCGCTCGACTATCCGTCGGATGGAGGGAACTACGAGGTCATCGCGGTGGACGACCGCTCGACCGATGGCACCGGCGCGATCCTCGACGCCTTGGCCGCCGCGGACCCGCGCTTGAAGGTTCTGCACGTGACCACGCTGCCCCCGGGCTGGCTCGGCAAGAACCACGCGCTGCATCTGGCCGCCGGCCGCGCGCGAGGCGAGTGGCTGCTGTTCACCGACGCCGATTGCTCGTTTGCGCCCGATCTGCTGCGACGCGCGATCGGCCACGCGGAACGCGCGGCGCTCGACCATCTGGTGCTCGGTCCCACGCCGGTCGGCGGCAGCCCGTTGATGCGCGTGATGCTCGCGTTCTTCTCACTGTCGTTCGCGCTGTCCACCCGGCCCTGGCATGCCGCGGATCCGGCGCGCAGCGAGCATGTCGGTATCGGCGCCTTCAACCTGGTGCGGGCGCGGGTGTTCGCGGCGATCGGCGGCTTTGGGCTCATCCGGCTGCGCCCCGACGATGACATCAAGCTCGGCAAGCTGATCAAGCAGACCGGTCATCGCCAGGCCTTCGCCGAGGGCAACGGGCTGATCACCGTGCCCTGGTACGCGACCGCGCGCGGCATGATCAAGGGGCTGGAGAAGAACGCCTTCCCCTACCTCGACTACTCGGTGCCACTCACCGTGGGCGCGATCCTGCTCACGCTGCTGCTCGCCGTGCTGCCCTGGCTGCTGCTGCCCTTGGTGAACGGTCTTGCCTTCGGCTTCGCGCTCAGCACCGTGCTGCTCTGCACCCTGCTGTGCGCGGCCGCCGCCGCACGCACGCTGCAGTTGCCGGCCTGGTACGGCCTCTCGTTCCCGCTCGGCGCGCTGCTCATGGCCGTGGCGATCGCGAACTCGATGTGGCGGATCCTGCGCGACGGCGGGGTGCGCTGGCGCGGCACGCTCTACCCGCTCGCCGACCTCAAGGCGAATCGGGTCTAGTCCGGTATCCTGCAGACGATGCGCACCTCGATCGCACTGCTCTTCCTCTTCGCGACGGCCGTCGGGCCCTCATCCGCCCAGGCCGCGCCCATCGACGACAAGGTCGCGGCCGCGACCGCCGCCAAGGACACGGGCGACTACCCGGCGATGGAAACGTCCTTGAGAGAAGTCCTGGCGCTGCGGCCGCTGCATCCACGCTGGACCTACCACCTCGCCGTGGCCCGCGCCAAGCAGGGCGCGACCGATGCCGCGCTCGTGCTGCTCGAGCAGGTCGCCGCACAAGGCGTGGCCTACCAACCCGAGACCGATCCCGACCTCGCGATGCTGGTGGCCAACCCGCGCTTCAGCGCGATCGCTGCCCGCTTCGCCCGCAACCGTGCCCCCGCCGGCGCCCTGCGGGTGGCGTTCACGCTCGAGGATCGCGGGCTGATCCCCGAGGGTCTCGTCTGTGCCGCCGATGGCAGCTGCTTCGTCAGCAGCGTGCGCCGCGGCAGCATCACCCGCGTGATGCCCGATGGGCGCGCCCGGCCGTTCGTGACCGCGCGTCGCGACGGGCTGTGGTCGGCGCTGGGGCTGGAGCTCGACCCGAAGCGCGGCGTGCTGTGGGTCGCGTCCGCGGCGTTGCCGCAGCTCGACGGCGTGACCGTCGAGGAACGCGGTCGCACCGGCGTGTTCGCATTCGCGCTCGGCGATGGCCGCTTGGTGCACCGCATCGTGCTGCCGGACGACGGCAAAGCGCATGCGCTCGGCGACCTGCGCGTGCTCGACGACGGTCGCCTGCTGGTCAGCGACCAGCAGGGCGGCGTGCTGTACACGCTCGACCCGAAAGCCGGCAGCTTCCGGCGCCTGACCAGCGCGGGCGCGCTGGTCTCGCCGCAAGGCGCGGTGGTCGCCCGCGACGAGCAAAGCGCGATCGTCGCCGATTGGGCGCTCGGCCTGATGAAGGTCAGCCTCATGACCGGCGCGGTGAGCCGCGTGCCGGCGCTGCCCGAGATCACCACCTACGGCATCGATGGGCTCTACGCGCACGGCGACGCACTGATCGCGGTGCAGAACGGGATCCGGCCGAACCGCGTGGTCAGGTTCGAGCTCGATGCCGCGGGCCGCGTGTCCCGCAGCACGCTGCTGGCAGCGAATGACCCGCGTTTCTCCGAGCCCACGCTCGGCGCGGTGATCGGCAACCGCTTCCGCTTCATCGCCAACTCGCAGTGGGACCGCTTCGACGCCGAGGGCAAGCTGCCCCCGGACGCCGAGCTCGCCGCGCCCATCGTGCTCGAGGTCACGCTACCCGAGTGACCGCACGGTGCGGTGCCGGCGCGCCCCTGCGGGCGCGATGAAACATCGCACCCCTTCGGGTGCGACAGGGTCGACCCCGGTATCCTCAGCCCCATGTGTCTTCTCATCCTCGCTTGGCGCGACCAGCCCGGCGCCCAGCTGCTGCTGCTCGGCAACCGCGATGAACTGCACGCGCGGCCGACCGCGGCCGCTGATTGGTGGTCCGACGCGCCGGGCGTGCTCGGCGGTCGCGACCGCGAGGCCGGCGGCAGCTGGCTCGGCGTGACCCGCAGCGGCCGTTTCGCGGTGGTGACCAACGTGCGCGAGGCCGACCCCCCCACGCTGTTGCGCGCGCGCTCGCGCGGTGAACTGGTCGCCGATTTCCTGCGCGGTCGCGAGTCGCCCGCGGACTTCGTCGCCAGCCTCGCCGGCGCGAGCTTCGCCGGCTACAACCTGATCTGCGGCGACCGCGATTCCGTCTGGTACGCGTCGAACCGCGCGGTCGAGCGCGAGCTCAAGCCCGGCGTGTACGCGCTGTCGAACGCCACGCTCGATGCGCCGTGGCCCAAGGTCGAACGCCTGCGCGCGCGTTTCGCCGCCGCGCGTGCGGCGGGCGAGCCGGCGCTGTTCGAGCTGCTCGCCGACCGCCGGCCGGCGGACGATGCAGACCTGCCCGACACGGGGCTCGGCCGGGAACGCGAACGCCTGCTGTCGGCGCCGTTCGTGCTGAACCCGAGCTACGGCACGCGCGCGTCCTACCTGCTGCGCGTGGACCGCGAGGGGCGCGGGCGCTTCGTCGAGCGCAGCTTCGATCGCGAGGGCGTGACGCGCGGCGAGCGCGCGTTCGACATCGAGCCCTCCGACACGGTGCGCTTGTGAGCGGCGCGACCGCGGCCGCGCGCGCCGGCAGCTGGCCCTCACCGCTCAGCGCGGAAGCGGTCGCGGCGGGCGGCAAGCGCCTCGCCCAGCCGAGCATCTGCGGCGAACACGCGTACTGGCTCGAAGGTCGCCCCGCCGAAGGCGGACGCGTCGCGCTGATGCGCGCCGATCGCGACGGCCGGATCGAGGAGGTCACGCCACCCACTGCCAACGTGCGCAGCCGCGTGTACGAGTACGGCGGCGGCGCCTACCTCGCGTGCGCAGCGGGGGTGTTCTACGTCGATGATGCCGCCGCGGGACAGGTGCAGCGCATGGTGGCGCCCGGCCGCGCGCAAGCGCTGACGCACGCGGCGGGCCTGCGGTTCGCCGACCTCGCGTTCGATGCGCCACGGCAGCGCCTGGTCGCGGTCTGCGAGGACGGTCGCAAGGATTCGCATCGCCCGACCCACACGCTGGTCGCGATCGCGCTCGACGCTGGTCTCAAAGAGGGCGCGGTGACCACGCTCGCCGCCGGCCGCGATTTCTATGCCAGCCCGCGCGTGAGCCCCGATGGCGCGACGCTCGCCTTCCTCGCCTGGGACCTGCCGGCGATGCCCTGGGACGGCGCCGAGCTCATGGCGCTCGTTCTCGATCGCACGACTGGCGAGCCGACGAGCGCTGCGACACGTCTCGCGGGACCTGCCGCGTTCCAGCCGACCTTCGCCGCCAATGGCGCATTGTGGTGGAGCGACGACACTGACGGTCGCTTCGTGCTCGCCCGCAGTTGGAACGGCGCTGCGCGTTCTCCTGACGGTACGCGCGAATGCGCGCTGCCGCTGTGGAACCTGAACATGCGTTGCTTCGCGCCGCGCGCAGATGGCGGCACGGTCGCCGCGAGCGTGGCCGATGGCCTGTGGCAACTGCGTCGGCTCGATGCCGACGGTGCGTGGCGGCCGCTGCCTGGTGCCGAGGACCTGACGCAGATCGACCACGTGCAGGGCGACGGCGATCGTGTAGTGGTGCTCGGCGGCGGGCCGCGTTGCGCGCTCGCGGTGCACGAGTTCGATGTTTCATCGCCCCCGACGGGGGGCGACCTGACGACGGGCGCGCGGCGCGAACTCGCGCGCAGCAGCACGCTCGAGCTTGGGGCCGAGTGGCTGTCCGCGCCCGAGCCGTTGCGCTTCGCCACCGTCGATGGCGGCGAGTGCCACGCGCTGTACTGGCCGCCGCGCTCGGCCACTCACGCGCTCGCCGCTGGCGAACGCCCGCCGCTGCTGTTGCGCTGCCACGGTGGGCCAACGGCGGCGGCATCGAGCGCGCTCGACGCGCGCACGCTGTACTGGACCACGCGCGGCTGGGCGGTGCTCGACCTTAACTACCGTGGCAGCTGGGGCTACGGACGCGACTACCGCCGTGCGCTCGACGGACGCTGGGGCGAGCTTGATGCCGCCGACGCAGTCGCGGCCGCACAGCACGCGATCGCCAGTGGGCGCTGCGACGCGGCGCGCGTCGCCATCACCGGCTCATCGGCCGGCGGTCTCACGGTGCTCAACGCGCTCACCCTCCCGCAGGCGCCGTTCGCGAGCGCCGCGGTGCACTACGGCCTCGCCGACCTCGTGTCGGCGATCCGCGACACGCACAAGTTCGAAGCGGGGTACGGCGAGACACTGCTCGGGCCCTGGCCGGCGGCGCGTGGCGCCTGGGAAACGCGTTCGCCACTGGCACGGACCGCGCTGCTGCGCACGCCCTGCATCTTCTTCCAGGGCCTGGACGACAAGGTCGTGCCGCCCGACCAGACCGAGCGCATCGCGAGCGCGCTCGGCGCGGCCGGCGTGCGGGTGGAGCTGCGGCGCTACGTCGGCGAGGGGCACGGCTTCCGCCTGGCCGCCACCATCGCCGACACGCTGGCGCGCGAGTTCGCGTTCCACGCAGAGAGCTTCACCGTTTCGGGGCCCCCACCGGGGGGCGCCGCATGACACGCAGCGCGGTCATGCTGCTCGCGTTGCTGCTGCCGCTGTCGGTCGATGCCGCGTCGAGCACTCGCATCGCGGTCGAGATCGAGGGGCTCGAGGGCGACCTGCTCGACAACGCGCGCGCCTTCCTCTCGATCGAGCGCTACAAGGGCACCGCTGACCTCACCGAGGCCAGCGTCGAGCGCCTGCACGGCCGCGCGCGCGACGAGCTGCGCGCCGCGCTCAAGCCCTTCGGCTACTACCGGCCGACGATCGAAGCCACGCTCGAGCCCGATGCGCGCGGCTGGACCGCGCGCTACACGGTCGCGGCCGGCGATCCGGTGCGGGTGCGCGCGCTCGAGGTTGCGGTCGATGGCGCGGGCCGCGATGACCCGGCGTTCAGCGCAGTGCTCGCCAACGCGCCGCTCAGCCTCGGCGCGATCGCGCGCCACGACCGCTACGAGCAGCTCAAGCGGGCGCTGCTCACCGCGGCCGAGGACTCCGGCTTCCTCGAGGCGCGCTTCACCGCGAACGCGCTCGAGGTCGACCCGATCGCGGGCGAGGCGAACATCCGGCTCAAGCTGGACACCGGCGAACGCAGCTACTTCGGCGCACTGCGCTTCGAGCAGGAGGTGGTCGACCAGGACCTGATCGAGCGCTTTGTTGAGTTCAAGCAAGGCGAGCCGTTCTCGATGCGCAAGCTACTGTCGTTGCAGTACGCGCTGAACGACAGCAACTACTTCCGGCTGGTCGAGATCGAGCCCGCGCGCGACGCGATCGACGCACAGCGTCGCATCCCGATCACGGTCCGTCTCACCCCGCGCGAGCGCACCCGCTGGACCTTCGGTCTCGGATACGGCACCGACACCGGACCGCGCGGCACCGTGGGTTGGGAGAACCGCCGCATCAACCGTCGCGGCCACCGCGCCACTGCCGAGCTCTCCGATTCCGAGATCAAGACCGAGCTCAAGGTCGCCTACTCGATCCCGCTCAAGCGGCCGGCCAGCGAGCGCCTGAGCTTCCAGGCCGAGGCGGTGGAGGAGCAGAAAGGCGACACGCTGAGCCGGCGCACTGAGTTCGGCGCGCGCATCGACAAGACCTTCGCCCGCCTCAAGCAGACGCTCTACACCCAGTTCGAGTACGAGCGCAGCCAGTTCGCAATCGACCCCGACCTGCGCACGCAGTTGTTCGTGCCTGGCGTGATCTGGTCGCAGACGCGCAGCGACTCGCCGCTGTTCACCCGCGACGGCGAGCGCTGGACCCTGGACCTGCACGGCGCGAGCGATGCGGTCTTCTCCGACGTGTCCTTCTTCCAGTACCAGGTGACCGGCAAACTGGTGCGCTCGCTCGGCGCGAGTTCGCGCTTCATCAGCCGTGCGCAGTACGCACGCAGCCTCGGTGCGAGCCTGGCCGAGCTACCCTCATCGCAGCGCCTGTTCGCCGGCGGCGATCAGTCGGTGCGCGGTTACGGCTACGAGTCGATCGGCGAGACCGATGTGAACGGCTTGGTGATCGGCGGCACCGAGATGGCGGCCGCGAGCGTCGAAGTCGACCGGCTGTTCACCAAGTCCTGGGGCGCCGCGCTGTTCGTGGACGCCGGCGACGCGGTCGCGACCTCGCCGTTCGACCCCAAGGTCGGCGCCGGCGTCGGCCTGCGCTGGCGCTCGCCGATCGGCATGCTGCGGCTCGACGTGGCCTGGGCGCTCGACGACGTGATCGAAGGCTGGCACATCCACTTCGCCATCGGGCCCGATCTGTGACGGCGCGCGCGCTCAGGTTATTGAAGCTCAGCGCACTGGCGCTGCCGTTCGTGCTGCTGGCGGCGGTGGGCTGGGCGCTCGGCACCAACACCGGCCTGCACTTCCTGCTGGCGCGTGCCGATGCTGCCGTGGGCGGCGGACTCAGCGTGGGAACGGTCGAGGGCTCGCTGGCGCGCGGCTTCGTGCTCGAGGGCATCGAGCTCAGGCTCGGCGAGGTGCGCATCAGCGTGCGCCGCCTGGCGGCGGACCTGCAGCCACTGCCGCTGCTGGTCGGCAAGCTCGCGCTCGAACGCCTCGAGCTCGACGGCGTGGCCGTGGTGCTGCCGGTGGACCCGGACCCCACACCGTTCGTCCTGCCGCCGCGCATCGACCTGCCATTGCACGTCGCGGTCGAACGCTTCGCGCTGCGCGAGCTCAGCATCACGATTGGCGACACCCCCGCGCTCGAGCTCGGCGAGGTCAGCGGGCGCGCCAGCGCCGACGCGCGTGGCCTGCGGATCGAGGAGGCGCGCATCGCGGCGCAGGGCCTCAAGGCCGATGGCTCGCTGGCGCTCGCGCTGGCCCAGCCCTACCCCACGGCCGGTGCGTTACGCCTGACGCTCGAGCGCGAGGGCCTGCCACCCATCGCCGGCAACGCGAAGCTCTCCGGTCAACTCGAGGCGCTGCGGTTCTCGTTCGGGCTCGATGCGCCGCTGGCGGCACGCGCCGAGCTCGCGCTCGACGATCCCTTCGGCGCCAAGCGCATCACCGGTCGCATCGAGACCCATGATGCCGACCTCTCGCCCGTGATCGCCGCGCTCGACAGCTGGCGCTTCGATGCCGACCTCGCGCTGGCCGGCACGCTCGCCGTGCCCCAGCTCAGTGGCAGGCTCGATGCGCGCCGCGCCGACCTGCCGGCATTGCGCGCCGATCTCGGCGCGCGGCTCGACGGCAAAGTGTTGCAGCTTGAGCACCTCGCGCTGACTGTGGCCGGCAGGCAGACGCGCATCGATGCGCGCGGTCGCATCACGCTCGACGGCAAGGACCTGCCGTTCGCGATCGACTTAACTGCGACCGACCCCGCCTTGCCCGATGTCGTGCTCGCGCTCAGCGGCGATCTGGTGCGCGCCGCCGGCCGGCTCGCCGCCGCGCAGCGCGGCGGCAGGCTCGACGCCACGCTCGAGCTCGAACCGCGCGGGGCGCGCGCCCGCCTGCGCGGCACAATCGCG